>JASJAW010000005.1 GCA_030066795.1 Dinoroseobacter sp.
CCCCCCCGCTTCCATGAAACTGACTTCCAACGCCGTGAGGCCAAAGGGGCCGGTCGGGTCTGCCGCAAAGGCAACGGATGAAACGCAGATTAAGCCGACGACCCAAAGAACAAGCTTGCCCAAGGCTCTGTACGGATAGTTTCTCATTGCGGGTAATCCCCTTGCAGGAGCGCTATTTGGTGGTACGCACCATGCCGCAGGCCGTGGCGCGATCTCATACGAGTTCTAGGGCTCACGCGGCCGTAAGAAACCCCCGGTCAACATCCCATGCAGTGCCTTTACAGACGGAGAGGACATTCGCGCCTATTCATGGCGACAGGCAAGCCCGATGCAATGGCTGGACACGAAGCGCGCCATCAGTTCGGAAACTTCTCTTTTATCTCGCGCCTCCCGCGCGATCCTTTCGACCGATACCTGAACCCGCGCTCGCAGAGCATCGAAGTCAAAGGCGAGGAACTTGCGATCCGACAGCACCATGCGTCCACCGATCATCACGCTGGAGACGGCACTCGAATCCTCGCAATTCACAACTTGGTTCGCTGCGTCATTCAAAGGAGTGAAGTTCACACTGGTAAGATCCAGAAATACCATATCCGCCTTATAACCGGGCGCAAGAGTTCCGATCCTGTCGCCCATCCCAAGAACGGCGGCACTGCCCGAGGTTGCCATTTCGAGCACCTCCCATGTGCCCAGCCAATGCGCCGGATCCGTGTGTTTTGTACGGGAAACAAAGCTGGCCATGCGCATGGCTTCAAACATATTCTGATTGTCGGACGAGCCAGACCCGTCCGTACCAATGCCAACCGTAATGCCCCGTTCCAGCATCTTGCGCGCCGGCGCGATGCCTGAGCCAAGTCGCAAGTTACTTCCCGGGTTATGGGCGATCTTTGCGCCCCGCTTGGCCACCAGATCGAGGTCCGCATCATCCAACCAGACACCGTGCGCACCGGTGAACCGCTCAGACAACAGACCAAACGTATCAAGATGCGCGGCCAGGCTTTTGCCATAGCGGGGCTGAGCAGAGGCGGCCTGTACGCGGGACTCCGCCAGATGCATTTGCACGTCGACCCCGAACTCGTCCGACAATGCCCGACAGGCCTTCAAAAAAGCATCAGTGCAATGCAGCGGGATCGTCGGACCCAATGCAGGCCTCACCTCATCGCGGTCGAACGCCCAGCTTTCAAGGATTTCCCGGCAATTCGCGATATGCGTTTCGTGCGGCGTTGCCTTCATGGCCGACGCGCGAGAGCGGAGCGGTTCCGGTAGCGCGTCGAGCAATCCGGGAATGGCATGGAACAAGGTTATATCCGCCATCATGGGCGCAAGAACCACCCGCACGCCGAGGTCGCGATATCCCTGCCCTATAGCCGAAATGCCATCGGCGGACGCGCTCGGAAACTCGAAATACATATCATACGCCGCCGTGCAGCCTTTCAGCACCATTTCGGCGGCGTTGAGCTGTGCAGCATTAAGCTTGTCTTCAAGCGAGAAGCCGGAACTTGTCCAAGGGGCTGCGTTCAAAAGCAGCTCCAAGGACCACTTGTCGCCGAGCCCTTTCCCAAGGCTGCCATGGCCATGTGTGTGCGCATTAACGAGGCCCGGCATGATCAACCGGTCAGTCGCATTGATGACTTGCGCGCCGTCCGGCACCTCCATACCCGGGCGGCCAATCTCGCGGATTTCAGCGCCTTCGATCAGGATATCCGCAGGCTCGGCCTTCCGGCCTTGAATATCGAGCAGCAAACCGCCGCGCAGGACTTTGCAAGGGTGTTCTTCCGACACGTTTCAATCGCCGTGCTGGGCCATGTGGCGGCCAATTTCCTGAAGATCTGCGTCCTCGCGCGGGGTTTCGAAAACGATCTGACCCTCGGACATGACAAGTATCCGATCCGAAAGCTCAAGGATCTCGTCGAGGTCCTCACTGATGAGCAAAACGGCTGTGCCGTCATTGCGCGCGTCCACGATACGGCGCCGAATTTCAGCGACAGCTTTCAGATCAAGCCCGAAGCACGGGTTCTGAACGATCAGAATATTCGACTTATCCGAGAGCTCCCGAGCGAGGACGGTCCGCTGGACGTTTCCGCCAGACAGGGTCTCGATCGGCGCATCAGGGCCTTGGGTCTTAACCCTGAACCGCGTGATCAGATCAACGGCCCGCGCGCGCATTGCCGCTTTGTCAAGCCAGACACCGCCCTTCGCGACAGGTGGTTGATCAAAGTCCCGCAGCGCGAGGTTTTGCGCCACGGACATGCCCCGTACGCAGGCATTGTCCAACGGGGCTTCCGGCAGAAGCTTGATGCGGGCCGCGCGTATCTCTTTACGCGTCTTACTGTAAGGAACTCCATCGACTATAATTTCTCCGGCAGTCTCGTTGCGCTGACCGGCAAGGGTTTCCACGAATTCTGTCTGACCGTTCCCGGACACGCCTGCGATCCCGACAATCTCGCCGGATCTCAGCTCCAGTGACAGATCGCGCACCGCAGCCACCCCTTTGTCATCATCGACGCAAAGCCCCCGAACGGTCAGGTGTGTGCTGCCCGATCCCGACGTGCTGCGCGCCTCGGACTTGGCGAATGTGTCTTCGCCGACCATCATCTGCACCATGTCACTGCGCGTCAGATCTGCGACCCTGCCCTGCCCTGAAACGCGCCCCTGCCTGAGAACGGTGACTTCATCAGCATAGCTTTCGACTTCTCTGAGCTTGTGGGAGATCAGGATGACCGAGATCCGTCCCGCTTGTGCGAGATCCCGCATCAGCCCGAGGATCTGGTCGGCTTCATCCGGGGTCAGCACGCTTGTGGGTTCATCGAGCACCAGAAACCGGCTGCCAAGGTAAAGTTGCTTGAGGATTTCGAGCTTCTGTTTCTCTCCTGCGGACAGGTTCGAAATGGCGCGGTCGAGATCAAGCTGGAACGGCATATCTGCCATAAACGCCCGAAGCAATTTACGCCGCGCGCGCCAATCAATCACGGCCGGCAGATCTGCCTCACCAAGAATAAGGTTTTCGGCCACGCTCATGGACGGCACCAGCGTGAAATGCTGGTACACCATCCCGAGACCAGCTTTCTGCGCGTCACGGGTGGAGTTGATCTGAGTTTCGCGTCCATCGAGCAGGACCTGCCCCTCATCGGCGCGATAAGTTCCCATCAGGCATTTGACCAGCGTGCTTTTACCGGCGCCGTTCTCCCCCAGCAGCGCGTGAAAGCTTCCGGGCGCAATATCGATGGACACGGCATCGAGCGCTGTCAGCGCACCGAACCGTTTTGTCACGCCCGTCATTGTTACGCGCGGGGGGGCGATCATACCCAGTTCCGACATCATGTTCATCGGCTGATCGAAACCTCCCCAGGGGCGCCTTCAAGCGCTTTGCGCGGCGACGAGCTGTAGATCAGCAACGCCAGCGTCAGGAAGTAAGGCGCGGCCCCATAGAGATAGTAGTTTGCCGTTATACCCACCGATTGCAGCGCCGGACCCAAGGCCGTTGCCCCGCCAAAAACCAGAGACGCATAGAAACACCGGACCGGGTCCCAACGCGCGAAGATCACCAGGGCAACGGCCATAAGGCCCTGCCCGCTCGACAAACCTTCGTTCCAGGTGCCCGGGAAGTACAGCGACAGGTAGGACCCACCGACACCCGCAAGAAACCCGCCCGCCACAGTGCCAAGAATACGCACCACAGCGATGTTGTAGCCTAATGCCCCAGCGGCCTCTTCGCTGTCACCCACCGTGCGCAAAACGAGGCCCCACCGCGTGTTCTTCAGCGCCCACGCCAGGAAAAGCGCCAGTGTAAATCCGATGAGGAACAACAGGTTGATCTGTAGGGCAGACTGGACCTGCGGTGACGCGCTCCACCAACCCAAATCGAGGTCAGGCAAGCGCGGGGCGGAGGGATTGATAAAAGGTTTCCCAAGGAAGAAGGCGAGCCCTGTTCCGAAGATGAACAGCGCAATACCGACCGCGATGTCATTCACGCGCGGCAGCGTACAAATGAGCGCGTGGATCAGCGACAGAAACGCGCCTGCGCAGCCCGCCACCAGCACCCCTAGCCACGGCTCTCCGGTAATGACCGCAGTCCCGTAGCCGCTCATCGCGCCCATGACGAGCACGCCTTCGAGGCCGAGGTTCACGCGGCCCGATTTTTCGGTCAGCGTTTCGCCAAGGCTTACAAAGAGATACGGGGTAGAGACGCGGATCGCGCCACCAATTACGGCAATAACAACGCCCCACCAGCCCAGATCGCCGCCTTCCATCACGCGGTCCTCCACGCGGCAGGCTGGAAAATGTTGAGACGCCCATACGCCGCATTGGAGGCCAGCACGACCATAAACAGCAGCCCTTGCAGAACCTGCGTCGTTGCATCTGGCAGGTCGAAGCGCCGCTGCAGGAGGCCCCCGCTTGCGGCCACACCACCGAGGATAATAGCCATGAGGATAATCGCCGCCGGGTTCTGGCGAGACAGGAAGGCCACTAGAATGCCCGCGTAGCCGAACCCAACGACAAGGGACTCACTGGCGAACCCGTGCACGGCAGTCACCTCAAATGCACCGGCGAGGCCGGCGGCAGCCCCGCCCATGAAGCAGCAGATCAATACCATCTTGTTGATCGGGAGGCCCGCCATCTGCGCGGCCCGCTGGTTGCCGCCCAAGACATCCACGCCGAACCCGAAGGTCGTCTTCCGCATTACGACGTACAGGATCAGGCACGTGACAATGCCAACCGCCAGCCCCCAATGCACGTCGACAAGAGGCAACGCGCCAACGCGGAGCTCTTCCGGGATGCTCCAGCTGGAGGTTTTCAGCACCCGCTCCCAATCGCGGATCGGGCCTGTGATGAGATGATACATCACCGCAATAGCGATATAGTTCAGCAGCAGGGTGGAGATCGTCTCATTGACCCCGCGATACTGTCTAAGGGCGCCTGCAAACGCAATCCAGAGCCCGCCCGCAATCGCCCCCGCGAGGCTCATCAGCGTCACGCCAACCAAGAAGGGCGCACCGCTCAGCAGCACACCAACCAAAACCGTCGCGACCCCGCCGACGACAAGTGCCCCCTCGCCCCCGATCACCAGCAGTCCCGCCCGCGCCGGAATGGCGGTGCAAAGTGCCGTAAGCATCAAAGGCGCAGCGTTGGTCAGCGTGCTTTCAATGGAGATTTGTCGCGCAAAGGAGCCAAGCCACAGGACATAATAGACGTCGAGCGGGTTGTGCCCCAGCCACGTTACATAAAGCCCAAACAGGACCATCGTGATCACGAAAGCGGCGGCGTTGATCGCCACCGCTTCCATGGTGTTCATGAAGCCAGTGCCAGTCATGGAAGCGCGAAGGCGTTAGCCGATCGTCCCTTCGACCCACCAGTCAATGCCTAGCTTGAACGGGGTGTCAGAGTTCGCCTTCACTTCGCCTTCGGCCAGGATCTGGTTGCCCTGGTTGTCGAAGAGCGGGCCGGTATAGAGCTGAAGCGTGTCATCGATGAAGCCCTGCTTCGCCGCCATGACCTCGTCGCGCACTTCCTGCGGAACCGCATCGCCAAACGGGCTGAGCGCGACCATATCTTCGCGGAAACCGCCCCGCTTGAGGTTCGGATACGGATCATCGTTGAGGAAGGCCTGAACGAACTCAGCGCCCGACGCCCAGTTCCACTCTGCCCCGGTCAGGAACCCATTGGGGGCCAGCGAGCTCAGATCCGAATGGTAGCCGCAGGTGTACACGCCACGTGCCTCAGCGGTTTCGATGGAAACCTTTGGGCTGTCCACGTTGGCGATGATTACATCGCAGCCCTGATCGATCAGAGCGTTGGTGGTCTCGGCCTCTTTTACCGGATTGTTCCAGTCGCCAGTGATGACAACGTTACAGGTCAGCTCCGGATTGACCGACCGCGCCCCCAGAACGAAGCCGTTGGCATTGTTGTAAATGAAATAGAGCGGTTTCGAGCCAATGAAGCCAATCTTGCCGGTCTTGCTCATGCGCCCAGCCGCGATCCCGCAGAGGTAATGCGCTTCCTCTGTGTAACCGCGATATCCGATGACGTTGGTCGGGTCGCCCTCTTTCCAGATCGCGCCGATATGGGTGAACAAAACGTCCGGATACTTCACAGCCATTGCTTTCAAGCTGTCCCAGTAACCGAAGGAGGTCCCAAAGATTACCTTCGCACCGTCAAGCTCGATCATCGATTGGATGACCTTCTCGACCTCGGCAGTCTCAGGGACATTCTCCTGCTCCACGACGGAAATCCCATCCATCGCAGCGATTTTCTGGGCGGCATCCCAGTGGGCCTGGTTCCAGCCGAAGTCCTGACGCGGGCCGACATAGATAAAACCAACGGTGACATTGCCCATGGCCGCAACCATTCCCGGCAACGAACTTGCCACCGCGCTTGCGGCGACCAGATTGGCGCCCTGGCGCATAAAACCTCGGCGAGACAACATTTTTGGCTTCATTGAGTAATTCCCTGCTGATTGCGTCTTCTGGTGAGTGCCAAGCAGCCCGCGCCGCACTAACAGTGATGGCAGCACACGCGTCGCTTAGCGAGAAAACGACCGTTATTCTCCGCAGAATTGAGATCGGTCCATCAGCGGTAGAGACAATTTTTCATCGAATTTTTGTATGCAAAATGGCAGGAGGTTTCCAGTTTGCCTGTTATAGATCGCGATTTTTGCAGGGATGCATGAAAAATGAGCAAGTATCGAAATATTTTTGTATGCACTTTTGCCAAGTGCCGCTTGCATAATGACCGGCGGAGCAGATGAGAAACTCGGCTCGCCGTCATTTCCTGCGGCCTGTAACACCCTCTATCGCTGCACGAGCGCGCTGGTCTCCGGGTTCAAGTCATCCCGAGGGTCGGTCAGGTAACCAGCCGGGAAGTGAACTCCCTTGGGTGTGCCGCCTTCTTCGAAACACAGCAGATGATTATTATCTCCATCACCGAGATCAGCCAACGCGTCGGGCGTGGCTACGCGCCCGGTCCCGTCCGTCGCGAATACCACCTGATAGCGCCGCCTGTCCTCGTCATCCGCGTCGCTGCCGTCCGGCTTGGTAACGCCGCCTTCCCAAGTCACACGGACCGCGAGCTTCGTTCCCTGTGGACACCCACTCCCGCCGCCCCAAGGAAGGCGCGTCGGCGGTGTACCGGCTCGCCACTCAGCTTCCAGAACCAGTTTGGCGAGCGAAATGCTCGGACCGTCCTCAAGCGGAACAACGTCAATCTTTGCGCCCCTGAAATTCACCGTGCGGTCCTTTGAAAGGATGTTACCGATGATTTCGACCGTGACAGGCTGATCTGCTGCAGAACCAAACTCGCCGCCCAGAAGCACTGTTCGCAATTCGCCGGGATCGGACGCGGGCGAGAACGTCGCGCAAAAGACCGGGCCGACCGCGCCAGATTGAGAAACGACCCTGAAATCCCCTGCCTGCACGCTGTCGACATCCAATTCGTGGGAGAAGATCACCGGCATTCCATCATTCCCAGGCGCGAAGGGGCAGAAAAAAACGCGGAGTATCTGTGGAAGACCGCCGTCAATCCCGTAGAAGGCAGACAGTAACGTCGCCTCGCGCCCCATTTCATCAACCGTTGCCGACACGTTTGTCTGGGTCGTATCGTAGTCAGTCCAGTCAGACAGCACGTAAAACGGGTTCAGCGCCGCAAGCTTGGGAATTCCGAGCACGAAGACCCCTGCGGCGACTCCGCCAAACAAAAAAACCAAGCACGCGACGCCAAGAAAGAGATGTTTCATAGCGCCGAAAGCCCCCCTGCTTGCCGACCGGTCCACGCCATTGCTATTCGCGGCTCAGCCTGCAGTGGGCAAACCCCAAAATCAAGAAACGCCCGACCGATGCGGTCGGGCGTTTCCACTCAGCAGAGTTGCATCCTTAGAAATGAACCGAGCGGCTCAACGCCGGCTTCTGGACCGGCGGCGCGAACTTGGTCAGGTCGATGCCCTCAACCGCTACCTTGTATTCATCCAGTGTGGGCGTGCGGCCAAGAATTGCAGACAGGACAACAACTGGGGTGGATCCCAACAGAGACTCTCCTTTTTTGGTCTCGGAATCCGCGACAACCCGGCCTTGGAACAGGCGCGTCGAGGTTGCCAGAACAGTATCGCCCTTCGCAGCCTTTTCTTGGTTGCCCATGCAGAGGTTACAACCCGGTCGTTCCAGATACAGGATGTTCTCGTACTCGGTCCGCGCCGTCTGCTTCGGTGCAGAGTCATCGAACTCAAACCCGCAGTATTTCTGGAGAATTTCCCAATCCCCCTCCTCCTTGAGTTCATCGATGATGTTGTAAGTCGGTGCGGCGACAACAAGGGGCGCCTTAAAGGCGACCTCGCCATGGGCGGCTTCAAGATTACGCAGCATCTGAGCCACGATTTTAATGTCGCCCTTGTGAACCATGCAGGATCCGACGAAGCCCAGATCCACCTTCTTCTCCGCTCCATAGAACGAAATCGGACGGATTGTGTCGTGGGTATAACGCTTCGATACATCGATGTTGTTGACGTCCGGGTCGGCGATCATCGGCTCGACAATCTCGTCGAGATCGACCACCACTTCGGCGAAGTACTTGGCGTTGTCATCCGGCGCGAGGGCCGGTTTCTCGCCGGACTTAATCTGAGAGATGCGGTCCTCGGCAATTCCGATGAGTTTCTGAAGCATACCGTTTTCATGCTCCATGCCCTTGTCGATCATGATCTGGATGCGATGCTTGGCCAGCTCCAGCGACTTGATCAGCGTCTCGTCGTTCGAGATACAGATCGAGGCTTTGGCCTTCATCTCGGCCGTCCAGTCGGTGAAGGTAAAGGCCTGGTCGGCGAGCAGCGTACCGATATGCACTTCGATGATCCGACCCTGGAACACGTTGTCCCCGTGCTGGGCCAGCATCTGCGCCTGGGTCGCGTGAACGACGTCCCGGAAGTCCATATGACCTGCCATTTTGCCTTTGAAGGTCACCTTCACCGATTCCGGGATCGGCATCGACGCCTCCCCAGTCGCAAGGGCAAGCGCGACGGTCCCGGAGTCCGCACCAAACGCGACGCCTTTCGACATCCGCGTGTGGCTGTCGCCGCCGATGATGATCGCCCAGTCATCGACAGTGATATCATTCAGCACCTTGTGGATCACGTCGGTCATCGAATGGTAGACACCTTTGGGATCGCGCCCGGTGACCAGCCCGAACTTGTTCATGAAGGCCATCAGCTTTGGCGTATTCGCCTGCGCTTTGGCATCCCAGACCGAGGCAGTATGGCAGCCCGACTGATAGGCTCCGTCCACGCTCGGCGACAGGATGGTTGCGGCCATCGCTTCAAGTTCCTGCGCGGTCATTGGCCCGGTGGTGTCTTGAGACCCGACGATATTCACCCGCACGCGCACATCTGAACCCGCATGCAGCACCTTGCCCGGTGTGACGCCCAGCGCGTTGGCATTAAAGATCTTCTCGACGGCAGTGAGCCCCTGCCCTTCAACGCTCACCTCCTTGGACGGCGCAAAGACCAGTGGCGCCTCGATGCCCAGAGTTTCCGCGGCGAACGTCTGCAGCTTCTTGCCAAACACGATTGCGTAGGACCCACCGGCCTTCATGAACTCCATTTTTTGCGGCGTGAAGCTGTCGGACATATCGACCAACTCTTCGCTGCCGTCTTCGCTGTAGAGTTTTTTGTTCTTCGTATTGATCTTCAGGACGGTCCCAGTTTCAACCGAGTAGCGCTGCTCCAAGACGGGGTTGCCATCGTTGTTGAGGATCGGCTTGCCGCTCTCGTCGACCTTCTTGACCCAGTTCTTCAGGTCGACACCGATCCCGCCGGTTACGCCTACTGTTGTCAAAAATATCGGAGAAATCCCGTTGGTACCTGCCACAACTGGCGCAATGTTGACGAAGGGCACATAAGGCGAGGCCTGCTTACCGGTCCAGAGCGCTACGTTGTTGACCCCGGACATCCGTGACGACCCCACGCCCATTGTGCCCTTTTCCGCGATCAGCATGACCCGGTGGTCGGGGAGCTTCAGCTTCAATGCCTCAATTTCTTGCTGTGCTTTTTCCGAGATCATGCACTTGCCATGCAACTCGCGATCAGCGCGGGAATGCGCCTGGTTGCCGGGGCTCAACAGGTCGGTGGAGATATCGCCCTCAGCGGCGATATACGTGACGACCTTGATCTCTTCATCGACATCGGGAAGCTTGGTGAAGAACTCGGCCTTGGCATAGCTATCCAACAGGTCAGCTGCGATAGCATTGCCCGCCTCATATGCCACCTTGATGCGGTCCGTATCCGCCTCGTAGAGGAAGACTTGCGTCTTAAGCACTTCAGCCGCATCGCGGGCTATCTGTGCATCGGAGCCAAGCGCCAGATCCAGCAGCACCTCGACCGATGGACCGCCCTTCATATGACTCAGGAGCTCAAAAGCGAAAGCGGGCGTTATTTCTTCGACCCGAACCTCGCCAAGAACGATTTCTTTCAGGAACTGGGCCTTCTCAGCGGCGGCACTCGTTGTGCCCGGCAGGGTGTTGTAGATGAAAAACTTCAGACAGTCCTGCCGATGCGGGCTGTTTACGTCCCTAATATGCCCGATCACCTCTTTGGTCAAAGCACCGTCGTCGATGGGTTTCGGGCTGAGACCTTGCTCTTTGCGGGTTTCGATTTCGGTCAAATAATCGGTGTATAGGCTCATGGGTTTATCCGCATTTGGCGTTTCGCTGATCGTGTCTTGAGGAGGCTTCGTCAATACGAAGAAGTTCAGTATACGGCTGTATACAGAATGCTCCGGAAATGCAAGATGAGTAGCTGCGACATTCTAAGCAGATCACTGTGACATCTCTTCGCAATACGCGTCAGGGGAGCTGCTCCGACAGCCCCGACTAACACAGATTCCACACCATGCGCAGTCTTGCCCAATCGGCCCGATTGTTTCCGCAGCGACGACAGAGATTTTCAGTCCGTGGCAAAGACGCCACGCGGGGGACGATTAACATGAGGCGGAAAAAGGGCGGCGACACGCCTTCCACAACCCCTAGGCTACCTTCAAATTTTTTATTTAATTTTAGTATTTTATAAATGGGTTTTAAAGTTATTTTCCTTGGGCGCACCCGTGAAGGGCCTCGTAGAAACCTGGCTTGCTAACCCGCTTGCAGAACACCAAGGACGCACAACAACTCTTAGATACGGCGGACAAAGGTTGAAAAATCCACAAGAAACTGCGACATCTGGAAGGGTAATAGGGTGTCGCGTATGGCAGATTTCGATAAACTCAAAACAACTTTGGCGTATGCCCGGCTTGGCCTGGTATCGCTCACTGCAGCGGTTGCCCCGATCACGAGTACCGCGCAAGTCCTCTGCGGGACGGACCTGTTCGAAGGCGAACCGGACGCGGCCAGCCTGATGAACGAAACTGTCGAATTTCTGAACATTTTGGCAAACAGCGGCGTAGTCGCGTTCGAAGGCGCGGATGGTCGTGTATCGGTCGATGCCGCCCGCCGTGCCTTGCAGGACGGCGTCGGCAGTGCGAGCCTGCTGGCCTGTATCGTCAATTCGGATTCGATCGAGTTTGCAGGTGGACCTCAGAACCAGGTTATCGGGTGTGGGGTCGGAGGCCAGCCATCGCTCGTTCAACCGGCCGTTGCGCGCGCGAACACTGCGCCGTCGACTGGGCAGTTGTTTTGCACGGCGGAAGTTGCGACTGTTTCACAATACATCGGCTCGGAATCCTGAGCCCAAGCAAAGCTTGTGAGCGGCGCAAATGATCTCTGCTGTCGTCCCATTTAGAAATTGGTCGCTCGACCGGCTACGGACCTGCATTGACTGTCTTCGTGCACTCCCCCCAATCACTGAAATCATCCTCGTAGATTTCGGGTCGCTAGACCCTTTGTCACCCGTTCCGGGATGTCGGGTCGTTCGCGTCAATGCGGATAGATGGTGCCTTTCGGAGGCAATCAATATCGGGATCGCAGAAGCACAGAATGATGTCGTGATGAAAATCGACGCGGATGTGCGGCTTGTGGTCGACGAGGATGTACTTGCGGAACTCGCAACGACAGTCGCCTCTGAAAAAGTGGCCTTCTACGTACTTCAGGCAACCGATTTCGATTTCGTGAATGGCGAACCAAGCCGCAAACGGATGCGCGCGAATTGGGGTGAAGGCTGCTGCAATCTGTTCAACCGCGCCAATGTTATCGAGATCGGAGGTTTCGACACCAGGTATTTCGATTATGGCGGCGAAGACAACGACATTTGCCAGCGCCTGCGCCGTTACGGCAAGCGCGTCGATTACTATCTCTCCGACACGGTTCTCCACCAACGGCACCCGCCGTCAGAGCCGCGCTTGTCCGGGCGCTTTACCGACAGCCAGAAGAAAGCCCTGCTTGCCGACAATTCCATTTTTCGACCGCGCCCATTTCGCCATTCGGACTACCAAGATCAAGGCGTTTTCGGCCCTACCATTTCTGTGGCGATCGCAACGACAGAGCGCACGAACCGTGCTGAGCATATAGAGCTTTGCCTGAATGGCCTCGCTGCGCAGACCTTTCAGGACTTCGAGGTGCTGCTTTGCGAGAACAGCACAGACAAGTCCAAGCGCCTGAAACTGAAAGCACTACGCAAGGCCTTTCCGACGCTCGATATTCACCTCTACGCGACCAAGACGCCCTCCATCCCGGGCGCACGCAACATCATGACCGACAAGGCGCGCGGCTTCTACATTGCCGTCCATGATGACGATGACTTCTCTATGCCAACCCGGTTCGAAGAACAGTTGGATTGCATGGCGTTGCACGCGGGTGCGCATGGCTGCCACTCAAGCTGGATCGAGTTCGATGAAAGCAATGGTCGTCTGACCTCATATCTCGGTCAGATCCGCGACATAAATCATAATCAAAGACGGAAGGGCAAAGTCACCCTCCACAGTTCCGCATTTTATCGTCGCGACGTGCTGAAGCGCATCCGCTATGATGACAGTCTGACGCTGGGGTCGGACTACGACCTACACATCCGAATGCTGCTGAGCGGCCTCGAAATACCCCATACCGGAAAGTTCCACTGCCTGCGGCGTTTGCATAGCGCCAGTGTGTCGTCCCATGGCTCGGTGATCCAGCGCGAAGTAGCCGATCGCTCGAACGGTGCTTACAAGCATTTTTTAGGAGAGCCATTTCTGACTGCAGTCCGCGAGGAAGAAGAAGAACCCCTGTGGGTCACAGGCTTCCCGACAATGCGCGAAATGCTCACCTATCTTCCATCTGATTTCGGAGCGTTTCATATCGACCTTGATCTCGAAGCCGCACTCGCACTCGGTTTTGATCCAATTTTCAACAACACCAATGGTGATGCGGCGGTTCAGGTCGACGGCTTGTCGTTTCAACCCGAATTTCGAGGCTACGGGCCCAATACCAAGCTTGTCATGCGCACACGCCACCGAATGACAGCGAGTGAAACCCTTGAAAAACTGCAAGCTTTCAGCGAGGTGCCGGGCGTCGACGTTGTTTCGGCCTCAGAACTTGAAAGCCATCCGACACTTCTGGGCCTGCAGGCGCTGCGCGTCGAACGCGGACACCGGCGGGTGATCTCCAGACGATATGACTCCATGTCAATGGCGCTGGAAGCGTTGCCCAAGTCGCTGCTGGCATTTGGGCTAGGACAGATTGAGTTTTTTGCTGTGAATGATCCTGCAGAAGGTATTCACGTCCTCCTCGGGAGCTTCGACACCGTGGCTGATCTTGAATACGTGTTGGGCGTCGCAAATGCCGGCAGCATCGGAGACTACTATCCGGTGACCAACAACGGCAAGCGCGGGGGATTCAATGGAGCTTAGCTTCGATTTCGTGCCTGATCGTCAGTACTTTGCAATTCGCTTCACAGCCGGGGCCTATGAAAGCGTGCCCTTTATCCGCGAGCTCCGGTTCTGGGGCGTTGACCGCGTGCCCTGCCCGCGCTTGAGCACCTTGGCGGCTCTGATCGCGTTGCAAACACACCACCTGACCCACGTTACGGTGCGCGACGCGGAGATAAACCCGCCCGTATGCACTGCGCTGCAGAACCATTTCGGCGTTGAAATCCACCCGTCAACCTACGATGTGGACCGCCGCGATCTGACAGGCGGCGAGAAGCTGGTCGCACCATCCCGGTTCGCGCAGACCAGCGGGCAGCAATGGCTCGCTGCGGGGGCCGAAGCGTTGACCTGGATCAGCATCGACGATCTGGGCGGACCCTTTGGCGGTCACATCCGCACCAATCTCGATGCCTTCGATCTGACTGAAAGCGAAAAAAACCTGATCGTTGCCTTGTGTTGTGCAGGCAAAGATGTCGGCCATATTATGCTAGCGGATGCGGCTCCAGACATCGCCGGTCTGCTTCACCTGATCGGGCTGGAACTAATCAATTTGACCGACGAGGGCTAACAAAAAGCTCGGATCGTCAAAGACACTGCCTGCGCAGTAGCCTCAGATTATTGGGCAATACCACTGCGCAGTTTAGAAAGAACGTTTTGGCGCAGGATTTCTGCTTCGCTCGGCTGCGGTGCCCGGACAGGTGCCGGTGCTCGCTGAACCGAGCGAACAGGTGCCGAAGTAGGCTCTCCTGCTAAGTAGATTTCCAGCGTACCCGGCGCCGGATTAACACCAGAAGTGGTAAAATCGCGCGCGGTTGCTCCAATGTCTTTCGCTATTCGCTCAGCCGCTTCGGCCGTAGAGGCATCGTAATACCGGACCTGATTTCGCGAGATCAAGTAATTCACGCGGTTCACTGCCCCGACAGGCAGATTGTACCCTTCTACAATCCCTTGCGCTGAGGCGACCCGATCGGAGCTTACCGTGCCAGCTGCGAAGATCCACATTATCATCCGTTCGGCGCCTTCAATAACGGGGGTCGGCACGGGCGAACGCGCGAGTGGTGGTGCCAAGGCTGGGGGCGCGACGCCCGGCTCAGGCATACCGGTCAAGGCGGCGGGTTCGACAAGCGCCGGAAGATCGTCCTGAAGGGCCGCGAGCCGGACACCCACGGTCGGGTCAGATGGCGCAGCCATCAGATCGGCCGTCAGCGCTGCCAACACAAACGGCGGCTCCAATGCGGTCAAGGTCGGGCTTGTACTGGGCCCAGATCCGGGTCCGAGAACGGGGCGCGCGCGCGGCGCTCCGAATGAAGCCAGTCCACCCGCAGCATCGTCTAACGCCCTGTTGATCCCCGCCAACTGACGCGCGTCTGCGCCATTCTCCGAAAGAATCGGGTCCAGCGACAGTTGCGACGGCGCGGTCGTCTGCAGCGTCAGGACATTCTCATCCTGCGGGGCCTGCGGCACCTGAAGTATCACTTGCGGGGGATCGCCAGCATCAGGGAATACCACTGACGTTGGAGCGCTGAGAGCCGCAAGCTCCAACAGGGCATCCGGGCTCTCGCTATTAACCACAGGCGCACGCGTAGCAACAAGCGGTGCGGGAGACACAATCTCCAGCCCCAGATCGCTGAATACGATGGGCACGGGGAGCTCCAGCGCAGCAGGCTCCGCAGCCGGTTCCAGGGGCGCAATCGGTTCGAAAAGCGCAACGCTCTCTTCTTGAGCCTCAGTGATCTCTGGCGCATCGAGTGCGGCTGGCGCAACAGGCGCAAGGTCTGGCGGCGAGACGGCCAGTAAGTCAGGTGCCGTCGAAGACTCCGGCGTCGTGTCTTCTGTTAGCCGAATACCATCGGGGAAATAGGCCTGATACGTCATAATCCCAAGGCCCACGCCAATCCCAACACAGAAGCCCAAGCCGATATGGGCAACCCGCTTCCAGACCGGACGCGGCTCGGCAACTGGTTCGACCGGCAAAAGTATCAGATCGGTGCTTGGCGCTCTCTGCTCTTCATCGGTCGTTTCCGGGATCAAGTCTTCAGGCTCGTCCAGGGGCTGCTTTGCCGAGACTGATGTGACCGACTCTGAGGGCACATAAAGCGGCTCGGACGGGGTGTCGATCGGTGCAGACGGCATGTCAGCCGGCTCGCGCGCCTCGACGGGCGCGACTGGGCTGGGAGGCGTCGGTGTTTCAGAAGGCAGGTCAGGATCAATTCTGGGTTCGATAGGATCACTGGCCACACTACGGGTTTGTTCTGGCGCAGTGAACCGGAATGGGTTACCTGGTTCATCGGCGGAGTGTTTCGCGTCAGCTGACGCGACCGGGGCGCTCTGCGCTGGCACAGACTTTTTTTCCACTGTTGGAGGGGTCGTATCGCCGCTTGTTCCAGACCGCAATTTCTCAGCCATCTCGACAATGCTTATCGGCTGCAAGCCGTTCGAGCCCGGCTCTTCGGCAGCGCGTTCACGCAAAATGGCTTCTCGCTGGGCCCTCGCCTTTTTCAGGCGATTTTCCCAGTTCATTGCAGCAACCGCTTCCTGCTTTTCGGACGAAGTGCCTTCCACTCCAAAACCCCCAGCACTAACAAAACACAGCGACTGATCAGTACTTGACCCGAGTCGTATTCATATCACATTTAGGTTCGCACGTCCGGCCTCGTGAAGGCAATCACCACCCCGCTTGGATCGTCTCGGCGGCCGTGCTTGGCGGTGAAGTTGCGCAAAGATTGGTCGCCGACCGGGCAACCTGCTTTTTTGCGAGCCACATCACCACGCCTCTCCCGGTACGGATTCAAGTATTCGCCTCCAAGCGCCGGAAGCCACACGCGGCTGGATAGGTGCAATTTCACAAGCTCGTAAAGGCGGCGGCATCCGCCGACACTCGCATAGCTCTCATCTACGGACTGCCTATTGGATGATGCCGAGGTTATTTCCATTGCCCACCTGGCTGAAGTCCGCGAAGTTGTTATTTCCAATCTGCTCCACAGCAAACTGGTTCATGTTCCCTTGTACAGACGTCATAATGGCGTTGTCGTCGCCGATTTGTGCCGCAGCGAACATATTGCTGTCCCCGACGATTTCCCCACTGAACAAATTCGCCATCCCGTTCTGGACAATGGTGCCATTTAAAAGGCCAACACCATCTGCGGCTCCGGTGAAGCCGCCGGTACCGTTAAAGTTCCCGGTGATCGACAGGATAACACCGAAACCATCCGCGCCGTTTCCATTCATATTGGCCTGCGAAATGGAAATTTCGTTTGAGCTGCCATTGACGTCGACATCGGCGAAATTGGTGCCATTCTGGCTGATACCGATATTGTTGAAGTCGCCATCAAGGACGTCCAGCTCAACCATGTTGGCATCCCCTTCCTGGAAAATGCCCAGCTCATTGTTGTTGCCAGAAATGGTCAACGTACCAACCGTGTTGTTCGTTCCAAGCTGGGTCACACCGAATTTGTTATCAGTGCCTGGAATGATCAGGTTGATCGAATTTCCGCCGTCCAAGAGGCCAACGGGAGGTGCAGACTGCTTGCCCTGAATAAGCTTGCTGTTGGATGCACCGGACAGGTCCGCAAATCCGAGAGGAGCGAAAGAGCCTGCGCCGTTTCCGTTACCAGTAATGTCGACAGCGATGTCGTTGGTTCCGACTTCGGCAAACTGTTTGATCTGAGCAATCGTGTTGCTGTCGCCCGTCATCGAGACATCAAGCGTGTTGCTGTTTCCAGACGAGGCGCGCTGCGCAATGCCTCCGATCCGGTTTCCGCCGGTGGTCGCGCTGCCTTGCACGATCAAGATATCGTTTCCACCAACCCCTGATCCAGGACGTGCGCGTTGACCAAATGACCCTACAATATTGCCATCACCTAGCTGGGTAATGTTCGCAGTATTTGCCCTACCGTTACGGCCCTGCTGCAAAGATTGCTCGCCGCTTGCTCCGATCTTGTTGCCATTGCCCTGCTGAAGGATGACCAGTTCGTTACCGAGACTGCCTGCTTCGGTAACCTGCCTAACGGGCCGCGGTTCTCGCCCGACCTCGTTGCCGATACCGTCTTGTTCAATCAGGCCCGAGTTGCCGTCGCCATTAGCAACCTGCTCAATGTAGGCCACGTTGTCGTCGGCAAAAACAGGCGCAGTAAGCAGTGAGAGCGCGGTGCTTGCCAGTGCGAGCTTTCTCAGTGTCATTCAGCGTGCCCTCTAAAACATCAATTGGCGTGGGCGCGGATGGATCGCCCCGAATACTCAAAACTTCAGTCGTACTGGGCGTTCCGCAGTTAAGTTCACGAGGGGTCGCGCACACGAGCGAATACCAACACCACTTCATTCGACTTTGCAGATATGCCTACCTTGAGGCAAGGTTTTTTCATTGTTGCGCCACAATGCAGGCGGCTCACGGATGCCTCCGCCAACAATTTTGGTTGCGGGGACTGATTTATAAGAGATTAGAAACGACAGTGGCTGCAGATTGCGTCTGTATGCGGGAACAAAAAACACCACTGGGCTTCACAAAAAGAGGGCGACCGCGCATGCGGCCGCCCACTAAGATCAATCTGATTAGAACAGCTTACTGGACGATACCCAAGCTATTACCATTACCGGTCTGCGTGAAGACCGCTGTGTTTCCATCGCCGCCTTGAGCAACTGCAACCGCGTTGTCGTCGCCGTCTACTGTACCCATGATCAAGTTATTGTTGCCGTTGGCAATGCTGGTGCCTTGCGCCAGAGCAAATGCATTGTTGCTTCCGGTAATAGACAGTGAGGCATCGTTCATGTCGCCCCACTGGGCAATCACGCCATTGGTCCCGCCAACGAGGGCCGCAACTCCGAACAGACCGGTAGAGGTGGCGCCGTTGTCGTCACCGTCGATCATGATCGACGCGTCATTGTCAAAACCGTTTTGCATGATGGCAAACTCGTTGTTGCTTCCCATGCCCATAATGGTCGCGGACGCGAGGTTGCTCTCGCCGGTCTGGCTGAACCCGATCACGTTGTCAGAACCATCGATGGACGCCAGCGACACCTCGTTCATGTCGCCCGTCTGAATAATGCCTAGTTCGTTTCGATCCCCAGTGATCGTGAGCCCGTTTGCCATATTGGAGTCACCGTCCTGCAGGAAACCAAACTGGTTAAAGTTACCGGTATCAACGGTGTAGTCGAGAGTGTTGCTTGTGCCACTCTGAACGACACTGGATTCACTAGCACCCACACTGGCAAGGCCTGTGAGAGAACCGCCGCCATTGTTGTCACCAACAATTAGCATCGTCACTTCGTTTCCAGCGCTGCTGTCGAATTGAGTACCTTGCCGCACAAGCGCGATAAAGTTGTTGTTGCCCGTCTGCGTGATCGACGCGGTGTGACCAAGGCGACCGGCAGGCGTTCCGTCAACCGACCCAGAGCGGTCCTGGCTGATAAACCCAATCTCGTTGTTGTCGCCGCCGTCCTGGGTGACAGTGAGTGTGTTGCCGGTCGCACTCGCGGTTCTGGCAACCTGGTTAACCCGACCGATTACGTTGCCGTTCGTGTCCTGAAGAACAGTCGCAGTGCTTCCGGGGCCACTTTGGTTAAACTGAAAGAACCCGGAGTTACGGCTCGGCACAGTGTCAAGTCCAACTTCGTTGTCATCGCCGTTTTGCGTGATTGAAAGAGTGTTGCCAAAGGTCGGAGTAAACTGCGAGCGCTGCAGGATTTCATTCCCAACGCTGCCAGCCTTGTTATTGCTTCCCGCATCCTGAGTAATGATAGCAGAGTGATTGTTACCAAGTTGGTCAATGTAAGCTTCATTGTTATCCGCGTACGACATTCCTGCCGACAGGGTCAGCGCGGTAGTCGTGATAAGAACTTTTTTCGTCAGGGTCATAGGATCCTCTCCAATGAATTAGCAGCCGCGGGTTTCGAGCCGTTAGATAAAGGCGCTTGATTTTCTATGATCACACCGGACCCCGAGACAGGACCAGAACGTCAACCAGAATGTAATGGAAAAGGGACGGGATTAGCTGCCAGGATTGAGAACTTCCCTGTTCCGAGCGGTGAACAACCTCCCTATGCACACACGAAACCAATCACGCGATGAAATGCGTGGCAAAACGCTACTCAGTCGATGATTCTGACGCAAGGGAAACGTCATCATTCCGGGCCAAAACTGCCTTATTTGCGCCCGATTCCGGAAAAAATTGCATTTTTTTGGAAAGAGTTGCGTCCGTTTCCTGAGGTTTGTTTCCAGATTCTTGGGTTTTTATCTGTTGCAGAATGATTCGTGTTCGCCACACCCAATCCAAGCAGAAAATGAAGCAAAAACAGGTAGTTATCCGCTGGCAGACCGTGCAAAACAGACTGTGGCAAAAACGGCACGACATGAGGCTCGGTTGGGAACGCCTTGAAATTGCCTGCCTTTTTCAAGTCTTTCGCCATATTACTGGGCTGTCATTCTATTAACCAAGACCAGCTTTTCCGGTGTGGGGTAATCTGCCGTGAATACGCGACGTAAATTCTATGGACCGCCCGCCTTTGCTATCGCAATGGGTCTGGCCGCGCAGGTGTCGGCTGCAGATCTGGTGTATCAGCCGGTCAATCCGTCTTTTGGCGGACAAGCGCTGAACTCTTCGCATCTTTTGTCGATTGCCAATGCACAGCGCACCGCCACTGCAAGTGACGCGGACTCCGGGTCCAGCGGGCTCGGCGGGTCAGCGGGGTCCAGCGCATCAAGTCGGTCGAACGCAGACCTGTTTGTGCGCCAGCTCGAGGGTCGCTTGCTGTCCAGTTTGGCGGGTCAGGTAACCGAAGCGATCTTCGGCGACACCCCCTCCGAAAGCGGCACGGTCACGTTTGGCACAACACAGGTGACGTTTGACCGGTCGTTAGAAGAAATCCGCCTTGTCATCACAGATTCCCTCGAAGGAACGGTGACAGAGATCGTGGTGCCCCAATTGGTAACAGGGGAATAAATACATCGAGGCAAAGCCCACACAAGATGGGTTGCACTCAAGAGGCAGTAGGTTAAGTCAGGCCATGAGCAGCATAGGTCGTTCATTCACGCTCAAGCGATTTTTTCATCGCGCGTCCATATTCGTGGGCGTCGGGATCCTGTCGGCGTGCTCAACCTTGGAAGAACCGTTCTTCGCGAGGTTTGAACCCAATCTGATGGAGCCGACCATGGTGAACATGTCGCTCCGAACGCTTCCGGCACCCACAAGACGGGTGACTGTTGCAGTCTACGATTTTCCTGATCTGACCGGCCAATACAAAGAACGCGAGTTGGTTCAAACGCTGTCGCGAGCGGTGTCGCAGGGCGGTTCGGCCGTTTTGATTAAGGCCCTTCAGGACGCGGGTGAGCGCCGTTGGTTCATGGTTCTCGATCGGGCTGGATTGCAGGATCTGGTGCGTGAGCGTCAGATTATTACGGAAATGCGGCGGCAGTACCGCAATGAAACGCAGATCGATCCGGCGGCCCTTGCCCCGATGCTACACTCCGGGATCATCTTGCAAGGCGGCATTGTCGGGTATGACACGAACACCCAGACCGGAGGCGTCGGTGCCCGGTATCTCGGGATTGGCGCCAATGCTGAATGGCAGGTCGACACCGTTACCGTAAGTCTGCGCGCCGTCTCAACCGAGACAGGAGAGGTGCTGACAAGCACAGTTGCCCAGAAGTCGATCGGGTCGTCCTTGGTCCAAGGCAATGCTTTCCGCTTCATCGAGTTGGACGAACTCCTGGAAGCCGAAGCAGGGATTTCCTCGAACGAGCCCCGTTTGATCGCCCTGCAACAAGCAATCGAGAAAGCTGTTTTGAGCATGATCGTGGAAGGGGCCGAAGTCGGGCTCTGGTCTTTCCAGGACAAGGCAGCACAGAGCCGTTTCATTTCTGAGCACCGACAGGAAAAGCTCGGGCAGTTCGCGGGCACTGTGCGCGCACCGGCACGGCCACAAACGTCGTCAGCTGCAAGCATAGTGCAAACGCGACCAAAGCCGCCCGAGCCGGTTGCGCCACCGACGATACGTCAGTTGCCGCCCCCAACCGAGAATTTGCCGCCTCCGACGGAAAACAGCCAAATCCTGCAGCCGCCCCCTCCTGCGCGTGGCAATGAGGTTCTTGGCTGAACGCATGGGGTGCGAGCCCGCTCTCAGCCCAAACCCTGGATCTCCGTTGACTTGGTTTTTTCGCTGTCCACCTGGAAAACTGCGCCTAAACGCGTCCCGCTTATTGGTGTCAAAGCAACACCAGATCGAAATACGCGACAATCATAAGTCGCAAGCATCCATTGCAAGCTGCCGCCTCACTCTCGGGACGTTGAACCCCGGAAATGGACAGCGGCATTGAGTTTTGTGCGATCATCATGATATTTAATGGTAAAAGCTGTTGGATTTCTATGATGATAGACTTACCGAAGACCATAGCATTCGCCGCAGCAGCAGCTTTGCTCCCTGTCGCCTGCGCCTGGGCCGGAGATTCCAACACACTGGTCTTGCTGCAGGACACCAAACACGGCTCAGGTAATTCGCTTTTTATTGATCAGAGCTTGGCCAACGGGTCTTTGTTGGCTGGTGCGCCCGGCGGGTTGAAACCAGCAACACAGATTGGTGGCGGAAACGAGGCTGACATTGAGCTGCAAGGCGAAGGGGCATCGGTGTTCTTAAGCCAAAACAATAGCATGATGTTCAACGCGCTCGGCAACACGGCCTCGGTCTTCGGTGGCGACCTCACAAACGTCGTGATCAGTCAAATAGGCTCTGGGAATGTCGGAACCGTTGATGTGCCCGGACAGGGTAGCCGAGGTGTTCTGCGACAAATCGGGAACGATAACTTCGGCAGCGTGGAAGTTTCGGGGATAAACTCCTCGGGCTCATTGAACCAGATTGGCAACCGCAACAGCTGGTCACTTGATGTGAGCGGTGACTCCACGCGCGTATTTGCAGCACAGATCGGTAATGACATTTCTTCGCTTGGCGGCGCTGGACTCGAGGTTTTTTCGAACGGTGTTACTGTAAACATCACAACAACGGTTCTGCCTTAACGGACCGAGGTATGCGCAACACACTTTACCTGCCAATAATGGCACTGCTCTGTGGTGCACCCGCATATGCCGAGACCGCACTCGCCGAGATTGCTATCCTCCCGACCGAGACCGGAGTCGCGATTGAAGGCAGTGTTGTCGGCCTGTCCGGTGGAACGGTTGAAGGCGAGTTGACGATAGAAAAAGCAGGGCCATCCGGACAGTCGAACATCGTCCAGAAACGTACTGTCGATATCAAACGAGGAACTCGTGAGGTGATAGGCTCAACCGGGATTTCGATGCAGAGGGGTGCTGAGCTTTCGGTGACAGTTACGGTGAGAGAGAACGGGCGTGACATCGCTACTGCGACGTCTGTAACTGGCATGGACTGATTAGGATACGGGCAGAAACGTCATGTTGACGAGAGTCTTCGGAAATGTGTTGCTACTGCTCTTTTGCGCTTCGGGGCTCGCCAGTCATGCTCAGTCACTGCAACAGTTTCGCGAAGCGCTCTCAGGCCAATGGGTGGTTTTCGACCCGGCGTACTCTGTAACCAGTGGGCAATGTACTTTGCTTCTGCAGACCAATGTTGAAGCGACGGGATTACTTCAGGAAGCGCAGTCCAGACCGGCAGCACAATCACAGGACTGCATTTCTCCAATCAGCACTGTGTCTTCTTGGGATATTCAGCAAGGGCAGCTCGCCTTGTACTCGAACACCAACGCCTTGCTCGCAAGGCTCGGCGGTAATCAGCTTCGCATCACCGGCGATCTGGAGAACAGTTTCGCAAGCATCGTGTTAGAACGCGTGACCGGCGATCCCTACCAACGGAAAATAAGTCAGGCGCTAGAAAAGTACCGCTGCATATTTCTCGGCTACACCGGCGAATGCGCTGAACCCGACGAGTTATCCGCTCCCAGAACACTCGCTGACGGCGGGACAGTCGCAAACATTCAATCCCTCGTTTTTCTGAATGTGCGAGACCAACCGAGACGCACAGCAAATGTTTCACGCACCTTGGAGCCAGAAGCGTGCCTGCAGGTAAATTTCTGCACCACCGCTTCTGACGGTATCTGGTGCCGAGCCAGTTTCGGAGAGACAAGCGGATGGGTCGCGAAAACTGCGTTGCGCCAAGACGAGTGGCCTGTCACCACCTTCGTGGCAGGATGCCAATAGCCTGTTGATTTGCAGGCCTGTCGAAACGGAGCACTGCAACTGCGCCCTGCGCGTCTGCGACGCGTGTTACTGCTCTTGCCCGACCAGCTCCGCGAAAACCTTGCAGATACGGTCAAGCCGCCTTTTCCCTTGAGATCCAAAGGCATCCACGCAGCTAGAGGGGCGCGTCGCACACATGACCGAGCGACCGAACGGACAAATCGCGGAAGAGACTTGAAGAGGCAGCCAGACACAGCTGAAACAAAACGTCCTACGGATTCATTCCGGAGAAGACGTCGCAACGTTCCAGTAGGATCCTTCTTTACGATCAATATGCATTCTCAGCGTCGCGAGAGCTTCATCTGTATCGCGCGCACCAACACTTTGTGTGATCGATTGATGTTCCGCGAATGACTTTGTCATGTGATCCGGATGCCGTCCAAGGCGGTTCCGGAGAGCCGCCATCTTTTGCGCGATCGTCTGGTACGCGTCGTTCAGAAACCTGTTATTGGCGAAGTCAAAAAACAGTTGATGAAACTCGGTATCAAGCGCCAGATACCCAGAGTCGTCGCCCGCCTTGCGCACCTTTTCCATCCTCGAGACGCAGTCTGACAGAGCCTTGTGCAAACCCTCTGCATCGGTATCGATGGCGTCTGCCAAAGCGGTTGTCTCCAGGCATGTGCGTGCGTCACAGAGCTTCGCCAACTCATTGGGGTCCAGGTTAAACACAAAGCTACCGCGCTGTGGCTCGACAGTGAGCAACCCCTCCATTTCAAGGCGGTTTACGGCTTCGCGCACGGGCGTCCTGCTGACCTGAAGATCTTTGGCCAGCCGAGCCTCGGACAGTTGGCTTCCGAGCTCGAAATCTCCGGCGATAATACGGGCGCGCAGGCTTTCTGTGACCAGCTCTGTCAGCGACTTGGGGCGTGAAATAGCGTCCAATTCTGTCTCCTCCCACTCTGCATACCCTAGCTGCACCTAGCATACAATATGTCAGCATTGACTAACTGGCATACAGTATGCCAGTCTCGATTCTCAAGTCGAGACCGCTTTGGGAGGAGCGTTCGTGCAAGCACTTGAGACATGGATCGTTCGATTGAACCGCGCATTCGTAGCGCTGCTTCTGGCGGTCGTGTTCCTCATCGTGTTTGTGAATGTTGTGGGACGCTATGGGTTCGGCTCCTCCTTCGCCTGGGTCGAAGAAGTTGCGCGTCACCTCATGATTCTGGGCGCGTTCAGCGGGGCTGGTCTTGCTCTGCGAGAAGGCCGCCTCGTGGCGATCGGGCTGATTTTTGAAGTCTTACCGACACCGCTTGCCACAGCCCTTCGATGGGCCGTCGTCGTTGTCATGTTCATATTCATGGCCGTGATGTGCTGGCTCGGCATCCAGTTCGTCGAATTCGGTTGGGACAAGGAAACCATGTCGACCGGCATCTCGCGCGGCATCCCTTATCTCGCGATCCCAATTGGCTGCCTTCTCTTCCTGATCCAGCTCGCTTTTTTTGCAAAGCGATTTGTTGCGCAAGAGTTCGAGCAGGATGTCATCCCTGATATGGCGGAGGGGTAATCAGTGGCGAAAACCCTGATCATCCTGTTCTTTGCGACGCTCGCCTTGGGTGTGCCGGTGGCTTTCACCATGGGCATTGCAGGCATCACAGCCATTCTGATCGATGGCAGCCTGAACCCGCTCATCGCAACGCAGCGGATGTTCGCGGGCATCGACAGCTTCCCGCTCATGGCGGTGCCCTTCTTCGTTCTGGCATCGGAACTGATGACGGCTTGCGGCTTAACCCGCAGCCTCCTGCGCTTTGCCAACGCCTTGGTCGGTCACGTCCGAGGCGGATTGGGCCACGTGAATATTCTGGTGTCTATGCTCTTCGCCGGCATCAGCGGATCGGCTCTGGCGGACGCAGCGGGCCCCTCGGCCATTGTCATGCGCATGATGCGGCAGGCGGGTTACGACAAGAATTACGCAGGTGCGCTTTCGGCGGCCACTGCAACCATTGGTCCGATCATTCCGCCCTCCATCCTGGCTGTGATCTTTGCCATATCGACGAATGGCGTGACGGTCGCAGGCCTGTTCCTCGCGGGGATCGTGCCCGGTGTACTTCTGGGACTCTCGCTGGCAATCGCCAATCATTTTGTCTCGGTGCGTCACGGCTATCGCGGGCGCGAGACACGCGCCACTTGGGCGGAACTTCGCAGCGCGTCGGCTTCCGCCCTGCCCGCTCTGATCATGCCTGCAATCATTCTCGGCGGGATTTTGTTCGGGGTGTTCACACCAACCGAAGCCGGAGCCGTAGCTTCTGCCTATGCGCTTCTTCTGGGTCTGGCGCTGCGCGCGTTCAGTCTAAAGGGCCTCTACGAGGCGTTCGCCCGCGCCGCGATCATCACGTCCTCGGTGCTTTTGATCGTAGCTATGGCCTCGATCTTCGCGTGGCTGCTGACCTACTTGCAAATCCCTCAGTCGCTCGCAGAGATGATCACGCAAATCACCGAAAACAGACTTGGTATCCTGTTCATTCTGGCCGCCTTTGCCCTGATTTGTGGCTTCTTCATCGACACGCTGCCCGCGCTCATCATCCTGACCCCTGTCCTTGGACCGATTGCATTCTCGGCCGGGATCGATCCGCTCCAATTTGGCATGATGCTCGTACTGAACCTGACCATCGGGATGATCACCCCGCCGGTCGGGCCAGTTCTGTTCGTCATTGCCACCGTAGGCCAGTTGAAGGTGGAGGCACTGTCCCGTGCCGTCCTGCCTTTGCTTCTGGCCGAACTCGTTGTGCTGTTGCTGGTGATCCTCGTCCCCGGCGTCAGCACCTTCGTCCCAAGATTTTTTGGGTTTGCTAACTGACATGAATGGGAGGTTCCAATGAAATCCATGTCGAAACTGATGGGCGCAACCGCGACCCTGGCTCTGGTCCTCGCCGCTCAGGCGGGAACTGCCAAAGAACTTCGTTACGCACATTTTCAATCAGCTGATCTGAGTTCGCCCAAGCACGCAGCGGCACTGGCTTTTGAAGCCTGCGTCGAAGGCAAGACGTCCGGTGCGATCGACGTTCAGGTCTTCCCGGCTTCGCAGCTTGGTGGCGGGTCAGAGATCATGGAAGGCCTGCAGCTTGGCACGATCCAGATGGCGGCGATCCACGACGGTCCCATCTCGGCCGTTTACAAGCCGTTCTCGGTGCTCGCGATTCCTTATCTGTTCGACGACCAGGCAATGGCATGGTCCGTGATGGATGGCGAGTTCGGGCAGGCACTGGCAGCGGACATGCTCGACAAGACCGGCATTAGGATGTTCGGCGTGGCCGACAACGGCGTGCGCAACTTCACCAACAATGTCCGCCCCGTGGCGGAGCCCGCGGACATGGAAGGCCTGAAGATGCGGGTGATGACCGCGCCGGTCTGGGTCACCCTGGTTGAAAGCCTCGGCGCATCCGCGACACCGGTTCCGTGGCCGGAACTGCCCGGTGCGCTTCAACAGGGCGTCGTTGACGGTCAGGAGAACGGCGTGACCAACATCGTCAACGCCTCTCTCTACCAGCATCAGAAATACGTTTCGCTGGATGGCCATGTCTTCAGCTGGCACGCTTATCTGATGTCCGAAGCGTTTTATGGCGGACTGACAGAGGCTGAGCAAACGGCAGTTAACCAGTGCGTGGAGATCTCCAAGGTGATCCACCGCGGCATGACGGCGGCGCAGGACGCGAACGCGACCGCGATCCTCTCTGAAAAGGGCATGGAAGTTGTCCCGGTCAGCCCGGAACAGAAAGCAATGTTCCGTGAGTCCGCACAGCCGGCTGTTCGGGAGTTCGTCGTCAGCGAGATCGGTGCTGACTGGCCGGATCGCCTCGACGCGGCAGTCGAGGCCTACAAGGCGCAGTAACCATGGACCGGGACCGTTCATCTCCTCTTCTGGCCGTGGCCGTTCTTGAACCGGGCTACGCGACCTACGATGTCGAAAACGCAATCCTTGCGTCTTCGAATGCAAAGGTCGTCCCGGTCGGAGCCGAGGAAGAGGCGGTCCCGGCCCTTCGTGCGCTCGACCCAGTTGCAATTCTGGTGCGAGAGCGTGCGATCACAGACGCCGAACTCGTCGCCTGCCCTAACCTAAAGGCGGTGGTGCGCTATGGGGTCGGCGTTGACAACGTGGATCTGCGTTCTGCTTCCCGGCGTCGGGTCCACGTTGCAAACATTCCCGACTATGGGGCTGAAAACGAAGTCAGCGAGCACGCGCTGGCGCTTTATCTCGCCGTGCAACGCCGCATCCCCGAACGTGACCGCGATGTGCGCGCGGGACGCTGGGGCATCGGGCAAGCGGCCCCGATCCCGAACCGGGAGAACGCCATTCTGGGCCTGGTCGGCTGCGGACGGATCGGTCTGGAGGCCGCACGGAAGTTTCGCGCGCTCGGCTTCAACCGCGTCTTGGTCTTTGACCCGTTTCTGACCGACGAAGCCGCAAAAGATGCCCTTGTTGAGCTCGTCGACCTTCAAACGCTATGCAGCCTTGCGGACGTCGTGAGCCTCCATGCGCCTCTGACGGCCGAGACGCATCATATCCTCAACGCAGATCTGATAGCGCTGATGAAGCCGAGCGCCATCGTCGTGAACGTCTCGCGCGGCGGGCTCGTCGACGAACATGCCCTGTCATCAGCTCTGATCGAAGGGCGTCTCTTTGGGGCAGGTGTAGACGTTTTCGAGCATGAACCGCTCGTCGGAGACAACCCCTTGTTAGACGCACCGAACACGATCCTCAGCGATCACACCGCCTGGTATTCGGAGCGTTCGGTCGCGGTATTGCAGCGCAACGCCGCGCAGGAAGTCCAGCGCGTTTTGTCAGGCCAGCCGCCAGCAAGCTGGGTGAACCCATGGTGAGGCCCGTCTTCGGAGGGGCGCGAGAACACAACCAACCCATTCAGACTACAGGATGTAAAAAATGACGCTAGAAGATCTCATCACCGGCTACCGCAGTGTGGCAACTGCCTCGGTTGCCGATGCCGTGGACAAGATCGCAGGCAAATCCGGCCTGCTGAACCCCGACATTCGGCCCCGGATTAATGAAAACAAGATCGTCGGTCCGGCGGTCACAGTTCTCGAAGGACCAACTGACGAGTTTCTTCCTCCGCAACACGCGCTGGATGCCATCGACGAAGCGGATGCCGGATCGGTCATCGTGATCTCAACCAACGGAGCGGTCGATGTCGCCGTCTGGGGCGGCCTGATGGCGGCAGGGGCAGTTGCGAACAAACACGAAGCAGCCGTGTTAGACGGTGGATTGCGCGATATCGTTGAAATCCGCCGGGACTATGACTTCCCCGTCTACTCGCGCACCGTCAGCCCAGGAACCACCTTGGGGCGGGCCAAGACTCTCGCCAGCAATGTTGAGATCGATATGGGTGGCGTGATCGTCCATCCTGGCGACCTGATCGTGGGGGATATCGATGGTGTGGTCTGCGTGCCGCGCGACCACGCAGAAGCCGTGCTGGAAATGGCGCGAGAGATTGATGAGCGTGAGGCAGAGCAAGCCAAACTGATCATCGAAAGCGGGTCCTTGCGGGACGGTTTGGCCAAATACGGCCGCATCTGACGGAGGGACCAATGAGCGTGGATATCCTCTGCCTTGGCGAGCCGATGCTGGAGTTCAACCAGCAACCTGACGGGACCTATTTGCCCGGTCACGGTGGTGACACATCGAACTGCGCCGTGGCTGCCGCCCGGCAAGGGGCGAGTGTCGGCTATGTCACCCACATCGGGGCCGATCCCTTTGGCGACAGTTTCATGGAGCTGTGGGCGGCAGAGGGCGTGTCCACCGACACGGTCCGGCAGGTTTCGGATGCGCATACGGGCATTTATTTCGTGACACACGGCCCAGAGGGGCACCAGTTCAGCTATTTTCGGGCCGGGTCAGCCTCCAGCAAAATAACGCCGTCGGACCTCCCAGTCGAGGCTCTGAAGGCTACTGGTATTCTACATGTGTCGGGCATAAGCCAGGCGATTTCTGAGAGTGCTGCGGACACCGTGTTTGCTGCAATCGAGCAGGTCCGGCAGGCCGGTGGGAAAGTGTCTTATGACACGAACCTGCGGCTTAAGCTCTGGTCGCTGGACCGGGCGCGGGCCATCACCCATGCCGCAATGTCGCAATGCGACATCGCGCTTCCGGGGCTTGAGGACGCCGAACAGCTGACCGGTCTGACGGATCCGGATGCGATTGCCGATTTCTATCTGACCCTCGGGGCAAATGTCGTGGCGCTGACACTTGGAGCCGATGGAACGTTGGTGGCAACCGCCGAGGAGCGCAGACGGGTGTCTGGTCAGAGGGTGGAGGCGATCGATGCAACCGCGGCTGGCGACACATTTGACGGTGCCTTTCTTGCCCGACTTTCGGCAGGGGACGATCCGTTTGTGGCCGCAAGATACGCAAACGCGGCGGCAGCACTTTCTACGCAAGGCTATGGCGCCGTGGCGCCTATGCCGCACACGGCGGCAGTGGAGGCATTTCTGGCTGAAGGAGAGGACGCGTGAAATCTGCGGTCGTCATTGGCGGCACGCGTGGTATTGGCGCGGGTATCTCCGAATGCCTCTTTTCAACGGGCTGGTCAGTTACGGCCACCGGCGTGACCGAACAGGAAGTCTCAGAGTTTCGTGAAACACGACCGGAGATAGCCTGCGCGGTACTGGACATCCGCGACAACACGGCGGTCACCGCGCTGTTCGATAAGATAGATGATCTACAAGGTCTGGTGAACTGTGCAGGTATTCTGGCCCGAGGGGCGGAGTATGACATCGACACTTTCGAGACGGTCATCGACATCAACCTGACCGGCACCATGCGCACCTGCCTGGCGGCACAAACGGCTTTGGCAGCCGGGCGGGGCGCGATCGTTAACACGGCTTCCATGCTCAGCTTCTTCGGCGGCCCACTGGTGCCTGCCTACTCCGCCTCCAAGGGCGGTGTCGCGCAGTTGACCAAGGCACTGGCGGGAAAATGGGCACAGGACGGAATCCGGGTAAACGCGGTCGCGCCCGGCTGGATCGAGACCGAGATGACCGACGCCCTGCGCGCCGATCCCGCGCGCAATACGCCCATTTTGTCACGCACCCCCATGGATCGATGGGGCAAACCATCGGAGGTTGGCGCTCTTGTCGCATGGCTCTTGTCTGACGCCGCCTCGTTCGTGACCGGAAGCGTTTACCCGGTCGATGGCGGCTATGCCGCGATGTGAGGAGACCTCAAATGCCCCTAGAAACCCATGACGACAACGCGCGCGTGCCGTATCAGCTGCCGTTTCCACAGGACGCGCAAGACGAGATCGTGATCCCAGATGCCGTTGCGGCAGATGAGCGGATCTGGGTTCCGCAGGCCGAGAATGTGTCGTTTCGACCGTTGTGTCTCAATCGCTCACAGGGCTACTGGATGAACCTGCTCCGGGTCCGAAAGTCTGGCGTGCTCTCGCGCCATCGCCACCCGCAACCGGTTCATGGTTTTGTTCTGAAAGGCCGCTGGCACTACCTGGAACACGACTGGGAAGCTCGCGCAGGCGGCTATGTGTTCGAACCTCCCGGGGAAACCCACACGCTGGTCGTGCCGGACGATGTCGAAGAGATGATCACGTATTTTCAGGTCAACGGAGTCATGTTGTACGTGGACCCTTACGGAAAAACGATTGGCTACGAAGATGTGTTCACGAAAATCGAGATGTGCCGCCAACATTACCAAAGCGTAGGTCTGGGGGCTGACTATGTGGAGCAGTTTATTCGGTAGCGCGATGAAGCCTTTTGAGCAAATCAAGACAACGCTTTAGGAAACGGAAAGCTCGGGAACGCGAAACGTAAGCATGCGCTGGCAGTGCTTGTTTGCCGCGCTTGTCGAACAAGCTCACGGCTCAGGACGCGCTTTGGCTGAATACGGCCAGTGCGCATGCTCACGTTGATCCGAACCTTACCCGCCGCGCGTTTCAACTTGCCCTTTGATCTTGGCACCCGAGCTCATAGTCATTGTCTCGGCGGCAATATCGGCCTTTACATCAGACTTCTCGCCCAGCGTCAGAGACGCACATTTAACGCTGCCCTCCAGAGAGCCAGAGATTTTGACATCTCCAGCACTAATGCGGCCCTTCACATTGCCAGCCGAAAGAATGTCGATCGACTTTGAGTCAATGTCGCCCGTCACTTTGCCGCTGATTGAGATTGACCCGTCCTTTGCAGTCATGTTGCCCTGCACCGTCAGGTCTTCCTGAATTACCGTTCCGGACATGATCCGCACTCCCAAGTTGTTTCCACCGAGGAATAGGGGCTTGCGCTGACAATTGCGAACACACTTTTCAGGTTCCGGCAAAGTACTGCCGATGCAGCTATCGAAATGCGTCAGAAGTGTCCGGGGAGTCGCAAGTTCACGCAACACTGCCGCCTCTAATGTTGTTGACCCTAGTCGTGCACATATCGCCGTCACTTGGGTGATCTGAATTACGCGGCGGAAAAGACCGGACAAAAGTCCAAATGTGAGCCCGCAACGCCAGCTCAACAAATCTGCTTTAAAGGTGCAGAAGCATGTCTTTGAGCTTGACGTAGTTAGCTGAGAAAGTGGTCGCCTTTCTCGGCCTTCTGCAGGTCAATGTCCGTGGCCCGAAACGCAGTAGGTTCGAACAAATTGTTCAACCACTTCATGCCTATTGGGTAGCGCTAGTCGAATTGTGAACGATCAGTGGAAATGGACCTCCTGATTTCCTCTGGCCGATTTCGGCAACGAGGACAATAACCCAGCCGCGCAATGTATTGGTTAGAATACAGAAAGAACCACGCTTTCGAGTGCGCTTGGAATTTGCACAAAATTTGTGCATTTGACAGCAACGCACCGCCGCCAAAGAAAAGATAAACTTCATAAGTATATGATTTGCATATAAAAATTATCGTCGCACGTTGTGCGCTCAACTTTTGCGATACTTCGCGATGGTTGATGACAGCTTGTGGATTATATGTAACCAAAGGCGTGATTGCGGCATGAATGTGGCGGAAAGGCGTCGCGTTCTGCGATCTGTAAGAGTTGTTAAGGGGTGCTAGGTGGCTTCTTTGCCATGTCATATCGTGAGTTCTTTGAGACCGACGGGTCCCAAGAAGCCAGACGGGGCAGGCGTAAACGCCGAATTCCGGGGTCTGCACTCCGAAACGTTTGGACAACGGTCTTTGTCCTTTCGGAACAACAAAAGGTTTTTTGAGTAGTGGTGTGTAGTTGCATCGACGTGTTTCGACGCGCCGAAGTAACGATATCAAAACGGAGACGATTACTGTGACGAGTACGGATATTTTGCCGGTGAGTTCGGAAGTAAGCATTCAGCTCCCAACTGAGCCGGAAGGCAACATCGTAGTTGTAGTGAATTTCGGCGAGCCTGTGTCGACAGTGCCACCGTCATCGTTTGATGCCACGTCGGTTACGCTCACCAACACCAACGGATTGTCGCGGACAGACGGCGTAGCAACCTTCACGGACGGGGACAGTAGCGTATCGATCGAATTCGCGGCGCCAGTCGGCGGGTTCGAGCAAGACATTGATTACACGGCAAGCATCCGCGGCGACATCGTCTTCAGCACATCCGGAGGCGGCAATCTGGCAGATACCAGCGACCCAGCGGGGTTCGCGATCGATGATGCACCGGTTTTTGTCTCAGCACCGGACCAGATTAACCTGCTCGAGAACCGCGGCGGCGTCATTACAGACTATAGCGCGACAGACCCCGACGGGGATGAGGTCTCCTACGCGTTGAGCCAAGCGGGGCTTGATGCGGGGTTCACAATTGATCCTGAGACCGGGCAACTCTCGGCCCCGGGGGCTGGTTTTGATTACGAAGCTGGTGTGCTCCAGTTCTCATTCGATGTGATTGCGTCTTCAACGGGGACGGACGCGGTTGCGAAGACAGCTGTTCAAACAGTGACAATTGATCTCTTGGACGAGAACGAAGTTGTGCCAATAGAGTTCGAATTTGAAACCTTCGACGGTTTTGTGCCGTTCAGTCAGGCGTCCTCGGGTCAGTTCTTTCGGGAAAACCAAGCGGCAGCGAGCGGCGGACAGGTCGGTCGACTGGCTGCAAACTCGGAAGGCACGGCCACGCTGACTTTAGACGATACCTCCGGCGTCACGTTTGGCCAAAACACCATCACTATCGACTACTTTGACGAAAATGACGGTGTCAGTTCATTTGTTCTGAGCATAAACGGTGTCGAGGTTGGGGAAGTCACCCTGAACAACGACGGCGGCGGGAACGCTGCTCAGGCTCAAAACTTGCGGACGGCAACCTTCACGAATGTGAACGTTCCAGAAGATGCGGTCGTCTCGATCGCGGGCCAATCGAGTGCAGCTGAGTTCTTGCGCATCGACAAGGTTGGCTTCCTCTTTACAGGCGGGTCCACCGGTGGAAGCAACCAACCACCAGTCGCGGTCGGCACAATTGATCTCTCCGGGCTGACCCAAGGGGATACGATCAACATTCCGCTCGAAGGTCAGACTCCGATCTTTGTTGACCCGGACTCGCCGTCCCTTGACTTCACGCTGAGCGGAAATGCACCGGATTTCCTCGGAATTGTAGGCGGTGCCATCGTAAACACGCGTGAGATCACCAATGACGACGTGATTGCGTCTGCACAATCCGGGCCGATCACGGTCACAGTGACGGCCAGCGACGGAGAGTTAAACGCCACAACGACCTTCGATCTGAGTGTCGCAAATGCCAATGATGCACCGACGGTCGTTCCAGAAAACGTCACCAACTTCAGCTATGAGGAAAGCGACGTTGATATCGTACCTATAGAGACGGCTGTACTCTTCGACGATATCGACCTGTTAATCCCCGCGACTTCTGAGGAACTGAGGTTTGAGGCTATCGGCCTTCCGCCCGAACTCGAAATTGATCCGGTGACGGGGCAGATCACAGGTGCGACGACGACATCGGGATCCTTCCAGGCGTCTGTGACAGCAACGGACACGGCAGGTGAGTTTGCAACTGCGAACTTTACAATCACGGTCGGCGAAGAACCTGTCCTCGGCAATCCGATCCGTGTTCAAGTGGAAGACTTCGACAACATCCTGGCGCCGGATGGGTTCTTTATCGAGAACCAGGGCGCGGCAGACAACAATCAAGTCGCGCGTCTTCGCCCAGGAGATACGGGCGAGGCCACTCTTGACCTGACCGGTGTGTCGAACTTCGCTCCCGGTACGCACAACATTCTGCTCGCATTCTTCGATGAAAATGACGGCGCCAGCACGGTGACCGTAAAAATTCGCACTCCGAATGCCCTGGAGCAGGTTGTTGGTGAGGTCGTCTTCGATGCGGACGCAGGCGGCAACGCGGCACAACCATCCAGCTTCCGTCAGGTGGTCCTACAAGGGATCGATCTACCTGCGGGGGCCACGCTTGTCCTAGACGCGCAGGCGGATGGATACAGTAGTGCCGAGGCTGCCGGAAACCCGAACCGGACAGCGGGCAAAGAGTTTGTTCGCCTTGACTATGTAGAACTCATTCCCACCGGCGCAGGGTCAGGAAACTCTGCTCCGCTCCTGGCACCCGGCTTCAACCCCGCGCTCGAAGCATCAGAGGGATCAGCCACATTCCAGGTTGCTGGAGCTTTTGTGGACCCGGAACAGGATGCTCTCACATACGGACTCGCGCCCGTAAACGGAAGCACACCTGTTCCGACTTTCCTAAGCATCAATCCTGTCACCGGGGTGTTGTCGATGACGGCCTCCGAGGTCGATGAGGACACGAGCTTTGATTTCCTTGTCACGGCGACAGATGTCGGTGGATCTGGGCAAACGGCATCCCGACCCTTCAGCCTGAATGTTCTGGATAGCTCGCTGACGACGGTGAGTGTTGAAGAGGGTAACGTCTTCGTCACGGATATAGACGCGCCGGGCACGGGTACCGAATTCTCGATCCTTCCAAGTGGTGACGGCGCGCTGTTTTCGATCAATCCCAATACAGGTGTGCTCAGCTTCAATTCGGCGCCGGACTTCGAGAACCCACTCGATGGCGACGGGGACAACATTTACGACGTAACGGTGCAAGCAGTCGGCCCGGGAGGCACGACCACACAGTCCATTGCGGTTGCAGTGACAAACGTCGTCGAGTCGAGCGCAGGGTATTTCGAAGGGATCGGCAGCGGAAACAACTTCCGCTTCAAGATGCAGATCGAAGACGCGAACGGCGGTCCAAACGGCGGCACCGATCCCAATGGGATCTGGACATTTATTGCAGAAGGCGACCCAAACGATGTGCTGCGAGAGAATTCTCAAGGCGCAGGCTACTATCGCTTCGGGGGCGAAACCAGCACGTTAATTGAAGTGCCAAGCGAAGAAAATGGCGAAAACCAGCTATTCTTCCGGATCTTCATTCCCGATGATGAGCTTGGCATCTACTCGTTCCGGTTCCGGGCAGGCCGCCAGAATCTTTCGGAAATTCCTAACGACCAGCAGAACGACATCTGGTTGAATTTTGTAAAAGAGGACACCCCAGGCAGTAAAATTGAAGACTTCCTCTTGGTAGGGAACAATTCGGCCAAGCCGGTCGCCGATGACTATGTCAAAATCTTCGGAGGTCCAAAAGACAATACCTTTGGCGCGATGACGAGAGTAGACGGGTTTCCAAGTAGGTTCGATGCGGACGTAAACGTTACCGAAGGTGGCTTTTACATCGTTCAGGTTGCAGGCCGGAGCCAGGGCCTCTACGTGGATGCGATCGAATTGTACAAGCAAGGCAATGCACCGGGCGAGCTTGCGTCCAGTTCTCAGTTCGTTGTCTCTGCGCCAACCTCGCCGACGGTCGAAAATGACCTCACCGCCGAGACTGTGTTGCTCGGGAATACACTGGACGTATCCAATGTGTTCGTGGACGTGGATGGAAACGAAGGTCAGCCGCTTGATCTTCAAGCCGTCCTTCTCGTGAACGGTCAGCCGGTTGCGCTTCCGTCAAATGGAATCTCGTTCGCGAACAATACGATCTCTGTCGCACCGGACGCCGATATCGGATCCTACACAGTTCGGTTGACTGCGACTGACCTTGATTCAAACACGGCCACAGACACTTTTGTTCTGACTGTCGCAGAGGTTCCGGACGAAACGCCTGTCACCTTCACAATGAGCGCAGGCGCTCAAGATGATCAGGAAATCGGAGGGCCTTTAAACAGCTCAGATCTTGAAGGCAACTCGGGCTATGTCGTCCGCTTCCAGTTGCCCAACGAAATCTCCGACCTGACATCCGTGACATCTGCGATCCTGTCCGGTGTGAATGAAGACGGCGGCGCCGCGACACCAACCCACACTGTCAGCGTGAAAGACACATTGGCAAATGTCGGGTTGGGAGCGGCAGGCGCCATCGCGGGCGCCGTTCAGATCACTGTGTCGGGCGCGCCTGCTGCGGCTGGGACAAGGTTTGAGCTTGGTGATATCGCCGATGCCCTCAATGATCTGATCGCCAGTCAGGGTGCGCTGAACGGCGGCGACTTCGTCACTATCGTTGTGAATGGTGCATTGCCCAGACGCGATGTTCTGCAGGGCACCCTGCAATTGGAGATTGACGGGTTCAGTGGAGAGGGTTCGGGAAGTTCGAACTTGCCACCCAGCACTTCCCCGGACAGCGCAACGGTGGCCGAGGACGGAGCTCTTACAAACATAAACGTTCTGAGCAACGACACCGACCCGGAAGGCGACCTTCCGCTGCAGCTGGTCAGTGTGGTCCAGCCGCAAAACGGCACCGCGTCGACCAATCCCGACGGCACGATTAACTACACACCTGATCCGAACTTCTTCGGGCAGGACACTGTCGTCTACACGGTCATTGACACGGCGGGACAGCAGTCAACGGGCACACTCACTATTGAAGTGACGCCAGTCGATGACCCTGCGGTTGCAAACGATGACCAAGCCTCGACGGAGACCAACACAGCGGTTCAGATCGCGGTTCTGAGCAACGACACCGATCCGGATGGCGAAGCGCCAACACTTGCCGGTTTTGACACGACCTCCGAACAGGGCGGTACGATAACGAACAACGGGGGTGTCCTGACCTACACCCCAGCGATCGACTTCGAGGGCGCTGACTCGTTCGAGTACACCGTCGCCGGGGGCGACACGGCAACCGTCAATGTGACCGTGACGAGCGAGCCGCAGCCAGCAGCCGGGATCGGCCGGTGGGAGTTCAACCCGGGCGATCCGACCAAGGATGAAACCGTCCAGGACAACTCGGCCATCTTCCAGAACGGCGCGAGTGCCTCGGGTGGAGCAGTGCAGCTGGACGGGGTAGATGATTTCATCGAAATCCCGGATCTGGATCTCTACGATCTCACCGATGGCGGGTTGGCGATGACCTTCACAGTCGACGAGTTGAACGGCGTTGACAACGGCACTTCAAGCCCGAGGCCGAGCCTTGAGTTAAATGGGTTGTTCTCGCGCGATAGCGGAGGCTTCGATGGCGGTGGCCACGTTAGCGCCTGGGTCGACGGTGACGGGTCGATTGTAATACGTCACCAGACAACGAGCGGTTCGAACCTCATCGAGACGGCTGCGGGCGTCGTGCAGGCCGGGCAAGAGATGTCGATCGTGTACACCGCGTCGAATTCCGAGGGGATGGCGCTGTATCTTGACGACGGGGCAGGAAACCTAACCCTGATTGGTCAGAACGCCGGTGCAAACGTCGATTTCGCCGGCAATGACGAACCATGGGTGATTGGCGCCTTGCAAAGCAACAGCGGCAACGGGGTTGCCGACAACCTGCATTCCTTCTTCGATGGCTCAATCGACGAATTCCAGCTGTTCGATGGTGACGGAGACTTCAACTTCTGACCCCCGGCCAGATGCAAACCAAAAAGCCCGCGCAGCTTTGTGCGGGCTTTTTCCATTTTTTGAGGCGGTCGCCAAATCGTCACGCAAAACTTACTGGGAACAGACAGACTCCGATTGAACAAAGCACCTCAGGGTATCTACTCGAACTGCAAACACACCTTCGCGTGCCGCTCATTACAAACATATGGCAGTTTCGGTCAGGTGACCGCTTTGAGCGGAAAGCGGTCGCTCAGCACATCCCTTTAATGAAGACCTAACCGAACGTCGTCCTCCCAGTCGGGCTTAGCATCTCTGCGTCCGAGCTCTGCTCAGCTCAAGGCGCGTCTGGAACCAAGCCCATGAGAGATGAGATATCCGCGTCCTTGCCCCAGCCGAAGGCGTAGCGAATGCCGCTATCCGTTACACCGGCATTGGTCGCCGAGAATTTTCCGACAATCTCTTTTGGGAAAGTGAACTGACCAACTTGACCGCCGGTGCAGGTAAATCCTCCCATACCGCCAACCTCTGTCGTTCCGGTGCACACGTCGGTTCCGTCCTCAGAAACCAACCTGTAGGTTGATGTGCCATCGATATTGCCCAGCAAAGTGCCAATATAGGCGACGGTCGGACCATCACCGCTCTGTGTAACCAAAGCCGCCGGGAACTCAATCTCTGTAGCACAACCTGCCAATCCAAAGATCGATATCAGTCCAACCACGATCTTTTTCTTCATGGGATATCCTGTTTTTGCTGCTCGTCGGTAGTTATCAGGGTTGCTGAGAACATCGTGCAGCAACGTCGAATACCAAGTTCACAGGGACCATGAGAATGACAATCCGCCAGCAACGTAAGGTCAAGTGTGTTGCGGGCGTGACACATCTCTCATTCTGCAACGGCAGCTTAGTCCGCAGAGCGGACGTCCAAGCAATGCCGAAGTATAGTTTTCTTCAAGACGTAAACCGAAGGTTCACGCTTGCGCCCCAATCGAACAAGTTGTCGAACGCGCCAGAGATCACACTGCCATCAATCCCGAAGCTGGGCGTGTTCACGTCGGGGGCCATTGAACTCCACGTAGTGTTGGACCAAAGGCACGATCGTTGTCTTACCCTTGCTGAAGAAAACACCAAAGACGGGACTGATAGGTCACTGCCGGTCCAATAGCCGCTGATTGTTCCGAACCCGGGATCGACTTTAGTTTGCCTTCGCACCAACGACGCAATACCAAAGCCGCAGATGCTTTATTGGGTGGATGCATTGATAGCGGCTTCTGCACTGCTTGCAGGTGGTGCAGTGATGGCATTCTTTTTCCTAAATCTGCCACCGATGTTCTGGATCGGAGCCACATATTTCACCGTCAAGGCTGCTTTGGAGACTTGGGCATGGACGAAGTTACCGTCCGACGAAAAACGTCGGCACAAGACGCCCGGAAGACTGATGAGCAGCAACCACGCGCTGCCAGTATGGATTGAATGGATCTGTGTTGGGATTGGGTTCTTCGCGTTTAAGCTCTGGGTGCCCTGAGCAAAACCCATGGCGAGCGCCAATAAACACACCTAGACAGGCACATCGTCGTAATCCCGGGCATGGCCAGACTTCAAATCCTCGGAGAGGTCTGCCGAGACTTTCAGTGTCATGTCGAAAACCCGCGCAGCCTCATTTGCATATTGCTGCATAGTCGTATTCAGGAACTGCGCCTGAACGGCCATCAGCTCCGCCGGCGTCTTGCAAGCCAATAGCGCCTTCTGGGTTTCCAGATCGGTCTGCAAACGGTCCGTCATGAACCGTGCACTCGACGATACCATATCCGCCCACGCTCGCGCAAAAACGGGATTCACAAAAAACAGTGCCGCCATCGCGGCGGGCGCCTCAACTTCATTGTCTTTTTGCGGCTTTTTCTTCGTCGCCATATTCGGTCTCCTCGGTTCAGTACCGGCAAGGATCTCTGCGGTTTAGCAAGTACAGCAAAAACACCCTGACCTGAAACTCCATCACTTCACGGCCGCTTCTGGGCCAAGTGCGTCATCTCCCGCCGGTTATCGAAATCACCCTATCGGTCCGTCGGACGCGGCTCCTTGATCTCCCGCAAACCGGGGCCGCTTGCGCAGCCCGGTTTCGCGTAACAGACTGAAGGTATCGATCCAAGAGGGTCGCGAGGCTCAAAGGCCGCCGTTGGAGAGATCCCGCCATGCGCATCGCAACGTTCAATGTACAGAACTTAAGATTGCGGCAGGATGCCGACGGCCCACGGCTGGATGGCGCCCGCGACCGGGATGACGGCTTGCCTGAAAGCCTGAGCTTGGATGTCATGGACCGCAGACTGACAGCAGACATCATCGCACGGATCGATGCGGACATCCTATGTATGCAAGAGGTCTTCGACTTGGCCACGCTCGACCATTTCCAGGAAACCTTCTTCGGGCCGGCCGTTATTCAGCCCTACCCCCACCGGACCTGCGAGCCTGGCAACGATGGGCATGGCCTGAATGTCGCTATGATGGCGCGTATCGCTCCGGACCGTGTAAAAAGCCACGCGCAGAAGACGGCCACGGACCTTGGGCTTGAGGATCCCGGTGGCATCTTGCAGGGCGGCCCAGTATTTCGCCGCGACTGCCTTGAAGTTGGATTTGGCGCGCTCACGCTGTTCATTTGTCACTTCAAAGCGCCCTACCCTGACCGGCAGCGCGCGACGGCGATCCGAGACCTTGAAGCGCAAGCGGTCCGACGCGTTATCGAGACATCTCTGCAAAACCCTGAGACGCAGTTATGGATGATTGTCGGCGATCTAAATACGCCGGTCGGTACAGATACACGTGAAGACGACGCGCTGAAACCGCTTCTCAACGGGTTCGCCACCGACCTGATGAGACGGATGCCGGAGGGTGAGGACTGGACATTTTCCATGCCTGATACGGGAATGCGCCTGCGGCCCGATGCGATGCTGGCCTCGCCCGCCCTCGCAAAGCTTGCCGGACACGCTGTGCCGCAGGTCGAACGGCGCGGCATGGACACGACCGCTGCCCAAGGCTCCGATTACTTTTTATCGGAGGTGCGCTCGCCTCGTCCCCACGCGAGCGACCACGCCGCCGTTTGGATTGATCTGCCCGATGCGATAATCAAGTCCGGCACGGGAGCCGATCGAGGTCCGCAGGCTGTTTGAAAGCGATGCAGGGCTGTTCTGCTTGACAAGATCGCAATTGGGTGAGCTGCAGCTAACGTCTTTGGAGCCGCAACACGCTCCGCCAAGCACCACCCAAAGGGCACCAGAAGCTTCAAACCACAGTGCTTGACCTTACCCCTACTGGAATCTGTATCACTGACGTGAACGGAAGCACAGAAACCATGCGGAAGACGCTAGAAGAAACTTTGACCTGTTTCACGAGTTTCTTGTCTGGTCTGTTTTTGACAGCGGGAACGAACAAGATGAACATCAAGATACTCGCCACCTCTCTTGTGGCCGTTTTGGGAACGCAAGTCGTTGCGCATGAAGGCGTGAAGAACCCGGCGGTCATGGCGCGGATGAATGGCATGAAAACGATTTCCGAGAACATGAAAGTTGTCGGCGAGATGGCCAAAGGAAAAACGCGTTTTGATGTTTCTGCTGCTCGAGCTGCTATGGTTGCAGTAGCAGAGGGTGCTGCAGAGACCCCTGCCCTGTTCACGCCCGAAGAAGACGATCCAAAGTCCGAAGCGCTCCCCCTGATCTGGGAGCGCTTTGACGACTTCACCGAGAAGGCGAACAGACTCGAGATCTTGGCAAGTCAGCTTTCGGCCTCGATTGAAGAGCCCGAAGATCTTCGATCCGCTCTGTTTGTTCTGGGCGAAAACTGCAAGTCCTGTCATGAACTTTACAAGGAATAGAAGGAGGCGTGCACAATTGAGAAGCTCAAACCTTGTCTTGATTACACTGGTGTATGCCTCACAGGCGCATGGGGGCCATGAGCTCGAAGGTCGGGACGTTCCTGCGGGTGCGCAGCTCTATGTCGAGCACTGCGCGTCCTGCCACGGCGCAGAATTGGAAGGAGAACCAGACTGGCAAACCCCCAACAGCGACGGATCGATGCCAGCCCCGCCGCATGACGAGACCGGGCACACATGGCATCACGACAATCAATTGCTGTTTGACTATACGCGCATTGGTGGGCAAGCGGTGCTGTCCGCACTTGGCATAGACGACGTTAAGAGCGGAATGCCAGGGTTTTCAGAGGTCCTAACCGACGCAGAAATCTGGAACGTTCTGGCGTATATACGTTCGACCTGGCCAGATCGGATTCAAGAAGTACAAGCCATGCGAAACCCACCACACCAATAGTATTGTGTGTTCGGTGCCAGCCCATGATCGAAAGCGCCGATCTAGAAATTGCGGGGTCGGCAAGCAATATCTGCTTCGCAGAAACACAGACACCACTGTTCTGCTTCGCGAAGACCAAACTGGTTTGCAGACAAGCCGAACGTCGCAGACGCTGACACCAAGATGCAGTTAGCGGTCTCTCCAGTCCCTGAACCGACTTACCCGCGCCACCGAAACAGCTCTGGCGGCAAAAAAACCCGCCGGACACAGCTGCCGGCGGGTTGAAGCTGATCAAATGCGCTCCACTCACGGAACTATCCAAAAGTATAGGGTGGAAATTGGTACTGAGCAATCTTTACGCATCCAAAAATGGCGCACCCATCAGAATCATGGCGCGGCTAACGCAAAAGCAACACTCCGAGCACGGAACTGTTCTTTAGAAACGCTCAAAGCGTTGTCGCCGCTCTCAAGTGTCAGAGCGCTCTTGTGCAGGGGGCGATGGTGCCACCGGAGCACCGCAGAGTTCGCCAAGAAGGATGGCGGGATTTACCAGGTTGTCTGAATGCTGGCGAAGCATCTGGGCTTTACAGGCATCTCCTTCTACTGGCCAGAGAATGGCGCAAACTGGGACTTCTGCGTTGGGCAGAAGTGACTTCTACCAGATTTAAAGAGCGTCATCCGACGCTAGCCCAGGTGTGCCTATGACCAGCGGAGTGATTATGAAGCATTCATGATCGAGAAAGGGAAAACACCAACGAAGGAAGACGCGGATTTCTTTAGCTTAATTAAGGCGCGCGCATCAGAAAATCCGGCATCAATCCAGACCTTTGAATTGCCCGTTGCGCATCGCTTTGCCCGAAAAATCCGTAGTCGGTTATTAAGGCAGAGGCGATACCCGCAGTCTGCGCCCCCAATATATCGGTGTGCAAGCTATCGCCAACCATGAGCACGCGGTCTTTTCTGACGGCGCCAACCCTTGCGAAGGCGAGATCGTAGATGTTGGCGAACGGCTTGCCAAAGAAACTTGGTTTGATTCCTGTCTTGGCCGCGAGCCGATGCGCGTAGTGTCCCGGCTCCACCGACACGCCGGTTTCTCGCGGCGCAACGATGTCCGGGTTTCCGACCCAGACAGGACGTGACCGAGTAATCAGAGCAGCTTCGAGCAGTGCCTGTCGCTCTTCTGTCCACGCCGCTGATCCGAGCAGAAGAAAGCCCTCGGCAGCGTCGTAGGCGGCAGTTTCTTCCCCAAGAAATGCCATCGATATTTCTTCAAGGTCACCTGTTCCAAACCGCTGTGTCGCCATAACACCCCAATGGCGCGGTGGCATGGTTCGAAGCGCTTTCAGCAGCGTCGCGCGGCTTGAGATGACATCGGCGGGATCGAAATCGTAACCCAGCCGCTCATACCTTTCCATCAGCTTGGCATGCGGGTAGCCAGCCGCGTTGGTCACGACAAGAAATCGCTTGCCACGTGCGCGCAGCCCCGCGATCCGATCGGCGACGCCGGGAATTGCCGTTTCACCGATATTCAGAACCCCAAAGGCGTCGAGAAGAAATACATCGAACTGATCTGCGACAGCGTCGAGATTTTCGACAAAGCGCGCAGCCCCTGCCCGCTGCGCCGGCGGCAACGCAGGACGTACTGCCTCATAGGCCTCAAACGCTTGTTCGGGTGTCAAATGATTGCCTTTCGGACCTTCGCAGACACCCATTCGCTGACGATCACGGTCAGGAGGATGAGGATGAGGATGACCGTGACCTGAGGCCATGCCAATACATTGAGCGAGGCTTGCAGCTTCAGGCCGATCCCCCCCGCACCGACCAGACCGAGGATAGTGCTTTCCCGGATATTGATATCCCAGCGAAAGACCGAAATGCCCCAGAACGCGGGCATAATCTGAGGCACGATCCCGTAGTTCAGCACCTGTGTCGGGCTCGCACCGGTCGCTTCAATCGCTTCGATCTGCTTGGCATCGGTCTCTTCGATCGCCTCATAGAGAAGCTTGCCGACAAACCCGATGGAGCGGAGCGCGATTGCGACAATCCCCGCCAGTATCCCGGGGCCAATGATCGCCACCAGAAGAAGCGCCCAGATCAGCGAGTTAATGGAGCGGGACGCCACAATGATGAAGAGCGCGATGGGGCGCAGGAAGCGTGCTGACGGAGTGGTATTGCGCGCAGCCAAAAACGCCACGGGCACGGCCATGATCACGCCAGCGATGGTCCCCAGAGTTGCGATATTCAGCGTGTCCCACATCGGCACCAACAGCTCGGGCAGGTAGCTCAGCCGCGGTGGCATCATACGGCCACCGATGTCGGCTGCCTGACGAGGCGCGTCCCAGACGAATGCCCAGATGGTGTTTTCCGTCATGAGCTGCCAGCACCACACAAACAGCGCCACAAGGGCAACCCAGCCCACCCACATCAGCAATCGCCCGCGCGAAGTGCGGTGGGACCACGTCTGGCTGTAATGACTGACCTCACTCATTGCAGGAACTTCCTGAGATAGCTTGAGCCGTATTCTGCTACCATGACAATCACGATGATGATCAACAGGATCGCGCCTGCGCTGTCATACTCATACCGGTCGATGGCGGTATTCAGCGTCGCGCCAATGCCACCCGCACCCACAATCCCGATCACCGCACTTTCGCGAAAATTGATGTCGAGACGGTAGAGCGACAAACCGATGAGGCGCGGCATGACTTGTGGCTGGACGGCATAGTTGACGAGTTGTGACCATGATGCGCCTGTTGCACGAACAGCCTCGGCTTGCGCCTCATCAATTTCTTCAATGTCATCGGCCAAGAGTTTGGCAAGAAAGCCAATAGTTGCGAAGCTGAGTGTCAGAAATCCGGCAAAGGGTCCAAAACCGAACATCGCTACGAGGAAGATCGCAATGATGACTTCCTGCAGTGATCGGCTGACTGCGATGATGGCGCGGCACGCCAAGTAGATCCAGGGTGGTGCAAGGTTCCTTGCGGCACCTATACCTATGGGCACGGAAATAAGAACACCGACGACGGTCGATGTTAACGTCATTGTCAGGCTCTCAATCAGTCCCCTGTGGATGTCACTCCACCGGCTCGTGAAGTCAGGCTGGAGAAATCCCATGATGAACCGCTGGCCACGCTCCAGACCAATGGACACGCGGTTCCAGTCCACATCAACCGTACTGGTCGCTGCAATAAGATAGACGAGAATGCCAAGCTGCAAACCGATCCGCCAGCGGCGATCGGTGATAATCTGCGGTGGGCGCCGCCAAGTTGTCGGATAGGTGGATTGGGTCATCGCGCCAGCGCCGCCATCCGGTCTCTCGCGTCAGCTTCTGCGCTCTTCTGTTCTTCGTCGCCTTGGCGCATCGCGTGCCAGTCTTCTTCCCCGTAAATCGTGGTCAAAACGGTTTCGGAGAGCTCTGCGGGAGGACCATCGAAGACCACCTGACCTGCGCGCAAGCCGACAATGCGCTGCATAAACTGCTGTGCAAGAGGCACGTCATGGATATTGACGATGGCCGGCAGTCCACGTTCTTCACAGATTTCGGTTAGCAGGCGCATGATCTGCCGGGAGGTTTTGGGATCAAGGCTGGCGGTCGGCTCGTCTACAAGTAACAACTCGGGCTCCTGCGCCAGCGCACGGGCGATACCGACCCGTTGGCGTTGACCGCCGGACAGGGCGTCCGCACGTTTGTCTGCCTGGTGCATGAGGCCGACACGGTCGAGCAACTGGAAAGCGCGGGCCACGTCAGCCCCTGGATAGCGGCGCAGAAAACTGCGCCAGAAAGGCACATACCCCAGTCGACCGGACAGGACGTTTTCCATTACCGTCAGGCGCTCCACAAGCGCGTATTCTTGGAAAATCATGCCGATCCGACGACGTTGCCGCCGCAGATCTGACTTTCCAATCTGAGCAAGGTCGACCTCACCCAGAAGTACCTTACCACTGGTTGGCTCAACCAGCCGATTGATACACCGGATCAACGTGGATTTGCCGGCTCCGGACGGCCCGATCAGGCCGACGAACTGCCCTTTCGGGATTTCCAGGCTGACATTCGTCAGCGCGGCGTCACCGGTTTTGTAGGTCTTTGACAGACCCTCTAGTCTCAGCATGCCCGCCCCCCGGACGCAAAGGGATGCGGGAGATGGTGTACCCCCCGCATCCGATGTAGTCTTTGCTGACTTAGATCAGTTGCACTCGTAGACGACGCCGTTGGCCTCATCGATGGTGCGAATGACTGACCAGTCGTCCTTGAACGTGATCTCGATGAACTGGTCTTCGCCATTCCGGCCGAACTCTTCTGCTAAGGCCGTGCCTTCCCAATCGAAGCTGAAGAACGCCTCGCGGATGGCCTCCTGCAATTCCGGGGTCAGGTTATAGACAGTGCCGTATCCGGTCGTCGGAAAAGTTTGCGACTTGTAAACGATGACTAACTGATCTTCGGTCACCACTTCACGGTCGATCATGCGGCCCTTGACCGAGTTTGCGATCGACGCAGCAATGTAGTCTTTGTTTGCGACACCAAGGATCGAGCTATCGTGGGCTCCCGAGAAGGTTGCTTCGAAATCGTCACCAGGCTTCATGCCGAATTCGGCGGCAAGGATGGCCGACGGCGCCTTGAAACCCGAGTTCGATGTTTCGGAAGTGAATGCCAGCGTTTTCCCCTTCAGATCTTCGACCTTTTCGATGCCGGAGTCGGGATAAGTGATGATTTCCATCTCGTAGCCGAAGGAGCCATCTTCAGCCGCCATCATCGCAAACGGGCGGAACCCGGCACAGGCGACAGCCAACGGATTGGATCCGGTGTTGAAACCGGCGATATGGAGACGGCCAGCACGCATGGCTTCAATCTGAGCAGCGTTAGACTGCACCGGGAAGAACTGCACGTCTTTGCCGGTGGCTTCCGACAAGTGATCCAGGAAACCAGCCCAGACTTCCGCATACACCGCGGGGTCTTCGACTGGCGTGTATGCGAAGATCAGTGTGCCGGGATCAATAAGCTCAGACGCGTCCGTCGGGATATCGGCAATTAGGTCGCCGTCGTTGTCCACATATCGGTCGCCAAGCTGAAACTCCGCTAACGTAGGAGTGGCAGTCGCCAGAGCGGCTATGGCTGTGAGCCGTGCTAAGTACTTCATGATTATTCCCTGTTTTCTAGCTTTCTTATCGCGCGGTATAGCGGTCAGTGTAACGCAAGAAAGACAAGCGTGTGAATGTTTTATGAAGCGCCGCGAAGCAGCTTCCCTAGATCTTGGGAAGTCGGGCGCGCCGGATCTTGCTGCTAGAAACGATTACGGCAAATCCCGCTTCGGGCGGCAAGCGGAGGTGGGTTTTGGTATACCTTGCCCACGTCGTGTAGTCTTTGGTGATCAGTCTTTAAGTTGCCGGATAAAATCGATGCGTTCTCTCTTGTTTTTTGCCCTTTTTGCCAGCGTGGCGTCCCAATACGCTTCCTCTGTGTCTGCCCAATCACCCGAGCAGCCAAACGTAGTGGTCATGATGGTCGACAACTTGGGCTGGGGCGAACTTGGTGTGTATGGCGGTGGCGAACTGCGAGGAGCGAAAACACCGCGTCTGGATGCCCTCGCTGCAGAAGGCATGCGTCTTTTGAACTTCAACGTCGAGCCGCAATGTACCCCTAGCCGATCGGCCTTCATGACCGGCAGACGTCCGATCCGGTCCGCCACCACAAGAGTGGTATGGGGCGTCCCTTACGGGATGGTTGGATGGGAAGTTACCATGGCAGAGCTGTTTTCGGATGTTGGCTATGCGACTGGTATGTTCGGGAAGTGGCATCTGGGAGATTTGCCGGGACGCTTTCCCACGGATCAAGGGTTTGACGAGTGGTACGGAGTCGCGAACACCACCGACGAATCCCAGTATTCGTCTCAATTTCAGTTCGATGCGTCCGTCGCTGGCCAACCTATGATACAAGAAGCAAAACGCGACGAGACACCTCGGGACGTAAAGCCATACAGTCTCGACTCCCGCCGTCAGATAGATGGTGAACTGGCCGAGCGCGCGATCGACTTCATGGAGCGGGCGGTCGCGGCCGACAAACCGTTCTTCGCCTTTATACCCTTCACACAACCCCACCTTCCGACACTACCGCATCCCGATTTCGACGGCATCACCGGCAACGGTCACTACGCGGACGTGTTGGCTGAGATAGACTTTCGGTCTGGGCAGATCCTCGACGCAATCAGTGGACTTGAGGTCGAAGACGATACCATCGTCATCTGGTTGAGCGATAACGGACCCGAGTACTTCCATCCTTGGCATGGGACAGCTGGTCCTTGGCGAGGTGCGTATTTTACCGCTTGGGAAGGGTCTTTGCGCGTACCGTTTCTAATTAGATGGCCCGGACGTATCACCGCCGGGACGACCAGCAACGAGATTGTCCATCTTGTGGACATGTTACCCACTCTGGGACGAGTTGCTGGATACGAGCCCCCCGATGACCGGATCGTTGATGGCGTAGATCAACTAGACTTCTTTCTGGGACAGCAGTCTCAGTCGAACCGCGAGGGGTTCATCATCTACAACAACGACGATGTTTATGGCTACAAATGGCGAAACTGGAAGATGCATTTGATCGCGCTCGACGACATGAACAGTGACCCGCGCCCGCTCAATGTCCCACGCATCTACAATCTGATAACCGATCCCAAGGAAGAGTACGAAATCCAGGAAGAGTCGACCTGGGTACTGCCGGTTCTCTTCGAAAAAATCGTAGAGTTTCAAAGCACGCTTGTCGAAGAGCCACCGGTTCCGTTTGGCGTTTTGGAGCCCTACCAGCCAAAAAAATAGTCGACAGAGGCTAAAGCCACTGAACCCGGATGAGACCGCCGGGCCCAATTGGGTAATCTTTCGGATCGGGCAGCGTAGCCGTATCAGACCCCTTGTGTCCTGGGTGGTGATACAGTCCGCGCAGCTCTGTTCCGACTAATTTCGATTAACTGTGTGTGCGTGGATCGCTGAATAAGCCAGCCTTGAGACTGGTGTCTACCAGTTCTGCAACGGATCCCACGCCCATTTTCTCGAGGATACGCGCACGGTGGTGGTCGACAGTGCGTGGGCTGATCCCGAGCCGCCTGGCGATCTCTTTAGAGGAGTTCTGACCCGGATTGGTTGCAAGGATCAATGCGATCTCGCGCTCGCGGTCGGTTAAGGCCTGAAACTTTGCCAGAACGCCGGATGTTTGCAGCGTTGCCGCGCGCTGTCGCGCATCGGCTTCAAGCGCGGCTTCAATCCGTTCGATCAGAATGGATTGTTTGAAGGGTTTCTCCAGAAAATCAACCGCCCCCATTTTCATTGCTTCGACAGATTCTGGGATGCCACCATGGCCAGTGATGAAAATGATCGGAAGAAGAGTGCCCTGGTCTCGTAGGTGTTTTTGTAGTTGAAGACCGTTCATTTCCGGCATGCCATAGTCGAGGATCAGACAGCCCGAAAGGTCGGCATTTTGGGCATCCAGAAACTCCCGCGCCGATGCATAGGGCTTGACTGAGTAGCCCCGCAGCCCAAGGGCGCGAGAGAGCGAGCCGCGGATGTCCGCGTCGTCATCGACAAGAAAAACGAATGGGCCGTCATCCATGTTCCGAACCTTTCAACGGCAACGTGAAGCAAAAGCGCGTTCCCGGGTCCGAAGTATCGTGCCATATCTCGCCGCCATTGGCTTCGATAAGTGTTTTACTGATAGACAACCCTAAACCCATGCCGTCGCGTTTTGTTGTTTCAAAAGGGGTAAACAACTGCAGGCTTCCCGCTACGCCTGGTCCACAATCCTCAACACTGACGCGCACGAAAGCCTGATCTTGCTCGGCCATGATCGAGATTCTGCGCTCTCTGCAGTCACTTTCCACAATGGACTCGATAGCGTTTCGCAGGAGGTTGAGAACGACCTGAGCGATCTGGACACGGACGGCGCTGACCTCGAGTTCCGCGCCCTTTACCAAAACAATATCGATTCCGTGCTGACGCGCTTCAGACCTTACGAGGCGTCGCGCCTGCTCGATCAACTCTCGGATTCCAAAAACATCGGGAATGTTTTCGTCTTTGCGAACCAAAGTGCGCAGCGCGCGGATGATATCAGCAGCCTGGTGCGCTTGCTGATCGATCTCGCCCAGCAATCCCTTAACATCCGAGGCCTTTTCCGGCGAATTGCTAAGGATATACTCCGCTGCATCTGCATTTTGCGTGATTGCCGTAAGCGGTTGATTAAGCTCATGCGCCAGGCCAGTCGCCAGCTCTCCCATCATCTCCTGACGCGAGAAATGCGCGATCTCGCGGTTGAGGGTTTCGATCTTTTCCTCGGCGACGCGAGCCTGAGTAATATCGTCGATGGTCGCCACAATATAGGTGCCGCCCTTTGTGTCGGCCTGAAAAAAGATGCCGTTAAAGCTGATCCACACCGGACGACCGTCTTTTCTCAGGGCCCTGGCCTCAAATCCAAAAGCAGAGTGCTCAGCGATCTGTTCGACGAAGTCATCAAGAACATCTTTGTCATCCGCAGAAAGCAATGACTGAAATTCCACCCCTACGAGTTCTTGGTCGTTGAAACCTAAGAGCTTTGCAAAACTCTCGTTCACGCGAAGCAAACGACCTGTCGCGCTCTCGATATGGACCATCCCACGCGACGCTTTCTCAAAGGTCAGATGGTACTCCGTTTCCGTTTTCTTGCGCTGAGAGATCTCGTTGACGAGGGCGGTATTGGCGTTTTCCAATTCCTTGTACGTGCTTGGCATCGGCTCATTAGGGTCGATCTCGCCTTGCGAGATCAATGCGGATCGGACTGCAAAGGCCCGAACGGGTGCATGAATTTTGTTAGCGAGCGCCAAGCCTAGCAGTGCCGTCATGAGAGCCACCGCGACGGCGATCAGGGTGTTCTGTGTTCGATTCTCTTTAATTGTCCCGATGAAGTCGTTCTCCGGGGCGTAAAGCACGATTGTCCACGGAATATCGTCCAGTCCAAATGGCATGATCAGCGACACATACTGTTGCCCTTGATGTTCAAAATCGGCCTGGATCAGCCCATCTATTTCAACGCCGTCCCCCGACAACCTGTCGCCGAACGCGGCGCGCGCAATCGGATCTTCGATTGTAACGATGGATGGAAAGCTTAACCCACCATCCTTTGTCTGGGTGGTTAGCAAGTCCGGGTTCGGATGAGCTATCACGTCTCCATTGCGGTTCAGAATGAAAGCCGCACCATTTTGGCCAACCCGCAGCTCCGAGAGAAAACTCGACAACTCTTTGATCTCGATATCGACGCCGACAACGCCTTGAACATGATTGTCAAAACCAATCACTGGAGTGGCTGCGGTGATCCCAGGGGATTGTGAGGTAAAGAAGATATACGGATCGGTCCAAATACTGCCGCGATACGCCTTTGCTTCCTCATACCAGGGCCGACTGCGCGGATCGTACCGATCTTCCGGATCGAAGCGGCGGCCCATCGAAACGAAGTCCTCTCGCCGTTTGATCAACAGTGTGCGTTCCGAGGTCCCGACGGCAACATCAACAATCTTGGTCAGATATTCCTGAGCGCCCTCTCTTTTGACATAGACAAAGTTGCCGTCTTCATCGCCGTAATAAGCCCCCGCAAACTGCGGCGCGGATCTCAGCTGTTGAAACAGCAGACCCTCAAGATGTTCGCGCTCTTCGCGGCGGACAATCTGGTTTGACGCGAGCGCTGTCGACAGTTCTGCCGCACTGCGCGCCGGAGACATGAACCACTTCGTGTGCTGGATCACGTTTGTTCCTACATCCACCATCTGTGTACGGGCGTGTTCCAGAAGTGTTCGCTCGGAGGTGAAGTAGGAGGAGAATACGACGACCGCGATCGCGAGCAGTTGAAGCCCGGCAAGGGCAAGCGCAAGAATTGCACCAAGAGATTTCATATCTGTTCAGCGACCCGGCTTTTTGGTTTCTCGACAAGAGCCTAGGCCTCTTCGCACCAAAAGTGAAATACGAAGACTTCGAGCAGAAAAATGCGCTCTGCCCCTTAGGACAGAGCGCGCCAATCCAAGCCACTCACTCCTGGACAAGCTTCAACACTCGGAAAACACTGCTTAAAAAGAAGATCTCCGCGAAATACTCTTGGAAGATCACCTATCAGAGTATTCCCGTCATGAAGGATGGGCTATTGGTGAAGTTGCCTAGGCAGTATTACCTATGCTCCAAACACCGCAGATATACGGAAGAATTGGGCTCTGGCAGAACTAAAATCAGCCTGATTCCTCAGGAAAGTCCTGTGGAACCAGGCTGAGGCATCCGAGTGTCTTCATGATGTTGAGCAACGCGGCCACCACGTCGCCATCCAAGACCGGAAGAGGCCGATTTGCAGGGTGGTCCTAACCACCTTGCGCAGAACACAGACAGACGGACCACTCCGTGAGTGGTTGCAATTCGGTCTCCGTGCCAAAATCAGCTTACTCTTCGATTTCCCTCGTGGCCAAGAGAAAAGGCCTCTGGGAACCAGGTGGCATTTCGAGCAGTTTACGACCTGCAGTGCTCAAAGCTGTCTAATAAGCATCTCTCAGGATTTCTTCATAGTCGGCCTGCGTCAGCGCTACTGGGTTTTTCTTGCTGGACGAAGCACTACAAGATGAATCGGCTATCGTGGGAATGTCTGACAGTTCGATGCCAAATTCTCGCAGGCGAGGAAGAGCGCGACGGTCCAACCAGACTTCAAGTCCTGAAAGAGCATCTTGGTCTCGCTCGCTTGGAAACGCCTCAGATATTTGCGTCACGCATTCCAGCAACCGCATGGCAACACTGGTATCGGGAGAAGCGTTTCTTAGGTTCTTCTGTAAAACCGGAACAAGCAGCCTACCGCAGAGCGCGCCATGAGGAGCCGCATAGCGCCCGCCGAGAACTGATGCGATGCCGTGTGCGGCCCCTAGACCGCCATTTGCAAGGGCAACGCCACTTGAGACGCTGACCCAAGCCATATCGTGCCACGCACTGTCTGGGGCGTCACCCGCCACGATGAGTTGCAAGGCTTCCATCCCCCGCGTGATGTTTGGCTCGGTCAGTGCATCCGAGAACGGCGTGGCCGCACAAGAGGTATAGGCCTCAATTGTCTGCACAACCGCGTCCAAACCGGAAGACAGCAACACAGACGCGGGCGCTGTTTTCAGCAAGTTAGGGTCAACCAGGGCTGCAGTTGGAAACAGCGCCTTTCCGCGCAATGAAACCTTTGCTTGTAGCTCGGGGATATCCAACACGGAATTGGCAGTCACCTCCGCGCCCGTCCCGGCGGTCGTTGGCAATGCAATACAAGGAACAGGCCCTGACCGGGACAGAAGCGAGTCTGGCACCTCTGAGAGGTTTGAACTCAACGTCAGATCGTGTCCGAGGCAAAATGCAAGCGCCTTGCCTGTATCGATCACCGATCCACCGCCAATAGCCACCACAGCCTGAGGTCCCACCCCTTTCACCGCTTCAACGGCCGAATTGACGCTCGCTACAGACGGCTCCCTCGCACAGGTCACGTCCACGCAGTAAACGCCCGCTTGCTCTAGCATGGCGCGGACCGTTTCTGCAGCGAGACCTTTGGCGCCGCGAACGAGCACCACACGCTGGGTTCCGCTTGGCAAAGCCGAGGCGACGTTATTACTGACCCCGGCGCCAAAGCGCACCACGGTCGGGACACTAAAGGAAAAGGAGCCCCTCAAAGCCCGGAGCCTTAAAACGCCATTGTCGCGCTCACGGCGCGCTGCCACGCAGCGTATTTGGAGTCGCGGGTTTCTTGCGACATCTCGGGTGAAAACCGACGATCAAGCGCCCAGGTTTTGGCAAACTCCGCCTGTCCCGGCAGTACCTCCCTCTTCATGCCCGCCAGCCATGCGGCTCCGAGCGCGGTCGTCTCTAGGACCTTCGGTCGGTCTACCGGAGCGCCGAGAATGTCAGCGAGAAACTGCATCGTCCAGTCAGACGCGCTCATGCCCCCGTCGACCCGCAGCACAGGCGCAGCGTCACTGCCTGACCAATCTGCACGCATAGCTTCCAACAGGTCACGGGTCTGAAATCCGACACTTTCCAAAGCGGCGCGGGCTAGCTCTGACGGCCCTGAATTGCGCGTCAGCCCGAAAACCGCACCGCGGCAATCCGGGTTCCAGTAAGGCGCCCCAAGACCGGTGAAGGCAGGCACCATCACCACGGATTGAGATGCATCTGCCGACTCGGCCAATGGCTGCGTTTCAGACGCCTCGCGGATAATTTTCAGGCCATCGCGCAACCACTGCACGACGGCGCCCGCAATGAAAATGGAGCCTTCCAGCGCATAGGTTGGTTTGCCGTCCAACTGGTAAGCGATCGTGGTCAGAAGTTGGTTATTGGACTTAACAAGCGTCTCCCCGGTATTAAGAAGTGCGAAACATCCTGTCCCATAGGTGGATTTCATCATCCCCGGGTCGAAACACGCCTGCCCCAGCGTCGCCGCTTGCTGATCCCCGGCAACGCCGCAAATCGGGATGGGTCGCCCAAAAAGATCGCTTCGCGTCGATCCGAAATCGGCGGCGCTGTCCTTCACTTCAGGCAGCATACCCATTGGAATGTCAAAGAGGTCGCAGATGGTCTGGCTCCACCGACCCTTACGGATGTCATAGAGCATTGTGCGCGCGGCATTGGTGGCGTCAGTTGCATGGACCTGCCCGCCTGTCAGCTTCCAGATCAGGAAGGTGTCGACCGTTCCAAACAGAAGCTCACCCCGACGCGCGGCCTCACGTGCGCCTTCTGCATGGTCGAGGATCCATTTGAGTTTTGTTGCCGAGAAGTACGGATCAAGCAGAAGACCGGTGCGATCTGTGAACATCTCGCCATGCCCAGCATCACGCAGTGCGCGGCACGCATCCGCAGTGCGGCGATCCTGCCAGACAATCGCATTGTGGATTGGGTGACCGGTTTCCTTATTCCAGACAACTGTCGTTTCGCGCTGGTTGGTGATCCCGATGGCAACGATTTTCGAAGCATCGATATCAGCCCGTTCGATGACCTCGCGGCACGTCCCAGCAGTCGTGGCCCACAGGTCTGCAGGGTCATGTTCAACCCAGCCTGATTGCGGGAAAATCTGGGGAAACTCTTCCTGCGCGGTGGCGACGGGCGTCAGTCCCCCATCAAACAGGATTGCACGGGAGGACGTGGTGCCCTGATCGATCGCCAGAACGTAGGTCATGGGAAGTCTTTCCAGATCATCTTTGGTGAATACACCTCACTCGCACTGCACAGCGTCGGGTGAGTTGCGCTCAAAGTGGACAAGGGGCGCGCAATGCGCGCCCCCCACCCGGGAGGAAGTCCTTGACTTACTGCCAGGACTTGATGAGCTCGTCATATGCGACGGTCATCGGCTCTTCGTCCTCGTTGTCCAGCTTCGCAAACGGAGCACCCGGCTGCGCAAACCAATGGTCTGCACCCATTTCCTCGTTCATCACCGGACCGAGATCGCCCTGCACGCCTGCGCGCTCGAGACGCTCCAGAACTGCTTCCTGCGCTTCGCACAGAGCATCGAGTGCTTCCTGCGCGGTCTTCTGACCGGACATCGCATCGCCGATGTTCTGCCACCACAGCTGCGCCAGACGTGGGTAGTCAGGCACGTTGGTCCCGGTCGGCGACCACGCCACGCGCGCTGGTGAACGATAGAATTCAACCAGACCGCCCAGCTTGTCCGCACGCTCGGTGAAGTGATCGCTGTCGATCGTGGACTCGCGGATGAAGGTCAGACCAACATCGGACTTCTTCAGATCCACGGTCTTGGACGTGACGAACTGAGCATAGAGCCAGGCCGCCTTGGCACGATCCACCGGGGTGGACTGCATCAGCGTCCAGGAGCCTGCGTCCTGATAGCCAACCTTCTGGCCTTCTTTCCAGTAGACGCCATGCGGGGACGGTGCCATCCGCCACTTGGGCGTGCCATCCTCGTTCATCACCGGCAGGCCGGGCTCGACCGTTGCGGCGGTGAAGGCGGTGTACCAGAACATCTGCTGGGCGATGTTGCCCTGCGCCGGAAGCGGACCCGCTTCGGAGAAGGTCATACCCGCAGCCGCCGGGGGCGAGTACTTCTGCAGCCACTCGATTGCCTTGTTCACAGCGTAAACAGCGGCAGGCGAGTTGGTTGCCCCACCACGGGCCACACAGGACCCGACAGGCTGGGAGTTTTCGTTCACACGAATGCCCCACTCGTCGACGGGCAGGCCGTTCGGCTCACCCACGTCTCCCATACCAGCCATGGACATCCACGCGTCGGTATAGCGCCAGCCGAGGGACGGGTCTTTCTTACCGTAGTCCATGTTGCCGAAGATTTCGCCTTCAACACCCATATGGCTGAGATCACGGCCGGTAAAGAACTCTGCGATGTCCTCGTAGGCGGACCAGTTCACAGGCACACCAAGGTCATAGCCATACGCCGCTTTGAAATCGGCCATGTTCTTTTCGTCGGTGAACCAGTCGTAGCGGAACCAGTAGAGGTTCGCGAACTGCTGGCTGGGCAGCTGATAGAGCTTGCCATCAGGCCCGGTGGTGAAGCTGGTGCCGATGAAGTCGTCGACATCGAGCGTTGGCAGGGTCACGTCTGCGCCCTCGCCAGCCATCCAGTCGGTCAGGTTGCGCACCTGCTGATAGCGCCAGTGCGTGCCGATCAGGTCGGAGTCGTTGATGTAGCCGTCATAGATATTCTCGCCCGACTGCATCTGGGTCTGCAGCTTTTCAACCACGTCGCCTTCGCCGATCAGGTCATGGGTGACCTGGATGCCGGTGATCGCAGAGAACGCAGGTGCGAGAACCTGGCTTTCGTACTCATGCGTGGTGATGGTTTCGGAGACGACCTTGATTTCCATCCCCTGGAACGGGGCCGCCGCGTCCACGAAGAACTGCATCTCCGCTTCCTGCTCCTCGCGCGAGAGAACGGACAAGCCCGCGATCTCGTTATCGAGGAACTCCATCGCCGCCTCCATATCGGCGAAGGTTGGCGACGCCGAGAGCGATAGCGCAATGGCGATCGCCGTGGACGTTCTAAGTGACAAGTTCATGAAATACCTCCCTGGTTGAACTTGGGTTTATGTGACCGGACGGCTTATGCTCCGCCCGGCTATTCATCGGCGCGGGTTACACATATCTGAATACCAGAACGGCGTAGACCGCGCAGATTACGAGCGCCCACCACTGGGCCATATCGGTCAGGCCCAGCCAGGCCAGATTGATGAAAGCTGAGCCGAGAAGCGTAATAAAAAGCCGGTCTCCCCGTGTCGTCTCAATCCTCAGAACGCCGACGCGCGGGGTCTCGGGAAACCTGATCGCGAGGATCGTGAAAGTGATCAGCAGACAGGCGATGATCGTGAAGAACAGCGCCGTCGGCCAGGTCCAAGCCATCCAGTCCATTCAGGAGTCCTCCAAAACTGCTTTGAACGCCGTGAAGTCAGCATCCTCATTGAAGACAAGCGCCACCTCATGGTCGTCCGAGTAGCGGAAGAAAACCCCGCGTTCATCTTCATCAATTCGTATGTAACGAGCGGCACTCACGCCGATCCATCGAAGCTTTTCTATCACTTTGTCGCTGTTTGGATCGCTCTGAACCGCGAAACGAAGTGTCGATGTAACATTGTATCCTGATATGTCGATTTTGCTCATTACACTCTCCCCAGAGCGAAGCCCTTGGCGATGTAATTTCGCACGAAGTAGATCACGAGCGCACCGGGCACGATGGTCAGCACACCCGCTGCGGCAAGGACACCCCAGTCGATGCCCGCAGCGCCCTGTGTCCGGGTCATGATCGCGGCGATGGGCTTGGCGTCTACGGTTGTCAGGGTGCGGCTGAGCAGCAGCTCAACCCATGAAAACATGAAGCAGAAGAACGCGGCGACCCCGATGCCAGAGGCAATGAGCGGCATGAAGATCTTCACGAAGAACGTGCCGAACGAATAGCCGTCAATATAGGCGGTCTCATCAATCTCTTTCGGTACGCCGCGCATGAAGCCTTCCAAGATCCAGACCGCCAGCGGCACGTTAAAGAGGCAATGCGCCAAGGCCACCGCGATATGCGTGTCAAAAAGACCAACGCTGGAATAGAGCTGGAAGAACGGCAGCGCGAACACCGCGGGTGGCGCCATACGGTTGGTCAGCAGCCAGAAGAAGAGGTGCTTGTCGCCCATGAAATGGTAGCGGCTGAATGCGTAGGCCGCCGGCAGGGCCACAGCCAGGCTGATCACCGTGTTCATCACCACATAAATCAGCGAGTTGATATAGCCCGAGTACCACGCAGGATCGGTGAGGATCGTGCGGTAGTTGTCCAGCGTCGGGTTCGTCGGCCAGAGCGTGAAAGTGCTCACGATCTCGGTGTTCGTCTTCAGGCTCATGTTGAGCAGCCAGTAAATCGGCAACATCAGAAAAATTAGGTAGAGCGCGATTACGACAGTACTGCTTTTGACCTTCGGGAGCGAGAAGCTGCGCGGGGCCATTGTATTGATGGATGCGTCGGCCATGGGTCAGCTCTCCCGCTTATCAAGGTTGGTCATCACGGTGTAGAACACCCATGAGATCAGAAGGATCACGAGGAAGTACATGATCGAGAACGCCGCGGCGGGTCCAAGGTCGAACTGTCCAAGCGCCATTTTCACCAGATCGATCGATAGCATGGTGGTGGTGGACCCGGGGCCTCCGCCAGTCACCACGAACGGTTCCGTGTAGATCATGAAGCTATCCATGAAGCGCAGCAGCACCGCGATCATCAAAACGCCCATCATCTTGGGTAGCTCGATGTAGCGGAAGACATTCCAGCGGCTCGCCTGGTCGATCTTGGCCGCCTGATAGTAGGCATCCGGGATCGATTTCAAACCGGCATAGGCCAAGAGCGCGACAAGCGAGGTCCAGTGCCAGACATCCATGACGATGATTGTGACCCAAGCCGCGAAGGGATCATTGGTATAGTTATAGTCTATCCCGAGTCCTGCCAGCGTGTGGCCCAGAAGGCCGATATCGACGCGGCCAAAGATCTGCCAGATCGTGCCGACCACGTTCCAAGGGATTAGCAGCGGCAGCGACATCACGACGAGGCAGAAACTGACCCAAAAGCCTTTCTTCGGCATGTTCAGGGCAATGAAGACGCCCAAGGGAATTTCGATGGCAAGAATGATGGCGGAGAACATGAGCTGGCGCCCAAGCGCATCCCACATCCTGTCATCGCGGAGCATTTCCTTGAACCATTCAAGACCAGCCCAGAAGAACTGATTGTTCCCGAATGTGTCCTGGACCGAATAATTAACGACCGTCATCAGCGGGATGACGGCGGAGAACGCGACCAGCACAAGTACTGGCAGCACCAGGAACCAGGCCTTGTGGTTAACTGTCTTTTCCATCACGCAGCCTTTCCCTCTTCACGCCAGTCATTGACGTAAACATTCACGTGGTCGGGGTCGAAGGACACTCGGGTCATATCTGGCGAAATCGAAATGTCCTCACCCGCGACAATGTTGATTTCGCTGCCAAAAAGATCGGCACGGACGATTTTATGACGCCCGACGTCTTCCACCCGTCGCACCTTTACCGGCAGGCCCTCGCCATCGGTCAGTTTTACGAACTCAGGACGCACGCCGAGCTCCACTTTACCTGACAGATCGCTGAAGGATTGTCCGAGTGTGATCGTTGCACCGTGCACGCTGGCGGTCACGCCATCAACTGACGCCGGGATCACATTCATCCCCGGCGATCCGATGAAGTAGCCTACGAATGTGTGGGCAGGCTTCTCGAAAAGCTCCTGAGGGGTGCCGATCTGCACGACCCGTCCATCGTACATCACCACAACCTTGTCTGCGAAGGTCAGTGCCTCGGTCTGGTCGTGGGTCACGTAGATCATTGTGTGACCGAACTCGTTATGGAGGGACTTGAGCTGTGTGCGCAGCTCCCACTTCATATGCGGGTCGATAACGGTCAGCGGTTCGTCGAATAGGAGCGCGTTTACGTCTTCGCGCACCATGCCCCGGCCGAGAGAGATCTTCTGCTTTGCGTCCGCCGTCAGACCCCGCGCGCGCTTGTCGAGCTCGGCCTCCATGCCGATCATCTCGCCGATCTGCTGGACCCGGTCGGCGACATATTGCGCGCTTGCCCCGCGGTTCTTCAGCGGAAAGGCAAGATTGTCGCGCACGGTCATCGTATCGTAAACGACCGGGAACTGAAAAACCTGAGCGATGTTGCGGTCGGCCGTGCTCGCGTCCGTCACATCAACATCATCAAAAAGAATACGTCCCTGGCTGGGATGCAGCAGGCCTGAAATGATGTTCAGGAGAGTGGATTTTCCACATCCCGAAGCTCCGAGTAGCGCATAGGCCTCACCATCCGACCAGACGTGGTTCAACTCCTTCAGTGCGAAGTCATCCTCGCTGGTCGGGATCGGGAAGTAAGAGTGCGCGAGATTGTCCAGCGTGATCTTGGCCATCGATCCCTCCCTCAAGCTGCCAACGCATAAGAGGCCGGTGCGACCAGCGCGCCATCCTCGTCGAATATGTAGACATGTCGCGGATCGAGATAGACGGGCAGAGCGGCGCCAAGCTCCAGATCGTGGACTCCGTGGATCAGGCCGACCCAACGTTCGTTGTGGTGATCGAGATGAACGAAAGTCTCCGAGCCCGTCAATTCAGTGACGACCAAGCGCGTTTCGAACACCATCGCGCCTGCGCTGTGGGAAATAATTTCCACATGGTTGGGACGGAATCCCGCCAGATAACGACCATCGGCCAAGTTTTCCATCGGTCCCACTGCGGGCGCTGTCTGTCCGTCTCCGAACATGATTTTGGTGCCCGTCTTGCTGACCCGCAGGAAGTTCATCGGTGGATCGCTGAACACACGCGCCGTAGTCGCATCGACAGGTTGCCGGTAGACGGTAGGCGTGGGGCCGAACTGCGTGACACGCCCTTCCCACAGCGCTGCAGTTGACCCGCCGAGGAGCAGAGCCTCTTCAGGTTCGGTCGTGGCGTAGACGAAAATAGAGCCTGACTCTTCGAAAATCTTCGGAATTTCGACCCGCAGTTCTTCCCTGAGTTTGTAGTCCAAATTCGCCAGAGGCTCGTCGAGCAGCACCAGACCAGCGTCCTTGACCAGCGCCCGCGCCAACGCGCAGCGCTGCTGTTGGCCGCCCGAAAGCTCCAGAGGCTTTCGGTCGAGCAGCGGAGAAAGCTGCATGAGGTCTGCGGCCTTTCTGACCGCTGTATCTATCTCCGTCTTTGACTTGCCCAGAATTCGCATCGGCGAAGCGATGTTGTCGTAAACCGTCATGGTCGGATAGTTGATGAACTGTTGATAGACCATGGCAACTTTCCGGTCTTGCACGCGTATGCCGGTAACGTCCTCGCCTTCCCAGAAGACTTGGCCAGTAGTGGGCGCATCTAGCCCCGCCATAAGCCGCATCAGAGAGGTCTTCCCCGAGAGCGTTGGCCCCAACAGCACGTTCATCGTACCTTTGTTGAGGGTCAGATTGGTCGGGTGGATGTGGGTTTGCCCGTTCACCACCTTCGATACACCTTTAAGCTCGAGCGTCATACGCCCCCTCCCTATTCCGCCGCCGCCGTCGTTACAGGTCCAAACCGATCCTGCATCCACGCGTCGAGCCGTGCGATCTGAGCCTCCGTCAGACGCAAGCCAAGCTTGCTGCGCCGCCACACCACATCATCTGCACATCGCGCGTACTCTTTATCCATGAGCCAAGCGACCTCGCGCGCGGTCAGAGTGGCGCCAAAGTCTTCTCCGAGGTCTGCTTTGTCTTGCGCCCCCCCAAGGATCGCAGATGCCTCCGTGCCGTAGGCGCGCACCAGTCGCAGAGCCCACGCATCGGTCAGGAACGGCTGCTTCTTTTTCAGGCTTTCACAAAGCGCTCGGACGCCATCGACAGGGAAGTCACCCCCGGGAAGCGGGACGCCTGCTGTCCAAGGTTCCGCGAGATCCGGAAACACTTGCTTGATTTCTTCAAGCGCACTTTCTGCCAACCGCCGATAGGTGGTGATTTTGCCACCGAATACGTTCAGCGCCGGAGCCCCCCGGCTTCGGTCGAGCTGCAAGACATAATCGCGGGTCGCCGCGGTCGCGCTTTTTGCGCCATCATCGTAAAGCGGACGAACACCGGAATAGGTCCAGACAACATCTGCATCACTGATCGGGCCTATGAGATATTGGTTAATGAAATCAATCAGGTAACTTTGCTCTTGTGGCGTGCATTCCGGAACAACTGTTGCGTCGGCATGGTCGGCATCCGTAGTTCCGATGAGCGTAAAATCGGTTTCGTATGGGATCGCGAAGATGATGCGGCCATCGGTGCCCTGGAAGAAGTAGCACTTCTCATGATCAAACAGCCGCCGGGTGACGATATGGCTACCACGGACAAGCCGCACGCCGCTTTGCTGGTTGCTTTTGAGCGTGCCGCGCAAAACATCACCGACCCAGGGCCCAGCCGCGTTTACCACCATCTTCGCTGTGACCGAACGCGTCTCACCCGTGCGCGTGTTCTCCAGATCAACGCGCCAGTATCCATCTTCTACGTTGGCGGACACAACTTTCTCACGCACAAGAATGGTTGCACCGCGCGCTTGGGCGTCCCGTGCATTTAGTACAACGAGTCGGGAATCTTCGACCCAGCAATCCGAGTATTCGTAGGCCTTCTCAAACTTGGAATCGAGCGGCACACCTTCCGGCGCATTGCGCAGATCAAGGCTTGAAGTTCCCGGTAAGATCTCACGGCCGCCCAGATGATCATACATGAACAATCCAAGCCGGATCAGCCATGCCGGTCGCCGCCCCTTCATCCAAGGCATTACCAGACTGAGCAGCCTTGAGGTTGGCGTGGAGGAATCAAACCGCATGCTCTTGTGGTACGGCAGCACAAAACGCATCGGCCACGCGATGTGCGGCATCGCTTTGAGCAGCGTTTCCCGCTCAATCAGCGACTCGCGCACCAAACGGATTTCGAAATATTCGAGATACCGCAGACCGCCGTGGAACAGCTTGGTAGACGCTGCAGAGGTCGCCGATCCGATATCGTTCATTTCAGCAACAGCCACGGAGAGCCCGCGCCCGGCAGCATCTCGTGCGATCCCGCACCCGTTGATACCCCCGCCGATGACAAGCAGATCAAAGCTTGGCTGCATTGGCTCCTCCCATACGCCCTTCCCAAAGCGCACCAATGTAGTGACAAAAAACGCGCAAAAATGGAAGAAAATAATGTTCGTTTGTGATCGTTTTTGCTAAATGCATGATCGAGCTATACTTTTTTCGCGCATATTTTTGCGTTTTTACGCAAATATGCTCGTTCTACTTTCGCATCACGCCGACTCGATGTTGAGACGAAACGCATTCGCGCACTACATTGGGAGCACTGACCGGAGGGAGGGACATGGCGCAGACGCTTAGAAAACCAGAGATCGTCAGCATTGCGCGGCGCGAAGGAATGGTGACGGTTGATGGTCTTGTGTCGCGTTTTGGCGTGACACCACAAACGATCAGACGCGACCTGACAGAGCTTGCCGAAGACGGTCAGCTGGAAAGGGTACACGGCGGCGCTATCCTGCCCTCGAACACCTCCAATATTGGCTACAGCGAGCGTCGTGGGCTCAATCAATCGTCCAAGGTAGACATCGCGCGGGCCTGCGCGCGGGAAATTCCCAATGATTGCACGGTATTTCTTAACATCGGCACGACGACCGAGGCCGTGGCTGCAGAGCTTACCCAGCACGAGGGGTTACTGGTGGTGACAAACAACATCAACATTGCCACCGCTCTGTCGGACGCCAAGGGTATTGATGTTGTGGTTACCGGCGGCAACCTGCGTCGCTCCGATGGCGGTCTGATCGGCGATCTCGCCAAGCAAACCATTCGGCAGTTTCGCTTTGATTACGCCGTGATTGGGTGCTCAGCGCTCCATGAAGACGGTGACATTCTGGACTACGACTTTCTGGAAGTTGGTGTCAGTAAGGAGATCATTGGCCGCAGCGAACACGTATTCTTGGTAGCCGATGCGACGAAGTTTGACCGCAAAGCCCCGGCGCGTATCGCATCGTTATCTTCTGCTGAGGTATTTTTTACTGACAAACCGCCTCCTTCGCGGGCGCGTTCCATCTGTCAAAACGCGGACACCCGCATCGTGATCGCACCGACCAGCGGATAACCCTTTTAGAAATGGGCGCCTTAGGCAGGAAGAGGCTGCGAACCGGCAGAGTAAACTCAAGCCCTCCCATTCAAAAAGACTGTTGCTGCCTCCCGGGGTGACAGTAGCGCCTTGCTGCTATCGCAAGCCTTAAATCAGGTGTGACGTGGCCGGGTCACAGGTTCAGTCGCTTGCCTCTGTCACTATGCTCACAACGATCCTCGTGCCCGTCCTCATCACGACTTTAAACGGTATCCGTCCAGCGGAGCCGGCCAAACGAGAGCACTACGCGCTCGCGTCGGAAGCTTCGTCCTGCAACAGAGATTCCGACTGCTCGGTGTCACCTAGTCGCGAAATGGGTTCTTTGACGTGCAGAGGCCCTCGGCGTAGTCCGCCGCCACATCCGCGCGCATTCCCGATTGCACACCCTCTTCTTGATAATACCGCAGACAGATGTGGTGCGGCGAGAACCGCTGATAAATCAGAAAACCGGCCAGCGCTAACGTGAGAACGGATGCGCCAATTACAAATACACGTTTGAAGGTCACTCGAGACTCCGGCTTGCATTTGACGAACCCTACCAGTTTTCGCGGGGAGCGTCCCGACTCTTAATGGGCGTCGCGCGTGTTACGGCGGTGGCCTGCCCTGAGCTAAGGAACTGCGACCTATCCTGCCGAATGCTAAGCCCTGAGGCGCCCCAAAAGCAGAGCATCACTAGTGTCCGAGTCCCCACAAAACGGTCTGTTTGCTAATCCGGCCAGGAGAGGCGACTAGAGCTGTCAGAAGAAATTGGAAACGAAGTGTGGGTGGCGGACAGGAAGGGATTCGAACCCTCGAGACGGTTTCCCGCCTACGCACTTTCCAGGCGCGCGCCTTCGACCACTCGGCCACCTGTCCGCCGACGGGTCTATCTCAAGCAACTAGAGAGGTGCAAGAGCCGAAGCGCGATATCTCCACAGAAAACCTATGCGTCGAGCAGCAGGTTCACGCGCCTGTTCTGACGTCCTTTTTTTTCGATTTTGCCGAGCGCTACACGACCAATCTCAGCCGTACGGGCGACGTGTGTGCCACCACAAGGCTGCAGATCAACCTGTTCGTCCTCACTGCCGATCCGGATCAGGCGGACCCGGCCCGCTCCGACCGGGGGTTTGACGGACATGGTTTTTACCAGACCGGGATTGGCTTCCAGCTCGGCCTCGGTGATCCACTGTTCGGTTACCGGGAAATCCGCTTCGATCAGGCGGGTCAGTTCGGCTTCCAGTGCGTCACGGTCTTCGGGCGCCTCCGGCATATCGAAATCCAGCCGGCCTTTTTGGGCCGAGATAGCACCGCCCGTCACCGGCAAAGGAATGACCACTGACAGCAGATGCAAAGCGGTGTGGACCCGCATGTGTCGATGTCGCCTGTCCCAGTCGAGGGTCAGCTCAACCTCCGCCCCGATAGGCGGAAGCGCCGAAATGGCCGCTGGCACATGGGCGATTTTTCCGTCCTGAACTTTTACCGCGGTGGCGAGATCCACCTTACCCCCTGTCCAGTACAGCGTCCCGGCATCGCCCGGCTGCCCTCCGCCTGTCGCGTAAAACACAGTGCGATCCGTGACGATGCCGCCTTCGGGAGTAATATCCACCACGCGCGCGTCGCACTCCTTGGCGTAAGGATCGCTCTGAAACAAACGCTCGGTCACCTGTCAGTCCTCAAATACCGCTGGAAGGCTGCGCCCGCTCCCGTCGAGCCAAGCCGGCACCGGCAGGTCCTTTGCGCGCAGGAACTCGGGATTAAAGAGCTTGGACTGATAGCGCGTGCCGTAGTCGCAGAGGATGGTCACAATGGTGTGGCCGGGCCCAAGCTCGCAGGCCATGTGTATCGCGCCACCGACGTTGATACCAGATGACCCACCGAGACAAAGCCCCTCTTTCTGGAGAAGGTCGAAAACGATCGGCAGCGCTTCGGCATCAGGAATTTGGAACGACATATCGGGTGTGAAGCCTTCAAGGTTCGCCGTAATCCGCCCCTGCCCGATACCTTCCGTTATCGAGTTGCCCTCGAGTTTCTCGGCACCGGGATTCAACAGTCCGAACACTCCGGACCCCAGTGGATCGGCCAAGCCGACCTTCACCCCTTTGGGCTGCAAAGCGTCGGCAACACCTGCAATCGTCCCGCCAGACCCGACGGCGCAGATGAACCCGTCCACCTTTCCGTCGGTCTGCGACCATATCTCAGGCCCTGTCATCTCCCGATGCGCGCGCCGGTTGGCGGTATTATCGAACTGATTTGCCCAGATCGCCCCATTAGGTTCGGTTTGTGCAAGTTTAGCGGCAAGTCGACCGGAGTATTTCACATAATTGTTCGGGTTTTTATACGGAACAGCGGGCACCTGAACCAGCTCGGCTCCGGCGAGGCGGATCATATCCTTCTTTTCTTCCGATTGCGTCTCCGGAATAACGATGACGGTCTTGAAGCCAAGCGACGCCCCCACAAGCGCAAGGCCAATCCCCGTATTCCCAGCTGTGCCTTCGACGATCGTTCCGCCTGGCCGCAGATCGCCACGTTCGATGGCATCCTTGATAATGTACAGCGCCGCGCGGTCCTTGACCGATTGTCCGGGATTCAGGAACTCCGCCTTGCCCAGGATCTCGCAGCCAGTCTCTTCACTCGCTTTGTTCAAGCGGATCAACGGCGTGTTGCCGATGGCAGAAGAAAGATCGCGGTGAATCTGCATTGGGACATCCCTCTAAAGACTGCGCCCCTTGCTACGCGCGAGGTGATCGGGGTGCAAGGGCCCGATCAGTCGCCTCCGCGCAGCCTGTCACGTTGCGACGCCAACCATAGCGCGGACAGGAAGAGTGGGCCGTTCTGCACGCGTCCATCACGCGTCATCTCCATCAGTTCACCAAACGGGCAAAGCAATGTCCGAATGTCCTCTCCTTCGCCCTCAACCCCATAAAGACCCGGCGAGACATCAGGCAGGTCACAAATCCCGATATAGGACGCAAGGTACTCGCTCAGCACACCCGGAGAGGGATAGTAGCCACCGATAAACTCAAGGCCCCGCAGCCGGAGCCCCGCCTCTTCAAACGCTTCACGATGGGCCGTATCCTCCCAGCTTTCGCCGCCGTCGACACGCCCGGCGACGGGCTCAAGTGTCCAGGGCTGCTGGTCACCACGCGCATAAGCGCCAGCGCGAAACTGATCGACCAGCAACACACGGTCCCGCACAGGGTCATAGGGCAGGACAGTCACCGCATCGACCGAGACCAGAGCGACCCTCTCGACAGGCGCGCTGAGCCCCCCAGCGAAGCGGGGGAACCGGATGTGATGCTCCTCCAGACGAAAAAACTCGTCATAAGGCACCGACATCCTGATCACTTCGAGATCGCCGAGATCAGGAAGCCCATCGCGTCTTGGATGCGTCGCCAAGCGCGCAGTTAGGCGGGTTTGCGCGCGGGCGGCCAGAACCGGCCATCTCTGAGGGAGCTCGCACGCAGAAATCCTTCCGACGAGTGTCATTGCTTCGACGGCGGCCTCCCGCGTCAGATCACCGTACTCCGCCTGCCAGGCCTCCAGTGACCAAGGCGCGTCTGAGGGCTGCAAGACCTCGCCATCGGGTGCATACATCTCGGCCGTGACCGTCTTTTCTGCCACAGAAATGCCATATTGCGCGCGAGAGTAACCGAAACCTGTTTCGTAGAAGTCCAGCCGAACGATCTCCGAGTCGCTCAGTCCTGAAACGAGCAGACCCTCGGCAGTTGATCCGGACCGCGGCAGGCAAATCGGGAAGTCCTCCCCCGCAACCGTGGTGACCTTATGTCCAGCCAAGGATGCAGGTTCCGTAGCCACCTCACGCCCGATCACTATCCTCAACAAGTCGTGGTCTCGCAGGGTGCCAAACACAAAGAGCGATGTCATGAACACACCGCCCCCCGCGGCCAGAACGGGTTTACTCCCAGACGCGCCCCGCCCAGCTGACAAAAATCGCGCCAAGCACGATGCCGCCAAACATGACCGTCAGCACAGGTGGTTGAACAGCCATTTCTCCAAAATAAATCATAAGGTTGGCAATGTCAGTGACAGCCTCAACCGGACCATCATAGCGCAGTTTAATCGACCTTTGATAGGCCTCTTCACCGGCAATAAAGAACATCGTGCTGATGAACATCAAAACAACCGTACGCAGCGACAGCACGAGCGACTGACGCAGAGTTGTGCCCACGCTGGACCCGGCCAAGGTCCATCCGAAATAGACGCCAGACAATGTGGCGATCGGGATCAAAAGCCCCGGCTGGCGCCCGTCAGGCAGTCCGGGAATACCGATCCACGCGGCAAGCGCCCCGGTAATTGCAAAGAGAATGGCTCCAAGGAGTTTTGCACCCGTTGGCATAGCGCGTCCTGTTCTACCCCCACCGCAGCTCGAATTAGCCCGGTTTTGTCACCGTGATCTGCGTTACATCGCAGTTTCCGTAGTGAAAGGTAGCGGCACAAGATGTCAGATAAAAGTTCCACATGCGGCGAAATCTGTCATCGAAGCCCAGGGACGACACCTCGTCCCAACGGTCATTAAAAACGTCGTGCCAGCGGCGCAGTGTCTGGCTGTAGCTTTCGCCAAATTCAACCGACCGTTTGACCTCAAGCCCAGCCCTGCGGACCTGCTCGCGCAGGATTGTGGGCCCGGGCAACATACCGCCGGGAAAGATGTATTTCTGGATGAAATCGACTCCATTGCGGTAGATCTCGAACCGGCGGTCCTGAACTGTGATGATCTGCAATGTGGCGTTGCGCCCGGGTTTAAGGCGCTCGCGCAGCGTGTCGAAGTATGTGGGCCAGTATTTCTCGCCAACAGCCTCGAACATCTCAATTGAAGCGATCCCATCATAGAGCCCCCGCTCATCGCGATAATCCTGCAGTTTGATTTCGACTTGATCGCTCAGGCCCGCTTTCGCGATCCGATCCACCGCGTAGTTGTACTGTTCCTGGCTGATGGTCAGGCCAGTCACCTTCAGTCCACGTTCTTTCGCTGCATACTCTGCAAAGCCGCCCCAGCCGCACCCGATTTCTAAAACGTGATCACCGGCTTCAGCCCCCATCTCATCGACCATGGAAGCGTATTTCATCTCCTGAGCCGTCTCGAGGCTCTCCTGTCCAGTTTCAAAGAGCGCCGACGAGTAGGTCATCGTGTCATCGAGCCACAGGCCGTAGAAGTCGTTACCAAGATCATAGTGGTAGGAAATGTTCTTCTTGGCCTGGCGTCTGGAGTTAGAGCGCAGCCAGTGCCGGGTTTTTTCAAACGCACGCAGAAGCCCCATGCCGGGGAACGCGTCATAGATCTCATCGTTGTCGGCATGAATGAGATCCATAAAGGCCTGCAGGTCCGGCGTGCTCCACCATCCTTCGAGATACGCATCACAAAAGCCCAAGTCCCCTTCGCGGATCAATCGCGCGAAAATGTCCGGGTTGTGGACATGCAGCTCGGCGACCGGCCCGGGCTGCGCGCCTTCCGCGCGAAACCTGCGGCCGTCGGGAAGGAAAAAATCCATGCGACCATGGGACATCTTCTGCGCCTGATCGAACACAGTGGCGAAATAACGTGGCAACTTCGCTTCGCCCTTTACGCTGGTCAAAGGAGGCTCTCCACTGCCCTTGGTACTCGCAAGCATTTGCATCGTCATCCTTTCGTCCCTTGTCGCAAACCTGTGTCCGCGAATAAGCAACCTGACACTTCGTCAATGGCCCGTTACACGAAATATGTCAATTATGCAGCGGTCTTACGAGCTTGATAGGCCGCCAAAGCGCGTTGCCGCCCTTCGTCAAGAGCAACGATCGGCTCCGGGTAAGTCGCAGTGGGCGTCAAGCCCCAAGACATCGGTACAGCTTCGAAATAGCTCAAAGCGGTCGCGCTTGGCTGATCGTAGGGTTCAGCGAGCCAGGCTTTCTGATATGCCCCGTCCCGGTCAAACTTGTCGAGCTGCGTGTCCGGGTTGAACACCCGGAAATAGGGCGCTGCATCGGGGCCAGAACCGGCTGCCCATTGCCAGCCCATGGCGTTTGCCGCCGGATCCCAGTCCACAAGACAGTCTTCAAACCATTTCAATCCGACCTTCCAATGGGTCATGAGATGCTTGGTTAAATACGAGGCCACGATCATGCGCCCGCGATTGTGCATCCGACCGGTCACATACATCTCGCGCATGGCGGCATCGACAAATCGCACGCCGGTCCGTCCTTGCTTCCATGCTTCCGCCTCGGCACCACCCTCCTGCCAGGGGAAGGTGTCCCATTCAGGTCGCCAGTTACCGCTGGCAATATGCGGCGTGTGGAAGAGAAGATGGTACGAGAATTCACGCCAGACAAGCTCTTTGAGAAAGGTCTCAGCCCCGGGCTTGCCCTCCGCCAAGGCGCGCTGTCCCGCCGCCCACACGGTGCGAGGGCCGATCTCACCATAGGTGAGGTTTTCGCTCAGCCCCGAAGTGCCCTCAACGCCAGGAATATCCCGCGCGCGGTCATAGTCTGCGACCCTGCCTGCAATAAATGCCTCAAGCCGGTGCAGCGCGGCCTCTTCCCCGAGGGTCAGATAAGGCCGCACCACATCGCGCCCGCGCCGCATCTGCTCGCCGAGGCCCCAATCTGCCAGCTCATCGCTGTCAGGCCACACCTCTGGTGCCTCCATCCGGGTCGGGGCGGCAGCCGACGCACCCGGGTCTCGCTCCCGCACGGTCTTCCAAAACGGCGTGTAGACTTTATAAAACGCCCCTGCCCCCGTCGCGACGGTCCATGGCTCAAACAGCAGGTGACCGCTGTGGCTTTCCGCAGCGATACCCGCGTCTTTCAGGCCTGCTTTCACAGCGCTGTCGCGCGCGATCTGGTCAGGATCATATTGGCGGGTCCAATGCACCGCGCGCGCGCCGGTTTCGCCGACCAGATCGCGGAGCACTTGAAGCGCGTCTCCGCGCCGCAGGATCAAGCGCGATCCCCGCGTCTCCAGAGTGCGCGCGAACGCCTCGACCCCTAACCCGAAACGCCATTTCGGGGCCGCACCCAATGCGTCGAGCACCGGGTCGCAAATGAAAACGGGGATCACCGGCGCACCGCTGGCCAAGGCCGCTGTCAAAGCCGGATTATCGTTTAAGCGCAGATCCCTGCGCACCCACCAAAGGACCGGTGCCATACCCATCGCGTCTACCTTCATGCCTCATACCCGCGAGATGGCGCACAACCCGATCTGGTCAAGAGACTGCCTGCGCGTTCACATCTGGACTCGTCGCAGCCGAAAGCGTTTCGCTGCCGGGTCTAAGGAGCCTCAGACGCGCAGGCCCCGGCTGCACTCAGTTTCCCAGCATCCATACGCCCTCGGGCCAGAAAGCATGATAGGCGAAAGCAAACATCACGTCATGGGGAAGATCGCGACCGGATGCATCACGAACACGGATCGCCCCCACATCGCGACCCTGCGAAATCTGCTCGGTATCGAGTGCCGAGGCTTTTCCCGCTGTCCATGTAATCGTGACACCTGCTTCGGTCAGCTCTTCGACATTCGCCAGCCGTTCCAGGGGCCAGGCGCGGTCTCCCACGCGCACGACGCGGGCGAGCGCCGGGATCCCATGTGGCGGCTCTTCTCCGGAATACAGAAACGGCCGCCTCGAACTGTCGTAATTCACATAGGGGTTCCGGCCATAGGCCCGCCGCAATGGCGGTTCGGCCATAACCAGCCCATCAGGATTGCGCATCTTGAAGGCAGCGTAGCTTTCCATCCAGGTCGGCAGCTGGGTCAAAACCTCGCCGGTATAAAGCCCGACGATGCCTTCACCGACCGCCTGCTGCCACCAGCTCTCGGTCTCGCGATCATACATCACCATGTCGGATTTACGCAGTTTGCCGGTTACTCCAAGGGTCAGAACCTCTTCGCCGAGCCGCCGGTCAAACGTGATCGCCGAGTTACACAGCGGGCAGAACGTGACAGCGATGGGCACCCCGCCAACGGTATCATTTACGATCTCGTGCCACATCAGGTACCGGATCGGATAGGCGCGTGGCCGAGCGTTCTCAATCTCGACCGCGATGACCGGCTCGCGGTCCTCGATGGTGGTTTTCTGATCAATCGTGACGAACTGCGGATCGCTCAGCGCAGGAATACCGTCCTTGCCCGGGCCACCGGACATTATCTCGTTCAAGGGGACCGAGTGCAGGTCGAAATCCGTGTTGGGCCACTCGTGCTTCCAAAAATTGGGGTCAGCCGATGCAGCAGCGATACTCAATGAAACGGCCAGGGCCGATTGGCAAAGACGTTTTGTCAAAAAATATAGGGTCATGGGGCTCCTCCCGACCAGGTCTGTTCAAGACATGGCAGCCCCCCCTTGATAGCGCTAGCCCGCCACACGGAGGCGTGACGGGCTTTGATCTGTGGTCAGTCGATGACTCGCACCGTGACCATGCGGTCAGGCTGGCCGACAACGGCCCCGTTCGGCCCGGTCCCGCGTTTGATCGCGTCGACGATCTCCATGCCCGACGTCACCTGTCCCACGACCGTGTACTCGCCATTCAGGAACGGGCCCGGGGCGAACATGATGAAGAACTGGCTGTTGGCCGAGTTCGGGTTTTGTGCCCGGGCCATGCCTACCGTGCCGCGATCATAAGGGACCTCGGAGAATTCAGCCTGCAGGTCAGGCCGCTCGGAACCGCCAGTACCAGCACGCCGCATGTCTGCGCCCATTTTTCCAAACTGGACATCGCCGGTCTGGGCCATGAACCCATCTATCACACGGTGAAAGACCACATCGTTATAAGCGCCTTCGGCCGCGAGCGCCGCGATCTGCTCCACGTGGCCGGGGGCGACGTCTTCTAGCAAGTCGATGGTTATGGTGCCGTTGGCGCCCTCGCCTGCGACCTCGATCTCAAGCCCGGTGGCGAACGCAGGCGCTGCCAGCAGGCTCAGGGCAAACGCGAAGCTACGCATCGGCGGCCACTTTCACCGAGATCATGCGATCGGGGTTCATCGGCGGCTCGCCCCGCAGGATCTTGTCGACATGCTCCATCCCTTCGATCACACGGCCATAGACCGTGTACTGCCCGTTCAGAAAATGGTTGTCATTGAAGTTGATGAAGAACTGCGAATTGGCGGAGTCCGGGTTTTGGCTCCGCGCCGCGCCCAGCGTACCCCGATCATGCGGCAGCTTCGAAAACTCGGCCGGCAGGTTTGGCAGGTCCGACCCACCTGTGCCCGCCATACGGATGTTGAAATCCTTTTCGGCGTTTCCGTTGGCCACGTCGCCGGTTTGCGCCATGAACCCGTCGATGACCCGATGAAAGACCACGTTGTCATAGGCCCCGGAGCGCGCCAGTTCCTTCATCCGCTCGGAATGCTTGGGCGCCACATCGGGCAAGAGCTCGATCACGACGGTGCCGTCTTTCAGCTCCATCAGAATCGTGTTTTCGGGATCCTTGATCTCGGCCATCTGGCCCTCCTGTCGGTCTTTGTTCGCGGCGGACCCTAGTGCGCTTGGCGGCGAAGGGAAAGGCCCCCTGCAAACCGGAGTTGACGGGCGGGCGGTCTTTGGCCCACACGTTTGCGAGACATCACGACCGGAGAACCACCATGAGCTGGAAAACCCTCGACGATCTCGACCTCGCCGGCAAAACCGTATTGACGCGGGTGGACATCAACGTCCCGGTCGACGACGGCAAAGTGACCGACGCGACCCGGATCGAGCGGATCGTGCCCACGGTTCAGGACATTTTGGCGAAGGGCGGGCGCGTTGTTCTGCTCGCGCATTTTGGGCGTCCCAAGGGCAAGGTCGTACCAGAGATGTCGCTGCGCATGGTACTACCAGCATTGGAAGGCGCTCTGGGTCGGTCTGTCACCTTCGTGGAGCAGCCCTCCCCCGATTGGATTGCTCAGCAGCCCGCGGACGCGGTAGTGCTGGTCGAAAACACTCGCTTCGCGGCGGGCGAAGAAGCCAACGATCCCTTTATGGCGAATTTCCTGGCCAGTCTTGGGGACATCTATTGCAACGATGCCTTTTCCGCGGCCCATCGCGCGCATGCATCTACCGAGGGCGTTGCGCGCCTGCTGCCCTCCTGTGCCGGTCGGCTCATGCAGGCTGAACTGGAAGCGCTCGAGGCCGCTCTTGGCGCGCCGGAGCGCCCCGTGGTCGCCGTCGTCGGAGGGGCGAAAGTGTCCACCAAGCTCGAACTGCTGGGGAACCTTGTCGAAAAGGTCGACCACCTCGTGATTGGCGGAGGGATGGCCAACACGTTCCTTCTGGCGCAAGGGGTAGAAATCGGAACGTCGCTAGCAGAACGGGAAATGGCGGACACAGCAAGCGAGATCCTGACCAGAGCGGAAAGCGCTGGATGCGAGATCATTCTGCCCGTCGATATCGCTGTCGCGCCGAAGTTCGAAGCGCGGGACGAAGCCCATTATGTGGACGTCAACGCCTGCCCTGCCGATCAAATGATCCTAGATGCTGGTCCGAAAAGCGTTGCGCGGATCAAGGCAGCGGTCGACAACGCGAAAACCCTTGTGATGAATGGCCCACTCGGTGTGTTCGAGCTCACCCCCTATCACGCGGGCACATTTGGCATGATCGACCATATCGCCGAACGCACAAGAAATGGGGAACTGACTTCTATCGCAGGAGGTGGAGATACAGTTGCAGCAATCAACGCCGCAGAACGAGCTGCGGATTTCAGCTATATATCCACCGCCGGCGGCGCGTTCCTGGAATGGATGGAAGGCAAAACGCTGCCCGGTGTCGCGGCGCTTGAGGGAAAGTAAGAGCTTCTAACTTTTCCATTGACCTCAAAGTAAGAGGCTCTAACATAACCACAGGCAATGCGAGGATGTTATGACCAATTACACACTGATCACCGGCGCGTCGCAGGGCATCGGCGCGGAGTTTGCCCGCATCGCTGCGCGCGAAGGTCACAATCTGATCCTAACCGCGCGAAACGAATCTTCGCTTCAATCGCTGGCCAGCGAGCTCGACAATTCCCATGGAATTGAAGCGATTGTCTTGCCTGCGGACCTTGCCGAGCCAGGAGCCGCAAAAACACTTTGGGACCGCGCAACCGACGGCAGGCGAGTGGACCGGCTGATCAATAACGCTGGGTTCGGGCTGAACGGACCCCTCACTGATTTTCCGTTCCAGGACCATGCCGACCTGCTGGAAGTCAACGTCAATGCCCTCACCAGACTGACCTATCTGGCGATCGACCACATGATGGCAAACGACGGCGGTCGAATCTTAAATGTGGCGTCAATCCTCGCCTATCTTCCGGGGCCCTATTTTTCGACCTATGGAGGCAGCAAAGCCTTTGTTCTGGCCTTTAGTGAAGGGCTTTCGAAGGAATTACAGGGCAGTTCGGTCAGCGTCACCGCACTCTGCCCTGGCACAACGCGCACGGGGTTTTTCGACCGCGCGCAAATGGAGGGTACAAAAGCAGCTGCATCCTCAATGCAAACGCCTGGCGAAGTGGCCAAAACGGGATGGGAGGCGATGACCCGCCGCGCAAGGACTGTGGTCCCGGGGACTGCCAATCGCGCGCTGGTATTCGCAACACGTTTTGCCCCTCGCGGCGCGTTGGCGGCCACAGCAGCAAAGCTTTTTTCAAAAGCCTGATTGCTCCTGTTAGCGCGATCATAATTGCAGGTCGCGCGCCCCTTCGCTAATCCCGGTCTTGAATAGACACGTGAAAGATCGGAGATCCCCAATGTCCATGGCAGACAAGATCCGCGGCGGCCAAGGCTTCATCGCAGCGCTCGACCAGTCAGGGGGATCCACGCCGAAGGCTTTGCGCCTCTATGGCGTTGAGGAATCCGCCTATTCCAATGAGAGCGAAATGTTTGACCTCATCCACGATATGCGCTCCCGCATCGTGGCAGCCCCCGCCTTTACCGGCGAGAAGGTCATCGGCGCGATCCTGTTTGAAATGACCATGGACCGGGAATTTGCCGGGAAATCAGCACCCGCTTATTTATGGGAAGACAAGGGCGTTGTCCCCTTCCTCAAAATCGACAAAGGGCTCGAAGCCGAAGCAAACGGCGTCCAACTCATGAAACCGATGCCCGATCTTGATGCGCTTCTTGAGCGCGCCCGCGGAAAAGGCGTCTTCGGCACAAAAGAACGCTCAGTCATCGCGGCTGCCAACCCGGAGGGCATTAAAGCGATCGTTGCCCAGCAGTTCGAAGTCGGTGATCAGGTCTTGGCCCAAGGCCTCGTTCCCATCCTTGAGCCAGAAGTCTCGATTTCAATTGCGGATAAGGCAGAAGCGGAAGACATCCTACTGGCCGAAATCCTGGCGCATCTCGACAGCGTTCCGGACGGCCATCAAGTGATGCTCAAACTGACTTTGCCGAGCAAGGCCAACCTCTACCAGCCGTTGGTGGAGCACCCCAAGGTTATGAAGGTCGTAGCCTTGTCCGGCGGATACTCCCGCGACGAGGCAAACGCGAAACTGGCCCTGAACACTGGGATGATTGCCTCGTTTTCCCGCGCGCTAACGGAAGGTCTAACTGCCCAGCAATCTGACACAGACTTTAATGGTGCAATAGCTGGTGCGATTGACAGCATCCACGCTGCCTCCATTGCCGGATAGATCAGCGTAAGCGACTTTTAGAGAGTCGTTCCAAGCACAGGGCGTCCCACCCAGGTTTTTTGGGGATTCACAGCAGCGAATCACTATGGTTATATGCCCACACCGCCCAGCAGAGGCGGAACGAGGCAGAACATGACGCAACGCTCCACTTCAGCGGCCCTTCACGGGGCCCTTGTGACGCTCGGCGCGCTCTTCTTGGGCGCGTATTTCGTTATGCATGCCGTCCAAGGCGAGTATGGCGTCTTCAACAGAATGCAGATCGAGGCGGAGGAAGAGCGCCTGATCAAAGAACTTGCCGCGCTTGAAACACAGCTTGCAGACATCGAAAACAAGTCTCGCCGTCTCTCAGATGGTTATCTGGATCTTGATCTGCTTGACCAGCAAGCGCGAGACATTCTCGGCTACGCACGTTCGGACGAAATCCTCATCCAATAGCCGCGCCCGGTCGCATTGACGAGGTCCACCACGTCGTTTAGTTTAACGTTAAACTAAATGCGTTACTGTGGGAGGGTCACGCATGGCCGCGCGCAAAACGACCAAAAAGCCTAACATTTCAAAGCAAGAGTTACTCGAATACTACCGCGAGATGCTGTTGATCCGCAGATTTGAAGAGAAGGCGGGTCAACTTTACGGCATGGGTCTGATCGGAGGTTTCTGTCACCTTTACATCGGACAAGAAGCCGTCGTCGTCGGGTTGGAAGCTGCAGCTTCTGAAGGCGACAAGCGTGTTACCTCTTATCGCGATCATGGGCATATGCTTGCCTGTGGGATGGACCCCAAGGGCGTGATGGCAGAACTGACCGGTCGCGAAGGGGGATACTCCAAAGGCAAGGGCGGCTCGATGCACATGTTTTCTAAGGAGAAGCATTTCTACGGCGGCCACGGGATCGTGGGCGCACAGGTCCCCATCGGCGCAGGCCTCGCGTTTGCCGACAAATACCTCGGAAATGATCGCGTAACATTTACCTATTTCGGCGATGGCGCAGCCAACCAAGGCCAGGTTTACGAGACCTACAACATGGCCGAGCTTTGGACGCTTCCAGTCATATTCGTCATTGAGAACAACCAATATGCCATGGGAACGTCCGTCTCGCGCTCAACCAAATCCCCGAGCCTTTGGGAACGCGGCGCAGCCTATGGGATCCCGGGTGAAGAAGTTGACGGCATGGACGTTCTTGCCGTGAAAGCCGCAGGCGAGAAAGCCGTCGCTCACTGCCGAGCGGGCAAAGGTCCCTATATCCTTGAGGTCAAAACCTATCGTTATCGCGGCCACTCCATGTCCGACCCGGCCAAATACCGAACCCGCGAAGAAGTGCAAAAAGTCCGCGAACAACGCGACGCGATCGAGCATGTTCGCGAGTTGCTTCTTACGGGCAAGCACGCGACCGAGGATGACCTCAAGGCAATCGACAAAGACATTAAAGCAATAGTAAATGAGGCCGCTGAATTCTCCAAAACCAGCCCGGAACCTGCACTGTCGGAGCTTTACACCGACATCTATGCAGACGCCTGAGGAGGAGCGCAGATATGGCTATTGAAGTACTCATGCCCGCCCTCTCCCCGACGATGGAAGAAGGCACGCTGGCGAAATGGCTGGTGAAGGAAGGCGACGTCGTGTCATCGGGCGACGTCATCGCCGAGATCGAAACTGATAAGGCGACGATGGAATTTGAAGCAGTCGACGAAGGCATCGTCGGCAAGATCATCATCGCCGAGGGCACAGATAATGTGAAGGTAAACGCTCCGATTGCAGTGCTCATCGATGACGGAGAAGAGTTGTCTGCAACCCCAATCGCCAGCGCTCCGGCAACGGCCGAGCCGTCTGCCCCTGCCGCCGCTCCGGTCACTCCCGCCAAGATCGTAATCCCCGAAGAACCCGACCTGCCCGCAGGGACAGATATGAAAACCCAGACCGTACGCGAAGCATTGCGCGATGCCATGGCGGAAGAGATGCGCGGCAACGAGAATGTATTTCTTATGGGGGAAGAGGTCGCCGAATATCAGGGCGCCTATAAAATCAGCCAGGGGCTGCTGGATGAGTTTGGCGCACGCCGCGTGATCGACACTCCGATCACAGAACACGGATTTGCCGGTCTCGCTGTCGGGGCGGCTTTCGGCGGGCTCAACCCGATAGTAGAGTTTATGACCTTCAACTTTGCCATGCAGGCAATTGACCAAATCATCAACTCCGCCGCCAAAACTCTTTATATGTCCGGTGGTCAGATGGGTTGCCCGATCGTTTTTCGTGGTCCGAATGGCGCGGCGGCACGCGTGGCTGCCCAGCACAGCCAAGACTACGCGGCCTGGTATGCCCATGTACCGGGTTTGAAAGTGGCGATGCCGTATTCTGCGTCCGACGCTAAGGGTTTGCTGAAGTCAGCGATACGGGACCCGAATCCGGTCATCTTCCTTGAGAACGAAATCCTTTATGGCAAATCTTTCGACGTACCCGCGCTCGACGGTTACACAGTGCCCTTCGGCAAGGCCCGTATCTGGCGTGAGGGCTCGGACGTGACCATCGTGAGCTTCGGGATTGGCATGACTTACGCGCTCGAAGCCGCAGACCGGCTTGCCAAAGACGGCATCAGTGCGGAGGTGATCGACCTGCGCACGCTGCGCCCGCTCGACACAGAAACGGTGATCCGGTCGGTTCAGAAGACAAACCGCTGTGTGACAGTGGAAGAGGGCTTCCCCGTTTGCTCCATCGGGAACCACATCTCCGCCGTGCTGATGCAGCAGGTGTTCGACTACCTGGACGCACCGGTCATCAACCTCACCGGCAAGGACGTACCGATGCCCTACGCCGCGAACCTCGAAAAGCTGGCGCTCGTTACGACAGATGAGGTGGTCGAGGCCGCGAAAACCGTGACCTATCGTTAAGGGAGGCTAGCATGGCAACCGAGATTCTGATGCCCGCGCTGTCACCCACGATGGAAGACGGCACGCTTGCGAAATGGCTGGTGAAAGAAGGGGATAGCGTTTCCTCAGGAGATCTTCTCGCCGAGATCGAAACCGACAAGGCGACGATGGAGTTCGAGGCCGTCGATGAAGGCATCATCGGAAAGATACTCATCCCTGAAGGCACCGAAGGCGTGAGAGTGAACGACGCTATCGCGATCCTGCTCGAAGACGGGGAAGACCTGAGCGATGCCCCGGCGGCAGCTCAAACCACATCCGCCCAGGCGCAATCGGAAACAACTGCTGAAGCACCAGCGGCAGCGCCCGCCCCTGCGTCCGCGCCCGCGGCACCGGCTCCAGTGGCCGCAAACGGCAGCCGCATCTTCGCCTCCCCGCTTGCGCGCCGGATCGCCGCCGACAAGGGGTTGGACCTGAGCCAGATCAAGGGCACCGGCCCGCGCGGTCGGATCGTCAAAGCGGATGTCGAAAACGCCACCGCGCAACCTTCTGTCGCGCCGTCTACCGCAGCAGCGCCAAGCACCGCACCGCTCGCCGCCCCACCCTCCAGCTCCTCAGGCGTCCTCGCCGCCTATCAGGGCCGCGAGTACACGGAGATGCCCCTCGACGGCATGCGCAAGACCATCGCCGCGCGCCTCACCGAGGCCAAGCAAACCATCCCCCATTTCTACCTGCGCCGCTCGGTGGAACTCGATGCGCTGATGGCCTTCCGCGCCCAGCTAAATCGGCAACTCGCCGACGGCGGCGTGAAGCTCAGCGTCAACGATTTCATCATCAAGGCCTGTGCCCGCGCGCTGCAACTCGTGCCGGATGCCAACGCCATCTGGGCCGGGGACCGCATCGTCAAAATGGCCCGCTCCGACGTCGCAGTGGCTGTGGCCGTCGAGGGCGGACTGTTCACACCGGTTCTTCAGGACGCCGACCGGAAATCAATTTCTGCGCTGTCCGCTGAAATGAAGGACCTTGCAGGCCGCGCGCGCGACAAGAAACTGGCACCGCATGAGTATCAGGGAGGCAGCTTTGCGATCTCAAATCTCGGCATGTTCGGGATTGAGAACTTCGATGCGGTCATCAACCCGCCGCACGGTGCAATCCTCGCTGTCGGCGCAGGCGTTAAGAAACCAATCATCGGTTCCGATGGCGAAGTAAAAGCTGCAACAGTCATGTCGATGACGCTCTCAGTTGATCACCGCGTGATCGACGGTGCGCTTGGCGCGCAACTTCTGGATGCGATCGTCACAGGCTTGGAAAGCCCGGTGCTGATGCTGGCCTGATCAAGAATTCTGAACCAGCAAAGCCAGGCGCCCTGCCTAGCTTCAGTTATGTCTGCTCGAAGAGTTGGTTCATCATGACCGATGGCTGATCGCATCCGGCCTCGCCGACGATCCGCGCAGGCACACCCGCGACTGTCTTACACGGCGGAACATCCTCCAGCACGACAGACCCAGCCGCGATGCGGGAACAATGACCGATCTGAATATTGCCAAGCACCTTTGCCCCGGCTCCAATCAGAACCCCGTCACCGATCTTCGGATGGCGGTCATCGTCTTCTTTGCCGGTCCCGCCCAGAGTCACTGAATGCAGCATGGAGACATTGTCCCCGACCACCGCCGTTTCGCCGATCACGATAGAATGGGCATGGTCGATCATGATGCCCTTACCGATCCGCGCCGCCGGATGAATATCAATCCCAAACGCCTCGCTCGTGCGCATCTGAATAAAGTACGCAAGGTCATGGCGCCCTTCCTTAAACAGCCAATGACCCACACGATATGCCTGCATCGCCTGGTAGCCTTTGAAATACAAAAGCGGCTGCATGAACCGGTGGCATGCCGGGTCTCGTTCAAACACTGCAACAACATCTGCACGCGCAGCGGTGCCCAGCCAAGGATCGGCTTTGTAAGCAGTATCCGCGATTTCTCGCAAAAGCTGCCCGGACATTTCGGCCGAAGACAGTTTCAAAGCCATTCGATAGGAAAGGGCTTTCTCAAAGCTCGCGTGGTGCAGAATACTTGAATGAACTAGCCCGCCTAAGAGCGGTTCATCTTGAATCGCGTGTTCAGCTTCCGATCGAATGCGATCCCATACCGGGTCAACTGCTTTGACCGATGCGGACAACTCTGCCATGACGGTTCCTCAAGGTTGCTGGCCAGAACCTAGGGGTTTTGGCGCTCTCAAACAAGGATTTGCATGGAAAACGAGGCCCAGTTGCCGGGATCGTGTTTTCCTTAAACCGGCTTTGGCAATTGAAGGCGCAGCAAATGGATCACCAGGGTCACTTCGCCTCCATTGAAAGTTCCGCCCTCCGCCGTAAGCTGAAGAGGTGTGTTCGAATAGTATGTCATCGGCGTCCCGGTCAGGCCCAGTACATACGAGTTTAGCCCTGTACCCAAGCCCGATCCGTACCGGTCATCAGCCCCAGCCACGCCCAACCGCCACGAGGACAGGCTGCCGGTTATCGCTGAAGTAACCCGGGCCGTGATCCCAAAAACAAGGCTGTTTTCAGGAATGGTAAGAGTGGTACTGCCGGTTGCTCCGGGAAGAACTTGGTGCGAGATTTCAAGCGGTGTCAGATCGGACAGCGCGCCCGAGGGGGCCGCGCTTTGCGTTTCGGGAACCCACTCTGACCCGTCGTAAATCACGCTTGCCTGGATCTCCGCCAACCAAGCGCGCCAACCGAGCCTTGGTTGGATATATAACCAACCACCATTGCTATAAGTTGCAAGCGCCCCAGAATGGTTTGACCAGGGTGCCTGTGCACCAGGGGGTATTGCATATACGCTCCCATTCGGTGGAGCGACCGGCGGCACGGAGACCGACAGCGACTGCAGGACCAACTGGCAAAGAGCATCCACCCCGGCGAAGGCCTCGTTCACAGTTACATGCTTTTGCGATTGCGCAGCCTCAAGCAGCGGCAAGCCAAGATTGGCGGTATTAGGCATCGACAGAAATCCTTTTCCATGCGCCTGGCCCGAAGCGCTCGGACACTTGCGCGACTTCAATTTTGAAAACGGGCGGGCTGCCGTCCTCCATCCACAGCGCCGTCGTGTAGGTCCATTCCGACAAACCAAGATCCTGCACGCGCAAAATCGCGCCATCCGCGTCCAGAACCCTCAGGCGGTAGGCTTCCCGCGCCTCTCCAAGTGGCACGTCCTCCAAATCCCAACTGTCACCACCTTTTCGCGTACGGCGCAGGAATGTGATCTGGTACCCGTCTATAGTTTGCGAACACCGAAGATGCGCGGGCGCATAGGGTCGTAGACCTATGCCCTTAAAAGCCGGCGTTTCCAGCACATAGCTCGGATCGTCGATCGGTCGCTGTGCTGGCCCAATTCGATAGTACCGTGGGGCAGAAAGCGTATCCAACGGTACTGAAAGCGGCTCCACTTCTGGCGTAAGTAGCACCACATAGCTGCCTATCGGCCAGATATCCGGCATATCGACCTCCGACCCCGCCTGTCCTCGCAGTCGCAGAGATAAGTCAAAGATGCCCGGTGAAACCGGTGTTGCATCCCGGAACTGAAAGAGCTCCCAGCCTTGGGTTGACCCGTCGCCTATCGCCGCTACATTGCCGCCGCGCAACAGAGCCGCATCAGTAATACTGGACGGCGTGCCCGCGGTAAGGTCCACGCGCAAAGCAGGTCCGCGATCCCACATCCCGGGGTCTGCACGGCGCAGTTCAGTTTTGGTGACCCCGAGTAAGGCACTTGCACCAATAAGTTTATCAAGCGTGTATCCCGCATCCTCAAAGGATCCGTAAACTGCAACACTTCCCGGCCAGGGCTGGGCAGCCACCGCTATACGCGGCGTGTGGTCCGGCACAGCATCCGCCAGAACTGGCGCGTCCAAAAAAAGCGGGAAAACGGGTAAAGGCGGCTTAAAAGGCTTCACCGGCGGAAAAGCGTCTATCGCGTCGCTGGCCCGATACACTGAACCAGAAACTCGGACCGCATCCACGGTCCGGAAGCTCCCCTCCTCGATCCGGTCGACGCGGTATACACCGCCGCCGCCCGCTCCATTGTCCAGCGCGATGACGTCGCCAGCATCGACGCCGCGACGGGACATTGGCAAGGCAAATCGTACCGTTTCACGCGCCACACGCGCCTCCGCAAGCCAGCGTTCGGCCGTTCCCTGCGCTTCGGAGTAGGTCAGGCTCAACGGGAAACTTGATTGCGAAACAGCCCGCGCCTCATCGCCCGGCAAAACTGCCTCGGCTGCCCGCGTCGCGTAATCACCGCCCTCTTCAATATAGTGAAGTTGCACCCGTCCGGACAGTTCTGCATCTGATGCACGTGTGCGCTGGACACGCCCTTCGAGCTCCGGGTCCAACGCCAGGCTATCGACGGCAAGCTCAATAGGTGCCTCGTCGCGCCGCGTCCTGAAAACGAGCACACCATCTTTCTCGACCGCCTCGAACCCATGTACTAACATCAAAGGCTGCAACGCCGATCTTGCGCTCTGAACTTCCGAAACGGCAAAGCCCCGCACAAGTCCGTGAAGCTCGGAGACATCGTATGCCTTTAGCCCGGCCGCCTCACAAATCTCCGCCACAACATCCGCCAGGCTCTGTGCGGTAGCCCTGCCGTTTAACCAGTGTCCACGCGCATAGTTCGCACTATCCGCCCAAAGCCCTGATGCGCTCGGGAAAAACGGAAATGGTCGCGCATCCCACGCCCAAGCGTGAATCCGCGCGGTATCCACCATCGACCCACCATACAAGTCCGAAACCGGGTTATTGGTTTGATCTGCCCAATGGTCGAGCGTTGCAGTGTAGTAGGCGTGCTGGATCAGATCATCCCGCCGGCCACTCGAATACTGCGGAAGCGCAGATTCCGAGGACAGCAGATCGATAAAGCGGTTCGGCTCGTTGGTTCCCTTGTCTACTGCGGCGCACCCCGCCTCCATAAACCAGATCGGTTTGCTTTGAGGCACCCAAGCCGAAGGCTGAACAGCACGCAAGCCGCCGACCCGGTCATGGTGCGGCTCAGACCACCAGCTGCGGATATCTTTGTAGCGAAAAACCCAATCTTCGCCCGCCAGCCCATCCGAAATTGGCGTACGAACCTGAGCGTTACGATCAGATTGTGACTGATAGTACCAATCGAACCCCTCTCCGCCGGCAACGTTGCTACGCAGGTAAGGAACCGAATGGACAACCCCGGCTTCGGCATCAGCGTGATCACGCCCGTCGCGCCAATCCGACAGCGGCATGTAATTGTCGATCCCGACAAAATCGATGTTGTCATCCGCCCAAAGTGGGTCGAGGTGAAAAAACACATCTCCTGAGCCGTCCTGCGGATGATAGCCGAAATACTCCGACCAGTCCGCAGCGTAACCGATTTTGGTCTCAGGCCCGAGGATCGCCCTCACATCGCTGGCCAAAGCACGTAACGCCGCCACGGCAGGAAAGCTGTTGTTCTCTCCCCGTATCTGCGTCAAGCCCCGCATCTCAGAGCCGATACAAAACGCGTCAACACCACCGGCGGCCTTGCACAAATACGCCTGGTGCAACACGAAATGGCGGTAGCGCCAGTCGGGTGTGGAGGTCCAGGTAACCCTCCCAGCCTCAGCAGTTATCCCGGCGCCCGCAGATCCAAAAAACGCGGCAACCTGCGCTTCTGCCTCAGCCGTTTGGTCAGCGCTGTCCTCTTGCCCCGGCGCAATATCAAGCGTGATACGTCCGCGCCAAGGCATGACCGGTTGATCGGGCGCGTCCGAATATGGATCGCTGCGTCCATTACCTGCAATCTGGTCCATCAGGACAAAAGGGTAATAGGTGACGGCTTGACCGGCTGATTTCAGAGCTTGTATCGCCTGGATCACCGATGTGTCATTCGGGGTCCCGCCGTAGATTGGACGGCCCTCGACGCGCGGGACAAGCCCAATCTCCGTCCGATCGTATCCTCCGACAGAGTAAGGCTGGTGCGCTGCATCATAGGCCTGCTGTTCTACTTTCGGGCGGATTTCACACTGACCGCAGCGCAGATCGTTACCGAACCAGCTCACGACAAGCGATACCGCAGCGCAGTTCGGTAACTCACTCGTCAACGTGTCCAGCGATGCTGCAAAATCCGATTTCCCCAACGGCGTATTTACATTGATAGACGTGTTGCGCCCGGGTGCGCCTGACCAGTGAACAGGAGTTGACGCCAAAGCATACTCGCCCGTGCCGGGCATGAGGGCGACACCGGGAATACGCGACGCGAGTGGCACCGCGCCTGACGTCGGTTGCGCCGGCCGGAAGACCTCAAAAGAAAACTGCGGAACGCGATTGCCGAACTGTCCCAGATCGAGGTCTTCGATCACCACATAACCAGTACCACGAAATGCAGGGACAGTGCCTGCCCCCTCTACCGCTTCAATCTTCGGGTCAGGCATCTGCTCCTGTGACCCGGAGTAAACCCTCAGGTTCAAATCGGACTTTGCGATCTCAACACCGTCCGCCCAGATCCGACCAACCGACTGGATGACACCTTCGCCCAGCGCGATTGCCAAAGACACTGAGTAAGAATAAGAGGTTACTGAAGGCGCAGACGGCGATCCCTTACCGCCTCCTCCACCGGTGGTTTGGGACCGCTCAAGGAACCGCGACGCCCAAATCACATGTCCCGCAACGCGCATCTTTCCGAAAATAACCGGTACAGGGGCTCCCTCGGCGGCGTCTGACAAACGAAAACGCTCCACACGCCCGGTTTCTACCGCCTGGGACCCGGAGCCCAAAAGGCGCTGGTCAATCGCCGCACCAATGGTCGCCCCGACAGCACGGCCGATCAGGGATGCAGACAAGCCGAAGGCCGCGCCTCCGATCGAACTGCCCAGCGCTGCGCCTGCAGCAGAAAGCACGAGAGTTGCCATCAAAAGACCTCGTCGGGAAAGGAAAAACGCGCCACAATGCGGCGCAGCCACGGACCAGAAAGCGGGCTTTCAACGACACCGTGGCGCATATAGGCGTGAATGAACCGGCACTCAGACCCGAGTGTGGATTGAATGCCTAGATGCTTCGCCACCGTCCCATCACGCATGCGGAACAGCACCAGATCTCCGACCGCCTCGGCGTCGAGGGGCTTCTCTAGCAGGTTTCGCGCAGCGGCACGCCACAGGACCTCGTCTCGCTGTGGCTCCGACCAGTCAGCAGTGTAAGGCGGAACTGGCTCGGGCTCGGCCCCGTAGATCTCGGTCCAGATCCCGCGAATAAGTCCCAGGCAATCGCAGCCCGCACCGCGCACATTCGCCTGATGCACATAGGGCGTGCCGAGCCACCCGCGTGCAGCAGCAATGACTTTGTCACCCACGCTCATCCGCCGAGGCTCCCGCCATCGTTGCGAGACCGGGATGTCGGGTAGCTCAGCAGCCAATCTTCTCCCGGGAGGAAAGGAAAACCCTGAAAATTCGTGAGATTTTTAAATTTTAGCTGACAGGTTTCCCGACGCTTGTCGCATCCGGCGATCAACCGGACACGGTCGCCCTGTTGCGGGACGAGTCCGAAACCCTCCCAGACCTCGATCTCGCGGAACGCCTCGAGCCACCGGTCGTTTTTGATCGATCCCCGCAACCCGACTGCATCTCCGCTTAGAATTTCCAGTACCCCGCGCTCGAACCAGCGCAAGTTGAAATCCGGCAGAACCGGAAATCGAAAAACGATGCCGTCCGTTGCTTCGCTCACTTCTAGCTCTACCGAAACCTGCGGGTCGCTGAGGTCGAGCTTGCAAGCCTCGTCACCCAGAACCGCTGTGCAATCTTTTCGGAAGATGCGACCACGCGGTTGGTTGAGCGGCTCCGCAAGCCCGCGTAATTCGGCACGAAATGTGCCGTCAATCTGCTGCGTTTCTCCGATTGTCCCCCGGAAGGTCAGCTTGCGCGCCTCGGGGTCAGCCCAGTTGACCAGCCAAATCTCGACCTCTGCACTGTCATAGCGTCCGCCGTTCAGGTCGCGTTCGCTGATCGTAAGATCCGAGAGCGCGCCAATGGCCTCTGTGTTGTCGACCGACAGTCCTGTGGTCTGGCGCAACGCCGAAGCAGAAAGACCTGTGTTGGCCGTGAAATCGACCCCGTCAAACGACAGTGCCACATCGTGATCCGTGAATCCCTGCACCACGCCATCCCGACGCCGCAAAACCCAGCATCGGCACACCGTCGTCAAACCAGCTGCGAGATGCGTTTCTAAAGCCGCTGCATTGTCACTCATACCCGGATCTCCACCACAGGCACGCTGGGAATGTCGCCTGCTTGAAACGACGCGACTGAGGTCTGGATGCGATCGGTGTCAAACCGGACCGGCACATCGAACTCAAACCCGACGGAGACAGTCGCTCCCGTCGCCGGCGGGTCGCTGAAGATCACGAGGCCAGACTCCGTATCGACGGAATAATGAACGGCCTCCGCCAGTTCGATACCATCCACACCCGCTTTGACACTCCCCTGAACGGGCTTGGTGATCGGTCGGTGATAGACCTGTGCGCCAGATCTGTAGCACTTCGTCAGTTGAAACGCGGCCGTCTGACCGTCGCCGGTTCCGATTTCCTGATCCTCGAATGAAAGGGACTGTGAGGGTTCGCAGCTTTTGAAGTCCGACCAGTCTTTCCAACGAAACCCGAACAGCTGACCCTGACGCGCTTCGAAAAAGCCGATCAGGCGCTCGATATCATCAAGCGAGCGCATTCCGACACCCGCGTCATAGCGTCGACGAGACTGTGCCCAGGGCGTGTTTCGCTCTTCAAACCCATTTGAAAGGGTCACAATCTCGGTTCGTCGCTCTGGTCCGCCAACGGACCCGAAACTGAGGTTCGCAGGGAACCGCACATCATGGAACTGCATCCACGCCTCCTTATCGATTGCGCTGGCTCAGGCTCAAAGCACGGCTGACATCGGACGCGACCTGGGCTCTGGAGCGTTGAAAACTCTCTGCATCTGGGGTGGAGATATTCATGACTACCTGCACAGGTCGCGCAGCCGGCGTTTCGGTCATGCGCACGCCCAAGCGGCCATCCGCTCCGCGCGCCAACGGCATGATAGCCTCTGGCCCCGCCTCGCCCATCAACCCGGTTGCGCCACGCATTGGGAAGGTTGTGGGCGACGTGACAACACCACCACGTGCAAAGGGCACCACGCGCCCTTCGGCAAAAGCTCCGCCGTGGGAGAAGCCAAAGAGCCCGGACACCAAGCTCGTCACACCGGACGTCAGACTGTCGCCCAGCGCCCGCTGGACGGGCTTCATCGCAGTGTTGTAGGCCGCGTCCGACAGGGATCTCGCGACATTCTTCAGCGCGTCAGACAGTTTACCGCCTTCAAGCGCAACATCATCAAACGACCGCCGTAGTCCGTTTCCAACGCTGTTGCCTAGCGTTGCAGCCTCGCGTTCGGCAAAAAGCATCCCATCGCGCATACGGCGCAGTTCACCGTCGAATGTCGCCGCCATCGCTGCGGCGTCCTCGAATGTCTGATCCAGCTCAGCTATTCGGTCCCCGAACCCGTCCAGTTCATCATAGTCACTCATCGGAAATATCCTCCGTCTGATCTGGAAACGCGCGGATCAATTCCTCGAGCCGGGCACGCCCAAGAGGGGCATCACTGCTCTCGTCCACACCCAGTAAGATCATCAGTTCCACCGGGGTCAGCGCCCAGAACGCTCCCGGACTCAATCCGAGTTCCTTCAGGCCGACCCGCATCAGCCCTGGCCAGTCAAGCCGGGTCATACCTCGCGACCGGACGGCACGGCGAATGCTCGCGTCAGAAGCTGTGCCGCCGCCCGAGCGGCCGCCAACGGGCCGCCCTCGATCTCTGCGCTCGCAAGAGCGGATAGCGACAGGTCATGTCCGCTGCCCCGCAAACCGGCATGCAACAAAGCCACGACATCCCGCGCGCGATAAGCGCCGCTCTCGAAGCGTTCCACCAAAGCAATCAACGAGTCGGCCTCCAGCGCGGCCTCCAGTTCCGCCAGCGCCCCAAGCGTTAGTTTAAGGACATGCTGCTGACCGTCGATCGTCACCACGACCTCTCCGGCGTAAGGGTTTGCCACACCGCTCAAAGTGCGTTGAAGGTGAGCTGGCCGGCGGAAGCAATCGTCATCTCGTAGGTTGCTTCTCCGTTCTGGCTACCTGCGTATTCAATCGCAGTGATCATGAACGGGCCTTCAACCGTCCCGAAATCCGGGATCACGACCTGAAAACCCGGAACTTCACCATCGAAGAATATCTGCCGCGCGCGCTCGTCTGTACTCTCGTCCCTAAAGACGCCAGACCCCGAAATCGCGGCGCTCTTCACACCTGCCCCGCCGAGCAGTTCACGCCATCCGCCGGCACTCTCGAGCGAGGTGACATCGACCGTCTCGGTGTTGAAGGTTATCCGCGTTGCCCGCAGACCCGCGATGGTTTCAAAGGTCCCGGTTCCGGTCATGTCGATCTTGATCAGAAGGTCCTTGCCCTTTTGTACAGCCATGGAGCTCTCCAAACTTGAGGGTTAATCGAGGTCGACACGCGCCCGAAAGCGCAAATCGATCTGGCGCAACACGCCATTTCCGACGCGGCGGGCTTTGGCCCGGCGAAAGTCGAGGGCGCTCAAACGGCCTTGTGCTAGGCTGAGCGGCGCATCCTGCAGCGCGTCTACAACTGCGCCCGCAACGTCCTTGATGGTCTGGAAGCCACGGGCATCTGTGGTGACACTCACTGTGAAATCATGACGTGAGGAGCGTCCGGTACTGTCGCTAATCTGCACGGCTGTCTCAGGCCCCAACGTGACATAAGTGGCCGGAAGGGTCCCTGCGGGTACCTGGTCATAGATTGCGCCGCCGAGCAGCGTTGATAGGGCCGGGTCGTCGGCCAGCCTCTGGTACAGAGCAGCCTGAAGCGGGGCTGACGTAACATAACTCATGCGCCCACCTCCTCGTCCGCAAAGCAAGTCAAAAAGCGCGCATCAGGATCGCGCTCAGCGACCGCCAGAATGCGGTAAATTCTTTGGCCCTCCCGAAACCTCTGCTCCGGCTTGGGTCGGCTCGGGTCCCCCACCGGCGCCCCGCGCACAATGATCCGCAGCGTCGTCAGCGAAACCGCTGTCGCAGGACGGCGGGCGGTTTCGCGCCCAGTCCGGTGGTCGATCTCCGCCCACAATGTACCAAGCGGTGTCCAAGCCTCCGAAAACCCACCCGCGCCATCGGGGCTCTGCTGCCGCTCTTCCAAAGACAGCCTACGGTTCAGGTTCGGCACTTTCATTCCTTTCGTCCTCCGAACAAACGAAGGTCGCGAAAGGCCTCGATCAGCACTCGAACGAGCATAGGCAGGCCGGTATCGGGCACGCCGGTTCGAGTGTCGTAGAAATGCGAGCCCAGCACCATCACAGCTTGCGCAAGGCTTTCGGGTACGGCATCCCAATCCAAGCTGTAGCCAGCCTCAAAGCGGACCTCAGCGTAACCATGATGTGGGATCTGCGGCAGCGTGGTGCGCGCCTTGATCCCAGCGCGATACTCATCCGGCACTACCTTGTAGGTACTGCCCGCAACCTCTGTAAATTCGCCCCCGAAGGACACCAACCGGACGCTGCTCACCTGCACCAATGGGCCGCGCAGAATAGGCTGGAACGTGGGACCTGCCCAGTCTTCCAGACGCAAGACAAAGGCACGGCGAAACAGCGCCTTCCCGGTCCGGTATTCGATCGCCCCGATTGCAGCTCGCAGTGTGCTCTCCAGCAACGTATCTTGCAGAGTACTATTTGAGAAACCACTGCCCAGGCGGAGGTGCTCCCTAAATTGCTGCAGGGGAAGGGCCTCCGCGGGAACCGAGGTCTCTTCAACTATGTTCATTTACAGTCTCCAAATCGGGCGATCCTCGCCGAACCGGCAAGGGCGTGCGCGCAGCGCCACTCGGACGGAGGGAACAGCTAGAAACGCCGCCTGTATGCGCACGCCCCAGGTTCCGCCTTGCAGACGGAACTTCGGGGCTCTCAGAAGGGCTTAGGCGCCTTAGCTGACAGCGAACTTCAGCAGCTTAATGGCCGCGAAATCGGTAACCCCACCGCCAACACGCTTGGTGGCATAGAACAGCACATTGGGTTTGGCCGAGAACGGATCACGAAGGATGCGCAAGTCAGGACGCTCCGCGATTGTGTAGCCTGCTCCGAAATCACCGAAGGCAATGGCCGCTTCGCCCGACGCGATGTCCGGCATGTCCTCTGCAATCAGAACGGGATAGCCAAGCAAGCGCGCCGGCTCGCCCGCTGCCAGTCCGTCAGACCACAGGAAGCGCCCGTCGGCATCCTTGATCTTGCGGACCACACCTGCCGTCTTGGAATTCATCACGAAGGTACCGTTTGCACGGTACCGTGCGCCCAGTGCATAGACCAGATCCACCAGCGCATCTGCCGGGGCCGAGGCGCTGAACGCACCGTCAACACCGGTCGGAACATAGCCAAGGTTACCCCAGGTCCAGACTGCCTCGTCCACTTGAGGCGTGGTCAGGAAGCCGGTGGGTTTGTCCAGGCCGTCACCGGTAACAAACGCAGCGGCTTCAGACCGCGCAAACTTGTCCGCAATGCGGGTCGCAAGCCAGCCCTCGATATCAAACGCGCTGTCGTCTAGCAGGCGCTGCGAGACTTTAGGGAGCGCTGAGAGTTCATGCAGCGCAATCGAAATACGGTCAATCTGTGCTGTCCCGGTTTCCGTCTGATCGGCGGTTTCCGAGACCCAGCCCGCATCGGTCTCGGTAAAATCTACCAACACGTCGTAGGCTGTCGCTTCAACGGACACGACGGACGCAACCGCGCGCAGCGAAGCCTGGGACTTCAGCACCGATTTGACGGTCTCAGAGGTCTGCGGGTCAACAAGATAGCCGCCATCGGCTGCCACGGCAGAAGACATCGCCTTCTCTTCGATTTGCAGACCGCGCAGCGCGTCGTCGTCGCCGGTGCGGATATAGGCATCGAACGCCTTTTGATGCGGTGCGGCCTCCACGGTGGCACCGGACAGCGCGGGACGCGCGGGAGAGATAGATTTACGATCCAGCATCTGAATTCGCTCTTCCTGTTGTTGAAGTCGGGATTTCATCGCGGCCTCTCGGCCCTTGATCTCGCGGACAAAGGCCGCCAGCTCGGCTGAGACTTCAGCCATCGGAGAGACCTCCGACGCCGCGGTGTCCCGAACCGCATCCGTACCATGCGCCTGAGCGCTTTGGACATGTTCCATGAATGAACTCCTACTCAGCGGCAAACACCGCACGCGCCTGCCTCAGCGCTTCCGCCAGAGCCAGCAGATCGGCCTCTGGATCGCCCGCTTTGGCGCCCAACCGCGCCTCTGGCAACATCGGAAAGGTCACGAGCGAGACCTCCCACAATTCCACCTCCGCAAGACGGCGATGTCCCTGCGCATCGCGCGAGGATTTCTTCGTGCGATAGCCGATCGAGAGCCCATCAATCGCGCCCGCCTCGATTAAGCGCGCCGCCTCCCGGCCCTTTTCGATATCTGCAAGCAACCGCCCTTTGACCCGGAGCCCTTTGCCGTCCTCGCGGATCTCGTCCCAGACACCGATCGGCTGCACCGGATCGTGCTGCCAAAGCATCTTCACACTGCGTTCTTTGGCCTGTAGAGCCGCAAGCGAAGCGGCATAGGCTCCCGGCTCGACAATATCGCCCCCCTGATCGGCCACGCCGAACAGGCTCGCATAGCCCTCGATCGTCAGTTCCTCACCCAGATCCAGTTCGTCCCCGAACCGGCAAAACTTCATCTCCAGCCCGCTGCTTGCGCGCGGGCCCAAATCCAACTCTTCCATGTGATGTCCTCTCGAAACCCGCTCAGGTTTTGTCTTCCAGCGGCGGCAGTCCCAGCAGGTTGCGCTTTTCGGCAGTGGTCAAAAACTCGGCATTCGCCACGCGGGTCCATTGCGCATCCCGCTCCACCGACAACGCCGGGATCTTGTCCAGATCCGGCGCAATCGCCACCTGATCCCCGGCGAGCTCCGACAGCCAATGTCCCAAGGCCGCGGTGACCTTGTGCGCCAGCGGCAAAACCGTCAGGCGATAGAACGCCCGGTTCGCCTCCTGGTAGTTGGCATAGGTCGCGTCGCCGGGGATCCCTAGAAGCATCGGGGGAACTCCGAAGGCCAGCGCAATCTCCCGAGCTGCCGAGTCCTTGGTCTTCTGGAACTCCATATCCGTGGGACTGAACCCCATCGGTTTCCAGTCAAGCCCACCTTCCAGCAGCATTGGTCGCCCGGCATTGCGCGCGCCCTGATACTGGTCCGCTACCTCATCAACCAATCGCGCATGCTGCTCCGGGCTGAGGCTGCCATCGCCTTCCACCCCCCGATACACCAACGCGCCAGAGGGCCGGGCCGCGTTGTCCAAGAGCGCCTTGGACCATTGCGTCGCCGCCGAATGAACATCCAGGGCCGCGGCCGCCGCCTGCATAGGCGAGAACCCGTAATGGTCATCCTGCGGATGGAACGCTTTGATGTGGCAAATCGGGGGGCGCCCACCTTCTACTTTGAACAGATGTTTGTTCGCGCCAACCGCATACTCATAGGCCGCGGGCCAGCCATCTGCCCCGGGCAGCACCCGCACCCGATCCGAACGCAACACATGAAGATCGACCGGCAACGCCTCGCCGCCAAACACGGCCTCGATATAACCGTCGCCGGACAACAGCATCTGCCCGTAAAGCGCCTCAAGGAACTCAGCCCGCGACTGCCCGCCATTAGGCCGCGCAATCAGCGATATCCACGGATGGCTCTCATAGCGCTGTTCTGCATCCTGAAAGGTGAGCGGCAAGGCAGCGGCCGCCTCCGCAATCATTTTGACCACGCGAAACCCAACCGGATTGCCGTTGAATCCGTTGCGCGTCAGTGAGCCGGTATCACGCGGCGTCCACGCCACCCGACCGCCCGACGCCACAGCCAACAGCTGCTTCCCAATGCCCGACTTGGTCCCAACAGGGGCGACGGGCGCCGCCCTCTCTGGGGCAGAGGTTTTTCGAAACAGATTGAACACCATACAGGATGCCCCCTTCGTGAAACGCAAACGCAGGCAGCGCAAATCGCCCTATCGCCGAACTGGCGCAGGCCATCACCGCCGCGAGTATTGAAATGTCAGAGCGCGCGAATGCGCGGATTGGCCAGGTGATCGCTCGGCAGTATCATCAGATCATGCAAGGCCCAGACCAGCGCATCGACCCGGTCCGGGCTGCCCGATCCGCGAAAGCCCTGCGTCGTCATCTGGCACATCTCGTCCTCCAGCGCGCCAAGCCCGCGCAAGTGATGCACCCGGCCCTGTTCGTAAAGCGCCGCGACCGGCTCGGCCCGCGCGGTCTTACCCCGCGCTGCGCGCACAGCCTTGTAAGACAACAGCGGCTCCAGCTGCCTCAGCACCGTCTCCACCAGATCGCCGCCCTGATTGACCTCCGCAACCAAGCGGTGCGCCGCATGGCGCTTGCAGGCGTCAATCGCGGCCTGCGCCCATTGCAGCGGGGTTGAGGCCTCGACCGAGGCATCCTCCAGCACATAGGCTTTCCAGCCCTGTTTCGGCCCTTGATTGGCGACACCAGCCACGATGATCCCGCAGGCGTCGGACCCCTTATGGCCAGTCACCGGCGGGTCCACTGCAACCACGATCCGATCAAGACGAGGTGCTTCATCCAACCGCGCGGCTTCTAACGCCTCGGTTGACCACAATGCGCCTTCAACGTCGCTCAGAAGCAGCCCTTCCAATTCTTGCCGCCCCAGCCGTGTCCCGGCGTAGCGCGCCCGGATTTCCTCTATGAAGGACGCCGCCAGATATGCCCGGTTCGCCTCTGTCGGAGCATGGGTAATGACGGTCGAGGGCGCATCGAGCAACCGCTTCAACCCATCCACGTTCCGCGGCGTCGTCGTTACCACCGCCTGAGGCCGCTCCCCAAGCCGAAGTGCAAACTGCAGATTGTCCCAGACCTCCTCTGCCCGCCGCCACTTCGCCAGTTCGTCCGCCCAGCACGCATCGAATTGAGGACCGCGCAGGCTCTCGGGATCATGGGCGGAATAAACCTGCGCAATCGCCCCGTTTGGCCAGACGAGTTGTCGGCGCCCGGCCTGCCACTCCGGCATCCGGTCCGGTGGCGAGCACGCCATGATCCCGCTCTCGCCGAAGATCATAACCTCGCGCACCTGATCCAGCGTCTCACCAACCAGCGCCACGCGGCGCGCGCGTCCCGGGTCGGTGGCGCGCGGCCCCTCGACTTGCGCGCGCACCCACTCCGCCCCAGCCCGGGTCTTGCCCGCACCGCGCCCGCCTAGGATAACCCACGACCGCCAATCGCCCTCAGGCGGCAGCTGATGCTCCAGCGCCCAGAACTCAAACAGGTAGGGTAGTGCCGCCAGCGTCGGATCACTCAGATCCTTCAGGAAAGCCTCCGTCACCTCCGGCTTCTCGGAGGCGAGCCAAGCGGCTCCTGATTTCAGTGCGGGCAGCGTCGAGGTCGTAGGTTCCGGACGAGAGTTCTCCTGACAACTTGCGGCATTCTTCAGCAATGCGAGCCTCCTCCCTGATCACGGTCATCGTGACCTCGCGCAAGTCCTTCAACTGGCGCTGCAATTCAGTTTTGCTGATGCGCTCGGACGCATCGCGCTCAGCGATCTGCTCAAGCTGAGCGATCGCATGGTGAATCTTCCGCCGCAGGTAACTGACCTGGTCGGTGGCCGACGCCAAAAGGCTCACGGGGTCCCCCGCGCCAATTTCGTTGATCATGAAAAAGTTCGCCCCTCATGCTGCCGCACGAGCGAAAACGAAAAAACGACCGCGGGTGTCCCCGGGTCGCTTGCCCACTTCTTCTAGCTTGTCACAAGTTATACCCTAGGGAGTTCGGTGAGTCAAGATATAAACTTAGGGTTGTGCGCGCGCTGTTTAGTTTGAGTTCTGTTCCGCCTCAATTTCGCGCCAACGCGCGACATTTTGATTATGCTCGGCAAGTGTCTCGGCAAAGGCGTGCCCACCCGTTCCATCTGCCACAAAGAAGATGTAATCTGTCGCTTCTGGATTCACTGCCGCAAAGATCGCGTCCCGCCCGGGATTGGCGATTGGCGTGGGGGGCAAACCAAGAATAACGTAAGTATTCCAAGGCGTTTCCGCGCGAAGCTCGCTGCGGCGAATGCCACGCCCCAAAGTTCCTACACCTCGCGTAATACCATAGATTACAGTTGGGTCCGTCTGAAGCCGCATGCCCTCCCGCAACCGGTTCACAAATACGGAAGAGACGACGCCGCGTTCTTCAGGCACGGAGGTCTCTTTTTCGATAATGGACGCCAGTACAAGTGCCTCCTCCGGAGTCGAGACGGGAAGATCCGGCTGCCGCGCTGCCCAGGCTTCGGCCACGATTCGCTCCTGCGACTCGCGCATACGCGCCAGCAATCCCGCACGGTCGGCTCCTCGAGTTACATCATACGTATCCGGCGCAAGGCTTCCCTCTGGAGGAAGTGGACCAATCTCACCGCTCAGAAATCCTGCCTTGGACAAGGCATCGGTGATTTGCCAGCTCGTAACCCCTTCCGCCACCGAGACGCGATACGCCATAGGAGTACCGGCCGCAACGAGATCGGCATATGCAGCGGGTTCCGCCTCCTCTGCCGACCAGGTAGCCACTTCGATCACCTGATCCTGGCCAGGAATACGCTCCCGCAAGCGCATTTCGGCATCTGCAACCCGGATCACATATGTCGCAACAAACCTATAGGATGACGCCGCCCCCTCGCTCAATAGCCCGAGAACCTCTTCCATCGAAACATTGGCCGGGATTTCATAGTTCCCGAATTTCAGATCTTCATCCAACTCCGAATACTGCGCGCCGAGCCGGAAGATCGCCGCGGAGGAGATGATGCCCTGTTCCTCCAGGTTGCTTGCAATACGGGTCAGGCTCGCTCCTCTCGGGACTTCGAAGAAAGTCGGCTCTTCCAGCGGACCAGAAGATGTGAACTCGCGCTGCCCCCAGGCGACCAAGGCGATCACAGCCAAAAAACTGACGATAAGAATCGTCAGCATGTTGGAGGCGAGTGCGCGCCACATCAGCGATCGACCCGCGCGACCAGCAGCGAGGCGTTGGTGCCTCCAAACCCGAAGGAGTTCGACAGCGCAAAGGTAATATCCCGTTCTCGTTTGGCTTTCGGCGCCAGATCAAGTGCCGTCTCAACGGCAGGGTCATCCAGGTTGAGTGTAGGTGGCGCAACTTGATCGCGCACCGCAAGGATAGAGAAAATTCCCTCAATCGCGCCAGCGGCACCCAACAAGTGTCCCGTGGCAGACTTCGTCGAACTCATTGTGGCTCCGCCCACACCGTTGCCCAGCACGCGTTCTACAGCGCCAAGTTCAATGGTGTCCGCCATGGTCGAGGTACCGTGGGCGTTAATGTAGTCCAGATCTGCGCCGGAAATTCCGGCGCGCTTGATCGCCGCGCGCATGGACCGCTCTCCGCCTTCGCCGTCCTCAGACGGCGCAGTGATGTGGTAGGCATCGCCAGACAACCCATAGCCTATAACCTCAGCGTAGATCTCAGCGCCACGCGCCTTAGCATGTTCGTACTCTTCCAGCACAACCACACCCGCGCCTTCTCCCATCACGAACCCGTCACGATCCTTGTCCCATGGACGACTTGCCGTTTCAGGGTTGTCCCCGCGCTTGGTTGACAGGGCTTTGCAGGCGTTGAAGCCCGCGATCCCGATCTCAGAAATCGGGCTCTCTGCGCCGCCCGCAACCATTACGTCGGCATCATCAAGTGCGATCAAACGTGCCGCATCACCAATCGCATGCGCTCCGGTAGAACAGGCCGTGACAACTGCGTGGTTAGGGCCCTTAAAGCCATGCTTGATAGACACCTGTCCCGAAGCGAGATTGATCAACGCGCTCGGAATGAAGAAGGGCGAGACGCGGCGAGGCCCGCGCTCCTTGAGCAGCACAGCGGTGTTGGCAATGGCTGACAGCCCCCCAATGCCGGAGCCAATCATAACGCCGGTGCGTTCTTTCTCCTCGGTCGTTTTAGGAGCCCAGCCACTATCGGCCACCGCCTGATCGGCAGCTGCTACGGCATAGAGGATGAATTCATCAACCTTGCGCTGTTCCTTGGGCTCCATCCAAGCATCCGGGTTAAAGGTCCCGTCCGAGCCATCTCCACGCGGGATTTCGCAGGCATAAGTTGTTGCAAGATGGCTCGCGTCAAAGCGGGTTATCGTCCCGGCACCGGACTGGCCGTCCAGAAGGCGGCTCCATGTCTCTTCCACCCCACTGGCAAGCGGGGTCACCATTCCCAAACCGGTGACAACAACACGACGCATGCTCGATCCCTCGTCTTTGGTTATTGCGTTTGCGCACTTGATATACGTGCTGCCCCCATCGGAACAAGCCGCATCCTAATGACCGGCGGTCTTTGACCGGCTGCACCGGTTCCGAACGGGGCTGAAAATGCAAAACGGCGCCCGAGGGCGCCGCAGCGAATGCGAAGGTCCCGAAGGATCAGGACGCGTCGGAGATGAACTTCACCGCATCGCCGAAAGTCTGGATCGTCTCAGCTGCATCATCAGGAATCTCGATGCCGAACTCTTCTTCGAACGCCATCACCAATTCAACCGTGTCAAGGCTGTCTGCGCCAAGGTCATCGATGAAAGAGGCGTTCTCAGATACCTTGCCTTCTTCAACACCAAGGTGCTCTACAACGATCTTCTTCACCCGATCTGCGACGTCGCTCATATCATGTCCTCATCCGTAGTCTCGGGGATCTGCCCGATGTTTTCAGTCCTGGCCCCGTGCGGACCATGTTTGTTTCGCGCATGGCAATATCAAGCCCCCCGCGCCAAATCTGCGCGCCCTATATCACACAGTTACGCAAAGGCAAACGCTTTCGCAGAGGCGGTAGCAGGCAAGCCTAACCCCCGTCAGATCATTGCCATTCCGCCGTTCACATGCAGCACAGCGCCTGTGACATAAGCCGCTTCCGGGCTGGACAGATAGACCACCGCGCCCGCAATTTCGCCCGGTGTTCCCATACGACCAGCTGGGATCTGAGAAAGGATTTTTTCCTTCTGATCCTCGTTCAGCTTGTCGGTCATGGCGGTCTCAATAAATCCGGGTGCGACCGCATTCACCGTGATCCCACGGGAAGCCACTTCATAGGCGAGGCTCTTGGACATGCCTACCATACCCGCTTTGGAGGCGGCGTAGTTCCCCTGCCCCGGATTTCCCGTGGCGCCCACGACCGAACTGATGTTCACGATCCGGCCCCAACGCGCCTTCATCATACCCCGCAGCACGCCCCGGCACAGGCGCATGGTCGCAGTCAGATTGACGTCCAGAACAGACTGCCATTCCTCGTCCGACATTCTCATAAAAAGGTTGTCCCGGGTGATACCCGCGTTGTTGACGAGAATGTCCACGCTGCCCATAGCCGCCGCAGCGGTCTTTGGCAGGGTATCAACGGCTTCTGCGTCACTCAGATTGCAAGGCAGGACATGCGCCCGTTCGCCCAGCTCAGCAGCAAGCGCCTCTAGCGGTGCTTCACGTGTGCCGGACAACCCAACGGTCGCGCCCTGCGCGTGCAGCGCGCGCGCAATGTCCGCCCCGATTCCTCCCGACGCGCCGGTGACCAGCGCTGCTTTACCTTCCAGATTGAACATCAGGCCTGCTCCTTGCCCGCCGCAACCGCGGCCTCAACATCCGCCGAGGTTCCGATCGCCCGCGTGGCGATGGACCGATCTATCCGGCGCACCATCCCAATCAACGCCTTGCCGGCGCCGATCTCCCAAATTTCTGTCACACCTTGCGCCGCCATGTGCTGCACACTTTCGCGCCAGCGCACTGCGCCGGTAACCTGCTCGACCAGCAGGTCGCGGATCATTGCCGGGCTTTGCACCGCCTCGGCTTTAACATTCGATACAACCGGCACTTTCGGCTCCGCAATATCAACCTTGTCGAGCGCTTCCGCCATGACTTCAGCCGCAGGCGCCATCAAAGCACAATGGAACGGTGCACTGACCGGCAGCATCACAGCTCGCTTGGCCCCTTTCGACTTCGCGATATCAACCGCGCGCTCCACCGCCGCCCGATGGCCCGAGACAACAACCTGCCCCGGATCATTGTCATTGGCCGCCGCGCAGACCTGCCCGTCCGCAGCTTCTTCAGCCACTGCTCGCACCGCAGCTATGTCCAAACCAAGGATTGCCGCCATGGCCCCATCGCCCGGCGGCACGGCTTTCTGCATGGCCTCTCCACGCGCACGCAGCAGAACCGCAGCTTCGCTGACCGTCAGCGCCCCTGCTGCCGTCAGCGCGGAGTATTCTCCAAGCGAATGCCCTGCCACGAACCCAGCACTTTCGACACTCACACCCTCGGCTTCCAGCGCTCGTACAGCGGCAAGCGAGGTGGCCATCAACGCCGGTTGGGCATTGGCCGTCAGAGTCAGGGTCTCGATATCCCCTTCCCAGATCAGGTCGGACAGCTTTTCAGAAAGGGCCGCGTCAACCTCATCGAATACAGCCTTGGCCGCTGGATAGGCGTCCGCCAGATCGCGCCCCATCCCAATGGTTTGCGCCCCCTGTCCCGGAAATACGAAGGCTCGGGTCATCGTGACCTCCTTTTGGTCGTTTTGGCTTGCTTAACCGAGGCTCAGCGTGCTGGCAATCGCAGCTCCGGTTGCGAAACGACGCACAAATCCTGTGCCGTTCCTCCAATTGTCACACATGTCCATTCGGTTACATGAAGGACAACGCCATTCGGAGTCTTCCCCATGTCCAGCCCCTCAACGAATGCCCCTCTTGCACCCGGTCTGTCCAACTCCACCCAAAGCTATGGCCGCGTCGCCAAGAGCTTCCACTGGTTGACTGCCCTGCTGATCCTGACAGCCATTCCGCTTGGCATCATTTCCAACAACATGCCGTTTGAAACCAGCGAAGAGCTCGCGCGGAAAGCTCTGGTCTTCTCGATCCACAAAACAGTCGGCATCACCGCTTTTTTCGTCGCGCTCGCGCGTATTCTATGGGCCATCACCCAGCCACGCCCCGCGCCCCTGCATCCGGAGCGGAAGGCCGAGACCTTAGCGGCCGAAGTCGTGCATTTCACGCTCTATGGCTCTATTGTTCTGGTGCCTCTGTCCGGCTGGATCCACCACGCGGCCACGACCGGGTTTGCCCCGATCTGGTGGCCGTTTGGCCAGAACCTGCCCTTCGTGCCGAAATCCGACAGCATCGCGGAAACCTTTGCTGCCCTGCATGTGATCTTGGAACGCGTTCTGATTATCTCGCTCTTTCTTCACATCGCCGGCGCACTGAAGCATCGCTTCGTCGACCGCGACTCGACGCTTGCACGGATGCTGCCGGGCGCGACAGCCTTGCCCGATCTCGCCCCCCACAAAACCGGCCTGCTGCCCCCGATTGGCGCCGTCGTGGCTTTCATTGCGGCCATTGGTGTGGGCGCCGCGCTCGGAAAATTCTCACATTCAGAGGCTCAAACCGAGGCTGCATCACTCGAAGCGGTTGCCTCCGACTGGGTCGTTCAGGATGGCTCGTTGGGTTTCACCGTCGCGCAAATGGGTCAACCTGTGACCGGCACCTTTGAGGAGTGGACCGCAGCGATCCGCTACGACGAGGCAAGCGGGACAGGCGACGTGGAGGTGACGATCGCCATCGGCTCACTCTCACTTGGTCAGGTCACCGGCCAGGCGCTTGGAACAGAGTTCTTCGACGCCACAGCCTTCCCGACAGCGCTGTTTATTGCCGACATCGCGCCCGCTGATGGGATCGAGGGCGCCACGCATATGGCCACCGGAACGCTGTCGCTGAAGGGTGTCGACCTGCCCCTCACGCTGCCCTTCTCACTTGAAGTCACCGAGGGCACCGCGACGATGTCCGGCACGCTGCCGCTCGCGCGGCTCGATTTCGGCATCGGCCCGAACTACTCGGATGGCTCACAGGTCGGGTTGAACGTTACGGTGGAAACAGCGCTGACAGCGACCCGGGCGCAGTAACCGCACCCTGTTTGGTCCAGAGAACTCGCGGCACTCGGGCTCAACCAAGTGCTGCTCAAGACAAAACGCCCCGGTCAAAGACCGGGGCGCTTGTGTGAGTGGTGGGCTTTGGGGAGAGCTTTACTGCTCGGCAATCATCGCTTCGATGGAAATCAGAACTTCGACTTCGTCGCTGACGAAAGGCGCGAAGGCGCCGACGTTGTAGTCGGACCGCAGCAATGTGGTGGTTGCATCAAATCCGGCCCATTCGGTGTTGGCCATCGGGTGCATACCCTTCGCGTTCAGCTTGGCATCCAGAACAACCGCATTGGTGACACCGTTCAACGTCAGATCGCCGGTGATCAGGGCGGTGTCCTCTCCGGTCACTTCGATTGATGTGGAAGTAAACGTTACGAGGTGCTGGTCGTCTTCGTCGGCTCCGAAGAAATCATCTCCCATGAAATGCGTAAAACGCTCTTCCCAGCCTGTGATCATGGAGCGCACTGGCATCGACACCGACACACTGGAGGCCGCGGGATTTTCCTCGTCGAACATGATCTCGCCTTCAAAGCCCGAGAACATGCCATAGGTCGTGGAATACCCAAGGTGATTGTAGGAAAAAACGATCTGGCTATGGGACGCATCCAGAACATATTTCTGTGCGTTGCCGTGGCCGCCGGCGAAGGTGGCGGTACTCAGCGCCAGAAGCGCAGCCGCCGAAAGGGGGAGGAGTTTCATAGGGGGACTTCCTTTTCGAGAACTAAACGACCCGTAAGATGGCGTTGTTCTGATAAAGAACAATTCTCGACCTAGTCACAAAATCTGTGCGCAAATCCGCATGCTCGAAAGAGTGCGTGCAGGTCAAAGTGCTCAGAAAGACAATAGCCAGAGCATAAAGGCATCAAAGAGGCCATTCGTTCCGCCTGAAGACGCCCCGCCCGAGGACCCGCCGCTACCTCCACCGGATGAACCGCCGGAAGAGCCACCGCTGCCACCAGAAGATCCTCCGGAGCTGCCGCCCGAACCACCGCCGGAGCTTCCGCTGGATCCATTGCCTGTGCTCCCGCTGGAAGAACCGGACGAGGAACCGCCCGCAGATCCGCCGGTCGCACTGTTCGAGCCGGAACTGCTCGAACCTCCAGGACTGCCAGTCGTTCCCGCCCCGCCATCGCCGGAGCCAGACGAGGACGGCGCGCTGCTTCCGGACGCGTTACTGCTTGAACTGCCTGCAGCACTTGCAGTCCCACCTACGGACCCGCTGCCGCCCCCATGAACACCGCCCGGCACGGCAGGCGCGTTGCTTGGGTCATCCACATTGCTGAAATCGGAAGAGCCTACGTCGGTTTGTGACGTAGCGGCTCTGAGATTTGCGCGGTTTTCGATCTCACGCGCATTGGCCATCACGCCTGATAGGTTTTCAGAAGTGGCCTGGCTCGGTGCTTCGGTCGCGCCGCGAATGACCTCGACGGCCCCTACAAGGACCACGATCGCCAGGAACGAAAGCGGCACGAAGTCTGCAGAGACAGCACCACAATCTTTGCGCAGGAAACGCGCAATACGGCGGGCCAAAAAACTACCGACGGAAAAACAATGCACCGGACCGATTCCCAGGTTTTGAATAAAATTGGGAATGCCCCCAAAAGGTGCCGTAGAGGCGGCCCTATTGTGCAGAGAACATGGAGTTTTGGGGGCTTCGCATGCGGGAATTTGCTTTGAAGCCGTGCCGTTCAGTCAGTCTGGAAAGAGCCACTGGTCGGTAAAGACAGCCTCGTCGCGATCCTTCGTTTCGGTCGTCGTGGACACTCCCGCAGCACTGCCCAGTCTATCGACAGAAACTGTCACGCCGGAGGTTCGCGTCTCGAGACCGTTCGCCTGACCAATCGTACCACCAGTGCTTCCGCCGGACGCAGGGGCTCTCTCTACTTGTGGCGTGTTCGCGGGCTGCGGCTGTACTCCTTGCGGAGCATCCGAACTGTCGGGATCCGTCACAGCACCAAATCCAGGTAGCCGCGTCTGAATATCGAAACTACCGACCGTCGCAGCGATTTTTTCAGAGGAAGACTCCAATGCGGAGCTGGTCACGGACACCACCCCAAGCGCCAGCCCAATGACAGCGGCGACAATCGGGACAAAGTCCACCGAGATCCCGCCGCCTTGCGCCGACAAGAAGGCGCGAAGGCGAAAAATATGGCGCTCAATTAGTCCGCCCAAGGAAGACATTCCGCGGAAGCCGAAAACCATAACGTACTCACACTCTGAACTAACAGATGCAACTGTTGCACAAGGTCTCGTCTGAACCCGCATGTTTTGGCAAAAGACCGTGACCACGATGCCGAGCTGCGGTCAGTAAGTAAGTGCCCGACTTCACCCTTGCGCTTTTGGCAACAATCGCTAAAAGGCGCGGGTCCCAAACCGATTGACCCCGCGTGGCCTCTCGTGTGCGGCCTGGGACCTCGAACACCGCACTATGAAACACGCGCAGTAAAATATGGAGAGCACATGCCCCTCTACGAGCATGTCTTTATCTCGCGTCAGGATCTTTCCAACGCGCAGGCCGAAGGTCTTGTTGAACACTTCGGCACCGTTCTGTCCGACAACGGTGGCAAGCTGGTCGACAGTGAATACTGGGGCCTCAAGACGATGGCCTACAAGATCAACAAGAACCGCAAGGGCCATTACGCCTATCTGCGCACCGATGCCCCGGCACCGGCCGTTCAGGAGATGGAGCGCCTGATGCGCCTGCATGACGATGTGATGCGCGTTCTGACCATCAAAGTCGACGAGCACGCCGAGGGCCCTTCGGTCCAGATGCAGAAGCGCGAAGAGCGTGGCGACCGCCGCGAACGCCGCTGATCCAACGCTTGAGATAAGGAACCCAACCCATGGCAGCAAAACCATTTTTCCGCCGTCGTAAGGTCTGCCCCTTCTCGGGCGACAACGCACCTAAGATCGACTACAAAGACACCCGTCTTCTGCAACGCTACATCTCTGAGCGTGGCAAGATCGTGCCTTCCCGCATCACCGCCGTCTCGGCAAAGAAGCAGCGTGAACTGTCCCGTGCCATCAAGCGCGCCCGGTTCCTCGCCCTGCTTCCTTACGCCGTGAAGTAAGGAGCCAAGCCTATGCAAGTCATCCTTTTGGAACGCGTGGCCAAGCTGGGCCAGATGGGCGAAGTGGTCGACGTAAAACCCGGCTACGCGCGCAACTACCTGCTCCCGCAGGGCAAGGCCTTGAACGCGTCTGATGCGAACATCAAGCAGTTTGAAACACAAAAAGCACAGCTCGAAGCACGCAACCTTGAGACCAAGAAAGAAGCCGAGTCTCTGGGTGAGAAGCTCGACGGCAAACAGTTCGTCGTGATTCGCTCCGCTTCTGACGCTGGCGCTCTTTACGGCTCCGTCACCACCCGCGACGCAGCAGAAGCCGCGACCGCAGATGGTTTCTCGCTTGATCGTAAGCAGGTTTCACTGGCCCGCCCAATCAAAGACTTGGGCCTGCACAGCGTACACGTGACGCTGCATCCTGAAGTCGATGTGGAAATCGTTTTGAACGTTGCGCGCTCGACCGAAGAAGCCGAGCTTCAGGCTTCTGGCAAGTCAATTCAGGAACTTGCCGCCGAAGAAGAAGCTGCAGCCGAATTCGAAATCGCGGAACTGTTCGACGACATCGGCGCTGCCAGCTCGGAAGACAGCGAACTGATTGAGACAGCCGAGGACAAGGCCGAGGGCGGAGACGAAGAACCTCAGCCCTGATACGGCGAACTTCATGACTTAGAAAGGGCCGCAGCGAGCGGCCCTTTTTTTGTTTATTGCTCAGAACAATACAACCTTGGGTTTATTTGTGCCTTTGTGATGTCGCAAATACCACGTAGGCTTGCCGGGTAGT
>JASJAW010000024.1 GCA_030066795.1 Dinoroseobacter sp.
ATCGGGGCACTGTAGGACAGACTGCAGATATGAGGACCGATTGGCAAAGGGTTTTGGCCTGGGGAAGCCTTCGAACACGGGTTTGTACAACGATTTTTAACAGGGTGCCTTTTCGCGGTGGCGGGAAACTGGTTACTCTTACTGCATGGAATTACCCGGTTTCCTCGTTACGCTCGGGGTTCTCTTTCTATTCGGGTTGGTTGCGGATCAACTGGGAAGAATAACCAGTTTACCCCGTGTAACCTTACTATTGCTATTGGGACTGGTAGCCGGAAATTCCGGGTTCGGACTTGTCCCGGACGAAGTCGCACGATGGTTCGAAGAGCTATCCGTCGTGGCCCTAACCATGGTCGCGTTTCTTTTGGGCGGTTCTCTGTCGCTCAGAAATCTCGCCCAGCATGGCAGGGCAATTCTCAGCATTTCTCTGGCGATTGTCATTTCAACCGTTGCAGTCGTTACCATTGGCCTCGCCGCGGCCGGTTTGCCCGTCGGGTAAGCATTGTTGCTTGGTGCTATCGCGACAGCGACGGCTCCGGCTGCCATGACAGATGTCATCCGACAGTCCGGGGTCGCGAATGGCTTCACCGAGACATTGAAAGGGGTTGTGGCGATTGATGACGCATGGGGTCTGCTCGTATTCAGTTTGGCGGTTGTCGTGGTTGGACAGAACGACAGCTGGATTGGCGTCTTGACCGGGTCGCTCTGGGATTTTGGCGGTGCAATCCTGCTGGGCGCAGCCATCGGAGGACCTGCAGCTTATCTCACGGGCAGATTGAAGCCCGGAGAACCCTCGCAAGCTGAGGCGATTGGGATCGTGTTTCTTGCATCCGGTTTGGCGCTTTGGCTGGAAGTCTCATTTCTTGTGACCGGTATGACAGCCGGAGCAATCATCGCGAATTTCGCGCGTCATCATGACCGGGCATTCCATGAAATCGAGAATATTCAGTGGCCTTTCATGATCCTCTTCTTCCTGCTTGCCGGTGCGTTGCTAGAGCCTGCAGCAATTTGGACCCTGGGGTGGGCTGGCATTCTTTTTCTGTCTTTAAGAGTGATTGGACGCCTCTTCGGGGGCCTGATCGGAGCGTCGTTGGGACGTTCGCCAGCCGGAGAGGTGCCCTGGTACGGTCCCGCTTTACTACCACAGGCAGGAGTTGCGGTAGGGATGGCTCTTGTAGCCGGTGAAAGATTCCCGGAATGGGCCTCGGCGATCATGGCGTTTACGATCGCAAGCACAGTCGTATTTGAGATTTGCGGACCGCCTATCACGCTGGTCGCTATTCGACGCGTAGCGGCAAGAGAGGGGCGAAGCTCGCAGTAACAGCACTACGATTTTAAGATCTAAAAAGCTGTACTTTAGCTCAACGCTTGTACGCCGATCAGTCTCAATATTGATACTGAAAAACAATAACTTAAATTTAGAACCTGTTCAGGTGAGGCGCCATCTAACAGTTCGTCTCAGAGTTTGATGTCGCTTGAACTCGCCTCACCACGCATCTTCTTCGTATCGGCTGAGAGTGACGAGGTAACGGACTTTTCACTTTGCTGGGTTGGCAGAGCCGAGTGTATGAACCGGTTATCGAGTTTAGTCTCGATCGCCGATAGCGGGCACCTCACCGCGATTTGACAGGTGTGTTCACTCAACGCGTGGATAACGGTTCCCGCACACAATATAGCATCAGAAATTATTTGGAAATTTATATGGAATATCAGAATATTAGAAATAAAAACTCCCAAATAGGGTTAGGCTGGTGTGGGCAGACGTCACGGTTGCTTCGCACGGGGCTACCGACAATGCAAATTGCAGGCTTTTGCGGATTTTAAGAGGTCCGGAATACTGTGCCCTGACGTCGTGCGGAAATTAACTTTCGAAAAATTCCTTTGATTTGCAACTAAATGCGCTAATTTTGGGTGGTTCGAGTAATAGCTAGTACTGGGGGTATAATGCTTTCAAAAACTCTACGCGCAGCGGTGGTCGCCATCGCTGGACTTCTCTCGGCGGGTGCGGCCACCGCTGCAACCATGCCGATAATCGGCGGATTGACCACTGTCGACGTCACCTTGGATTTGGGACCGATCATTGCAACGCCTGCTGGTGTCGCTAGCGCGTCCGGCTCGGTCTTCAGCTTCCCGATCACGGGCGGCGGGGTGGATATGTCCAATAATGCCAGCATTGAGCATGATGGGTCATTTGTGACGCTCAGCTTTGGCGCAGATTTCGTGACGGTCGGTAATTTCGTTATCGATACGGCGTCCGGCGGTCTGAACGGTGTCGCCAACGGGACGGGAATCCAAACCGGAACCTCACAAGCGCAGCTGTTTACGTTCGGGTCAACGACTGCAGCCGGCACGCAACTGCTGATCAGCCCAACACTGAACACCGCGCTCGGCGCAACATTCGGGACTGCGGCGCTAGAACAGGTCTTCGGGACTGATAACGTCACCGGCGCAGAGTTTGGTCTTGCCAACACTGCGCCTCAAGTAGTCCCACTGCCTGCAGCAGGGTGGCTATTGCTCGCCGGCGTGGGCGGTCTTGCGGCGCTGAAGCGAAAGCGGAGGCCCTCTGCAGCCTGACGCTGCTGGCGCGAACATTGAAGGAACTGAGGAACGCCGGAGCTATTCCGGCGTTTTTCTTTTCTGTCGGTACCATAGGGTGATCGCGGTTGGAGCGGCCAAAAAAGTTGAGCCGACCAGATCACTAGCCCGCTCCTAGGCATTCCTTTCCATAGCGCTCAACCGCAAATCTTTCGTTCGCCCGGAGCACATCCACAGACGGCTGTAGATCTCCTCCGGAGCCCGACAATACATGCTCTTCAGCCCGGTCCGACGATTGCATGCTCTCACGCAGACTCAGACGCTCGGACTGTATTCGGTTGGTGTTCCTTAGTTGCTTTAGCATTCAACTCTTCTGCAAGACGCACGGACAGCGCGATCAGAGTGAGAGTTGGGTTGGACGCACCCGAAGTTGGGAAGCAAGAGCTACCAGCAATGTAAAAGTTCTCTGTTCCATGGAGCCTTAGATTTGCATCCACAACCCCGCTCTTGGCATCGGCGGACATTCTGGTCCCGCCCATATGGTGACAGCCTCCGCCGATCTGGGGAACCGGATCATTCTCAGAAAGACTGTTCCTGAGGCGGCCGATGCCGTTAGCCTTCAAGGTATTGCCGAATTCTCGAAGTGTTGTCGCGATAGAGGCGTGGTCAAAGTCGGATAATTTCCAGTCAAGCGTTGTGCGAGGCAAGCCGAATTCGTCCAACTCATTTGTCAAAACAACTCTCGAGTCCGGATTTGGCACCTGCTCGGTCTCCATGTGCAGAAAAAATGCATTCTCGTCCTGTGGCTGCCCTAGTTTTCGGCGCAGTCTCGCCAATTGTTTCTTGACCGTGCTCCCGGCAATTGAGCCGGGGCTCGATAAGATGTTGGACAGGTGCTTTTGGCGCACGCCCTCCGGAGGCTCGATTTCGAGGTCTTTCAAACGCTGTAACTCGTGCAGTGATCGCACGCCTCCGGTCGCGACTCCGGCTGTCGTCAGATTCCCCCAGAGCAAACAGTTGCCGATCTTATGTTTCTCGCAAAACTCCCGGCTCGTACGGAAGACCAGACGTCCTTGCTCGGTCGCAGCCGCTGGCCTTTCACCTTGAAACCCCTTGTAGGCCGACGCCACAAAGGCCTTCAGTTTGTCCGTCTGAAAGCCCTTCTCAAAAACGACTTCTCCTGGCGATAGATGCGGGTGCTCCATAAAATACCGCCCTACATGGTCGTTTCCTTTGGCTAGGTCGGTATTCAGAAGTATCCCTACATTTTCGATCCCGCCCGCAGCCAGCACGAACTGGTCTGCGCGTATCGAGAATGACCCTCCGGCGCTGGTTCGAGCAACGGCGGTCACAATTCGATTGCCTTGATCATTCGAGACAAAGTCCGCAACCGCAGAATGAAGGATGACGCGCCGCTTGGGGTCCTTCTCAAAAAGGGCCTTCTTTGTCGTAAATGCGTCAAGTTCAGCGTATCTCATGACGGACAAGCCCAGCGACCACTCTTCTTCGGTCAAGTCATCCAGGACTTCGCTATCTTCAACCCAGTCGACCGGGTCGTAGCTGGTGTTTTCCATCTCCAAGAGCGCATGAGCTTTCCGATAGTAGGGCTCCATCTGCTCTCTGGTGATGGGCCAGCCACTCTCGGGAACCCAATCACGCTTTTCAAAATCCATGGTGTCGAGCGGACGTACCTGCCAGCCGGGGTTGAAATTCCAGAGGCCGCTGGCGCCGCCGAAACCGATTCCTCGCGATTTTTCGAGATCGTAAGAATATCCGTCGTGTGCGGGGACCTTACCGGTATTTAGAAAGCCGGTAGCTGTTTCCCCTCCGCGCTCGAGGATCACAACATCAAGGGAAGGGTCTAGGTCCATAGCGAGAGCTAAGCCCGCAGGCCCAGCACCGACGATCAGAATATCGCAGGAAATCTCGCTTGAACCGTCTAGAGTTCGACCGTCTATCAACATGGCAACTGCTCCAATTACCTAAGACTTTCCAGAAGGCGTCTGAGAGGGGAGGGATAGAAGTCGTTGCTGTCGTTTTTCATGCTCCGCCACTCGCAATCTTCGTCCACTGCCAGACACCTGAATCAAAAGACTTTTCGTCTTCTGATTTTCGAACGTTTAAATGATCGATACCAGCATTGCTTTGATCCTGATCAGCACTGTGCACGGTTCCTCCGCAGTACCGCGTTTTTATCGTCAACTGGCGACAAAGGCAGTCCTTCACCAAGTCTCGCACCCTGAGTACCTTTGCTGACAGCGTCGGTTTAGCCGGTAGGACATCCTCGGATTCCTCCCCCAAAACTGGTTGCGCGAACCGGGCAAGGCCTTTTCAACTTTTTTGGTTCATGTGTCGGAGGCCCAATACTTGCTTTCTGCTCCCAACTGGTTCGATTAGTGTGCCTCAGAATGATGTAGTTGCGCGTCGCTTGGGCCCAGGGGGGGGACGCCGCGGGAAAAAGCGCAGGTGGATCGGTGTAAGGTTTATGGCCACGACGATAAACAAAGACGACAAGATGCGCTTCGATGTGGGCGTGGTTGGGCTCGGACATGTCGGGCTGACGCTCGCGACCGCTCTGGCTGAAACCGGCAGCCGCGTCCTGGGCGTTGAGCGGCGTGGCGACATTGTCAGTATGACCAATATGGGAGAACCCCATATTTCCGAGGCCGGACTTCCGGAAATGCTGGCCCATGCAGTTGGAAATGGTCACCTCAAGGCGACGCAATCCTTTGCTCCGGGCACGTCCTGCGACGTGTATGTAATCACGGTCGGCACCCCTTTAGGCCCCGATGGACTTGCCCGCACAGACTTCATAGAAGCTGCAACACGCGAGGTTGCCGAGAACATGGGCGACGGCGCGTTGGTCATCCTGCGTTCGACCGTGAAAATCGGTGCCGCCAGGAACATCGTCGCGCCGATCTTGGCGGCAACCGGCAAACGTTTCGAAATCGCCATGTGCCCAGAGCGTACACTCGAGGGTCGGGCAATGCATGAGTTGCACCGGCTGCCTCAGATCGTTGGCGCAGATACAGTGGAAACGCGGGAGCGCGCCGCGCATTTCTTTTATAAGCTTACGCCGACCTGTGTTCAGGTCTCGACCCTCGAAACAGCAGAGATCATTAAGCTGGTGGATAACACGTTTCGAGACGTTCAATTCGGTTTCGCAAATGAAGTTGCCCGAATCTGCGACGTCTACGGTGTGAATGCAATGGAGGTCATTCCCGGTGGAAAGCTTGGCTATCCAAGAACAAATGTAGCCCTGCCAGGGCTTGTTGGAGGTCCGTGTCTTCAGAAGGATCCCCATATCCTGGCGCAATCTCTCCGCGAAGTGGGGCTTGATCTGGACATCACAACATCAGCGCGGCGAGTAAATGAGCGCCAACCTTCCGAGACCATCGAGTTTATTCTCGACGAGTACCATAAACGCTCGGAAACAGCCCCGACCGTGGCCTTGCTCGGTATGGCGTTCAAGGGGGTTCCGGCAACAAACGATTTGCGGGGTGCGATGTCACTCCAGGTGCTGACAGCGCTTGAAACAGCGGCCCCGAGCGCAACAATTCGAATCTTCGACCCGGTTTGCAGTTCCGGGCAATTGGCGGAGGTTGCGCCCCGCGCAGTCATCGCCGCGACTATGCAGTCCGCCTTGGAGTCCGCAGACATCGCTATCATTTCAAATAACCACCCCGATCTGGCCAGTCTTCGACCGCGACAGATGCTTGGCTTAATGGCTGAGGATGGGTTCATTTACGATTACTGGAACCACTTCTCTGATCTGCGGCCGTATGAACTCGGGCCAAATTACTTCGCAGTCGGCAACACTGGGCATCGAACGGATGCAAGGGGCTCGTTGAAAAAGGGAGCAGCCTAATGGCGAAGGCTGTTGTAACCGGTGGCGCGGGCTTCATCGGTGCGTATCTTGTTAAGCGGCTAGTCCGTGACGGATGGGACGTGGCGGTTGTCGACAATATGCTGCGCGGCGATCGGTCTCGATTTGCTGCTGTGGCCAGCCAGGTTGATCTGCACAGTGTTGATGTGCGCAATGCGGCGGCAGTGACACGTGCCTGCGACGGGGCTGAAGTGGTATTTCATCTCGCGGCGATCAACGGGACCGAGAACTTCTACAAAACCCCGGAGTTGGTTCTTGATGTTGGATTGCGCGGCGCGTTGGCAGTGGTCGAAGCCTGCCGCAACGCAGATGTGCCGGATCTCGTGGTTGCGTCGTCCGCCGAGGTTTATCAGGAGCCGCCGACCGTGCCCACGGACGAAACAGTTCCCTTGATGCTGCCAGACAGCTTGAATCCCCGGTATTCCTACGGTGGTTCCAAGATCGTTTCCGAGCTTATCGCGCTGAACTACGGACAAGAGCATTTCCGCAAGATGCAAGTGTTTCGGCCACATAACGTTTACGGGCCGGACATGGGCTGGAAGCACGTAATCCCGCAGTTTCTGACCCGTGCGATGGATGTAAAGGACGCTGGTGAGCGGCGCTTCCCAATCCAGTCCGATGGCACTGATACCCGCGCGTTTGCGTATGTTGATGATGTCATCGATGGGATTATAGCCATGTATGCGCGGGGTCAGCATCGCGAGATCTACCATATCGGAAATGACCACGAGATATCCGTCCGGGAACTGGTGGCTATCACCGGCCGCGTCTTAGGGGTCGATCTGGAAATGGTGCCCGGTCCTGAAGCTGCTGGTGCCACGCACCGGCGCTGCCCTGACATTTCGAAGATGCGTGCGCTGGGCTATGCGCCGAGGGTCGAACTCGAAGAAGGCATGCGTCGGACCGCCGATTGGTATGCAGCGCACCGCCGCAGCCTCCTCGAGAACGCTTTGATGTGAGACAAGCTCAGCGCCGATAATGCCGAAAGAAGAGTACTACATCGCGATGATGCGCGGGCGGTGGCAGGACTACGTCAAGCCCGTGAAATTGCCCGTTCTGACAGAACGCATTCGTATTACTACGGAATGTGGAGATTGCGAGGATCTTCCGCGCCACCCGCGCGCGGGCGATTGCGCCGTGGAAGATGGGGTAGCGATCCAGTACATGCATAACGGTTTGAAGGTTCTGTACGGGCGGTACTACGGGTCCTGGGTTAACGAGATTATCGCTCAATTGAGAGGCGTGCACGAACCCCAAGAAGAACGGGTTTTCGCGGAAGTGCTCAAGTACATAGAGCCAGGCGCGACAATGGTGGAAGCCGGCTGTTACTGGGGCTATTATTCAATGTGGTTCGCGCGCCAGATCGAAAATGCGCGTGTCTTTCTGGTAGAACCGCAGCCCAACCAGATGAAAGTGGCTCGCCGCAATTTCGAGATCAATGATCTGTCTGGAGATTTCACCCACGCTTTTTTTGGCAGCTATCCAGAGAAAAAGCGCGAGATTCAGGAACGCCGAGTTGGCGAACTGCCACGCCTCACAATTGGTGAATTCATGAAGCTCAAGGAGCTGGACCACATCACTCTGTTGCACTCCGATATTCAGGGGCATGAGGAAGAAATGTTGGAGGGAGCTTCTGACTTGCTGGACGCCCGCAAAATCGACTGGCTCTTTATATCGACACACGGAGCGCGTCACCCAGCCTGTATGCGTCTTATGCAAAAAGCTGGATACCGTGTAGTGGCCGAACACAGTGTCGGACAGTCCGCCTCGGCGGATGGGCTGATCGTCGCGCAAAACCCAGAACTGCCCGAGATACCGGCTATTGAAATTAGCCACGTCAAGGGGCTGGTTCAGGCACATGCAGTTGGAAGCGAAAGCACGGCAAGAGGGGAAGAGCGGTGATGATCGGGACCGATGCGAAGGTTTTTGTTGCTGGCCACAGAGGCATGGTCGGCTCCGCAATTGTACGGGCGCTGTTGGCGCGCAGTGTCCACCCTGTGACGATCTCGCGCGGGGAGTGTGACCTAACGGATCGCGAGGCCGTTGACACCTTCTTTGCGAGAGAGCGCCCGACACATGTGTTTCTTGCTGCAGCCAAGGTAGGCGGCATACTTGCCAACGATACTCAGGGTGCTGATTTTATTCGCGAAAACCTGATGATCCAGACCAATGTCATCGATGCGGCGTACCGGCTCGGCGCACAGAAGCTACTCTTTCTAGGCTCCTCCTGCATCTATCCCAAACATGCAGAGCAGCCGATGCGGGAAGACTGTCTGTTGACCGGCCCGCTCGAGCCAACGAATTTGCCCTATGCGATCGCCAAGATAGCCGGAGCCACAATGTGTGATGCTTACCGCCGGCAATACGGCTTCGACGCGTTCACGGTCATGCCTTCGAATGTCTACGGGATAGGAGATAACTTCGACCCACAAGCGTCGCATGTCGTTGCAGGCCTCATGCGGCGTTTTCACGAGGCGAAACTCAAAGCGGAACCAGAGGTTGTAGCCTGGGGCTCTGGCAGTCCAATGCGCGAACTGGTCGATGCGGACGATCTTGCGGACGCATGCGTCTTCTTAATGGAGAACTACTCGGAGGGCGGGTTGATTAACGCGGGCACCAGCCAGGAGATCTCGATCAAAGCTCTGACTGAGTTGATGGCCGAGGTCACCGGATACGAAGGACGCATCACTTGGGACCTCTCCAAGCCGGATGGCACACCGCGCAAGATTATGGAGAACTCACGCCTGCATGCGCTTGGATGGCAGCCCAAAACGACAATCCGTGCGGGGCTTGAGAAGATGTACGCTTGGTTTCAAGAGACCGATGGCAAGCGACCCGCTGCCTGAGCAAGTCGGAGGTGCAAATGACCGAAGAAAGTCCGGTACCATTGAAGGAGAACCGCATTGTCAAAGCGATGCGGGAACTTCGTATCGCGAAGAAGGACTCTGACCGCGCGTCTGCTCTTCTGACAACCCTGCTCATGCATCGTAAACAGCAGCGAAAACGCGATTGGGATCCATCAAGGCGCACGTTGGAGGGCTTTTTTGAGTTTGCAATCCCGCGGGTAAAGCCCGCTCAGGGGCAGTTGTTTCAGGACCTCTGGGCGCTTTATGAACTCGATGCAAAGACCGGGGGTTATTTTGTGGAATTCGGCGCGACAAATGGGATCACAATGTCCAACTCCCACGTGCTGGAGCATCATTATGGTTGGCAGGGCATTGTGGCGGAGCCCAATCCAGAATACCACGAACGCCTTGCGAGAGAACGCGCCTGTCATATCAGCCACAAATGTGTGTACTCCCGCACAGGCGAAACATTGCAATTCCTGTGTACCGAAAAAGCGATGTTCTCACGACTGGCCGAGATCAATCCGGACGACCACAATGAAGGCACCATGCGCGCGAACCATCACTCGGTACTTGTCGAAACGATTTCTCTGAATGACCTTCTTGATGAGTTCAACGCACCGAACGAGATTGATTACATCTCGGTGGACACAGAAGGCTCGGAGCTTGAAATCCTAAAGGCCTTTGATTTCGCACAGCGTAACGTGAAACTGTTTTCCGTTGAGCACAATTTCACACCAGCCCGACAGGAGATCTTCGAACTTATGACGACGAAAGGCTACGTGCGTCGGTTCCCGGAGTACACACGGTTCGACGATTGGTACGTTCACAATTCTCTCCTGCGCTGACATGACTGCGCAACCGGCGCATAGGGGCACAGCCTCGCGTGGAGCGCTCATAGCGTTCAGAGCTGACCGATTAGGGGCCCGCCTCATAAGTTTGATGAACGCGATGCGGCTTTCCGATGATCTTGGTGTCCCGTTTTATTGCGCGTGGAGCGAGAGCAAGGGCGTCGGTCAGACATTCAATGATCCAACCGAGTTGTTTGAGCCGCAGTTTGTCAAAACCCATTTTCTGTCGCGTGAGCACTGGTCTGAGATCCGTCAGAGCTCCGAAAGGCTAACCGGGAAACTGCAGCAGAACCCAAAAGAAATACGCAAGACCTTGTCGAACGGCAGGCATGTAATCGTTGGCAATGCCTTCGGTGTGATTGAATTGGCCGGTGAGGAGACAGAGCCTGTCGCGCAGCGGTTCCGAGCGCAACTCAATCGTCTCCCTTTCGCCGCACCTGTCTCGGAAGCTCTTGAGGCTCTTGAGGAAAAACTCGCCCATTACACGGCATATCACATCCGGCGCGGGGATCTTACAGACGACCCCAAAGCTATGCATAAACCTTGGCCGCATAAAGTGGTTCCGAATGAGTTCTATGAATTCCACATGCGCGATACCCTCGCTTCGCCGAGCGGGGAGGGCGGTGCATTGTTGTTTTCGGACGACATGTCCGCAATCGGTCATTATCGAGGGCAGTTTCCTCAGCTAAAGTGTCTTCCCGATATTGCAGTGCTTGATGGGCTTACAGAAGCGCAACGCGACTTGGTCGAACTTCTGGCAATGTCCTTCTGCAAAAAAATCATTGCGCCGGATCAGAGCGCGTTTTCCTCGACGGCTGCGGATTTGAGCGGAGCGGAAAAAGTGGCCGTCGCGCAGGATTTGACCCCCACCCAGCAGGATGCAGCGTATTCAGCGCTCTTTCATCGGTTGCGCGACAGACCCGAAAGTTTTGGAGGCGACGGTCATATCGGGCAGGCGCTGGCCCATATTGGCCCTTGGCTCGAACATTCAGGCCGCATTGACGAAGCTGCGCGGCTCTTTGGCGCGCGGGTCGCAGATGGGCTGTGCATCTCGTTTGTTTATCCAAAAACTATGCGGTTGCAGCAGTTGAACGACGCTCCCCAAGAGGTTTTATCGACCGCTGCCCATATGGCTAAACGGCCGGCAATCCATATTGCAGATCACTCCGCCGCGGAGGTTCTACACGGCTACGCTCATCTTCGTCTCGGCGATAAAGCGCAAGGCATAAAGCACATTCTCAACGGTTACTGGCACGGCCCTGCAGGCGCGCTATCGAAGATGATTGTGCCTTATTTGGTGGAAACGGGCACCCTGTCGCCCGCAGTCTTTTTGCCTGTTAGCCAATTGCAGTTGTCGCTCAATAGGCGCCGGGCACCGTATCGCAGGCTGCAAACCGAGTTTCCGGCTCTGTGTGCCGCCAGTTGTGGTCCCCTCGACTCGCTGGGCTCAATGGAAACAGTGACTTGGGACTGGGCCCCTTTAATGCGGGCGGTCTCATTCAAGTCCTTGCAGCGCCAAACTGCGCTCAAAGATCAACGCGCATTGCTCTCGAAGGCCAGAATAGCCGAACGCGATGTGAGCGAGCGCGATAGCCTAGGCGCAATCCTCTCAGCGTACGAAGGCGAGACACAGCATGCTATCGATGAATTGAAGAGGCTGAGCGTTCGGCACGAGAACGACGTCATGGTGTGGCAGCGCCTCAGTCACGCTTATTGGATCACCCGTGACTTCAAGAAAGCCGCTCATGCCGCAGGTGAAGCGGTTATCCGCAAACCCGAGTGGCCGGTGCTGCAGATTTGGCTGGCCATGGTTTACCTGCGTACCCGGAACTACGCCGATGCGGACGCCCTTCTTTCGGAGGTAACCTTGGAAGGACTGCCGTCTCTCCATGCGCTTAAGGCCGAAGCTGCACGTCGCATGGGTCGCCCGTATGACGCACTACTGGAAATCGAACGGGCGACAGAGTTGGCACCGCTTCAAGCTGATTTTGCCATGGTGGCTGCAGGGCTGTTATCCGAAGCCAACGCGCCAGAGCAAGCTATCGCGCACCTGCACCGTATTGTGGCAGTGCATCGTGCGCCCGGGAAGCTATTGCTTCAACTGATTGAGCTTCAACAAAATGCGAGTGATTTAGATGGCGCGCGCAAGACGGCGTCGTTAGCGCTGGAACGCGCGCCAAATCACGCGGAGTTAGAATCTATTGCACGAGAGATATTGGCATCCCGATCTTAGTTTTCCCTCCGCGTTTACTGTCTGGTTTGTGGCGAAATGCGTCTGAAACCAAGCGCCATCTAGAACAGACAGAAGAAAGCCCGCCTACATCGGTCACATGACTGCTTTGGGAAGAAAGCGGAAGTGCGGATTGGAAGTGGTTAAGTGCTGAAAGGGCGGAGAAACGCCATTCCGACCAAGCGTCTCACTATCGAGCAGAAAGAAATCTACTGCATTAAAAACGTCGACGAAACTCGGACGGGTTCAGCCCTGTGAGCCTGTTGAACAGACGACGGAACGCGTGAACACCTGAATATCCGACTGTCTCGGTAATCGCGTCGATGCTACGCTCTTCCATCTCCAGAAGTTGCTTTGCCTCTCTAACCTGTAAGGACCGAATATTTTCTGTTGGACTGTAGCCAGTTGCTGCCCGAAACTACCGCTCAAAAGAATGTCTCGGCAGGTCAGATTGCTCCGTCGTGCCTGCCCATTTCCGACTAGGTCACATGGAACGAGATTGCCCAACGCTACCAATCTACTGCGCGTTGAGCACAGGAATATTCCCGTTGTCACACGCGCTTGGAATTCGCGGCTTGTGGTACATCTGCTGGATCGAAGAAGCGGTGCATGTTTCGAAAAAACTCGCCCATTTCCTTCAGGTCTGCTTCGTTTTGCTCTTGATCAGCATCAAATGCGAGAGCGGAGCGGATCCCCACGTCAAAACCAGCAGCGGCAATGGTCTGTAGTTTGTGAAGCGCATCATTGCTGAAGCCATCAACCGTTCCAGCTGTCATCCATTGGAGACCAGTGCGAAGAGATTTCTCGTTCAATGCCTTGCGCATTGCTGGCAGAATGAGACGTTCAAATTTTTCTTGGTCGGCTTGTCCCTCGCAAAGCACCTGAGAGAGAAAGCCTTGGTAGAACTGAACGCGGTACATAGACGTCAGTACATACTGTGCGTCAAGCATGCCAAGACGGTTATCATAGTCCAGGCGAAGCGCTGCCCGCTCGATAATTAATGTGAAGATTGCATCAGCGGCATGTGCAGCGGTGTCGATGGCAAACTCGTTAATTCCGCTCTGGTTCACGGATACTTCTGTCTTTGGTTTGAATAATCCAAACATACGTCATCGCCCTTTTTTCTTCTCGTGAACGAAAAAGCCGGGGCCGTTGATACGGTGGGACCTTCAAATGCTATCCCCGGTTGCTGCATGTATCGGGGTCCGCTTGATTGGGCGTTTTTTCTAGACCGCCAAACAGTTGTGAGTTTCCGCCAGAAGTTCGTGCGCGACCCGCCTGTTCCTGCAGCAGAAAGCGTACCCTCACTGCCGTCGACATAGATGACGCAGAAATCGGCCTCGCCTTTGACCCGGCATTCGCCACAGCGGGCAGCCCTTGCGACCTCCTGAACTGTCTGCGCAATTTCACCTGCCCGTGCGCGGTGCGAAATGCCCCTCTATTCGGCGCGCATTGCGTCGGTGCCGTTGTGCAATCCCGTTCCCTGCTGAGCCCCTGCATCTGTGCCGGCATTACTTGGCATCAACCGCGCTTCCGGCCTCGCGGGACACATATGTGTCACATGGAGAGCGAGCGGCGCCGTGGTGACTTGGTGCAAGTCATTGAAGTGAGTGGTGCTGCTGGAGAGAATTGAACTCTCGACCTCTCCCTTACCAAGGGAGTGCTCTACCTCTGAGCTACAGCAGCATGCGTGGGCGCGACGCCCGATCGTGTGGGCGGCTGATTAGACCCAATCGCGACTTAGCGCAAGCGCAATCTAGACGCTTTTCAAGCCCTGCGATAAGACACGCCTATGGCAGAAAAACCAAAGACAGACGACAGCGCGAAGACCGTTCCCGCGAAAGCGCAGCGGGAGGCACGGCTAAAGGCGGCACTCAAGGCAAATATGGGGCGACGCAAAGCCCAGGCCCGCGCGCGCTCAGATAAAGCCAAGGCAGAGTAGGGGCACAAATAGATGGATCAGATTGCAGTGCGCGGAGGTCAGGCTCTTTCAGGGACGATTCCGATCGCCGGTGCAAAAAACGCCTGCCTCGCGTTGATGCCGGCCACTTTATTGAGTGATGAGCCGCTCACGCTCACCAACGCGCCCCGCCTCAGCGATATCTCAACCATGACACAGCTCTTGGCGTCTCTAGGGGCCGAGGTCAGTGACTTGCAGGATGGCAAAGTCCTGGCCATGTCGAGCCATGACCTGAACAACCATACTGCCGACTACGACATCGTAAGAAAGATGCGCGCCTCGATCCTCGTTCTGGGGCCGATGCTTGCGCGAGACGGGCATGCCGTCGTCTCGTTGCCTGGGGGATGCGCCATTGGTGCAAGGCCGGTCGATTTGCACCTTAAAGCTCTCGAGGCCCTCGGAGCAGAGCTGGATCTGCGAGATGGGTATGTCCACGCGAAGGCGCCGGGGGGATTGAAGGGCGCGGAAATCGAGTTTCCCTTTGTCTCCGTCGGGGCCACAGAGAACGTGCTTATGGCTGCCACACTCGCGAAAGGAACGACTGTTCTGAAAAACGCGGCGAGGGAGCCTGAAATCGTTGATCTGGCCAGTTGCCTGCGCGCCATGGGAGCGCAAATCGAAGGCGAGGGAACCTCCCAGATCACAATTCAGGGTGTCGAACGCCTGCATGGTGCGACACATCCCGTGGTCACGGACCGGATCGAGTTGGGGACCTATATGCTGGCACCCGCGATAACCGGAGGGGACATCCTTCTGGAGGGTGGAAAGATCGGCCTGGTCGGAGCGTTTGCCGAGAAACTCGATCAGGCTGGCATCCATGTGTCAGAGGAACCTGGCGGGTTGCGGGTAAAACGTAAGAATGGCCGCGTAAGCGCCGTCGACATCGTTACCGAGCCATTTCCTGGCTTTCCGACTGACCTGCAGGCCCAGATGATGGCGCTGCTGTGCACGGCGGACGGCACAAGTGTGCTGGAGGAGCGCATTTTCGAGAACCGATTTATGCACGCCCCTGAATTGATGCGCATGGGGGCGCAGATCGACGTCCACGGCGGGACGGCTAAAGTTACCGGGGTTGAGCGCCTGAAGGGGGCGCCGGTCATGGCCACCGATTTGCGGGCGTCCGTATCGCTCATTCTCGCCGGTTTGGCTGCAGAGGGTGAAACGGTCGTCAGTCGCGTGTATCACCTTGACCGGGGGTATGAGCGGGTGGAAGAGAAACTGGGCGCTTGTGGTGCCCAGATTGAACGGGTGCAGGGCGTATGAATGATGCAACTTTCGAAGATGGCGCCGAGCAACCGCTGCGCCTAAAGGCAGAGGATGCCGAGGACCTGCAGGTTCTATCGGCTTTCGTTCAGGACGCCGTTCTGCCGGGCTCGGAAATCTCGTGGCAGCCCAAGAAACGCCGCTTCGGGATGTTGCTCAACCGCTTCCGGTGGGAAGACAAGGACCGGGCAGAGAAGCGTGGCAGGCCAGTCGAACGGGTCCAGACCGTATTGGCCGTAGACGATGTTTTGCGGGTTCAATCGACTGGGGTAACACGAGATGCGGATACCGTTTTGTCCGTGCTGTCCATTGGGTTTGAACCCGGTGAGGACGGCTCCGGCCGGGTTGAAATCACGCTGGCCGGGGACGGTGCAATCGGCCTCGACGTCGAATGCTTGAATTTGACACTTCAAGATGTGACGCGACCCTATCTTGCGCCGTCTCACCATACGCCCTCTCATGACTGATTGCCGCGCTTGAGAGCCTTCGGTTGGCCCGCTATGTAGCTGCCCGAAGGAGGTCTGACCCATGCCCATGTATCTGAACGCCTCTAATGCGTCGTTTGAACAGGATTTCACGCGGCTCCTGTCCATGAAGCGCGAAGACAGCCCGGACGTGGACGCCGTTGTCGCCGAGATCATCGCCGACGTCAGCGCGCGTGGCGATGCCGCTGTGATCGAACTGACAGCAAAGTTCGACCGGCTCGACCTGAGCCCCGAAACGCTGGCGTTCTCAGCAAGTGAGATAGACGCCGAGATCGCGAAGGTGCCTGCAGATGAAAGGGCCGCGTTGGAACTCGCGGCAGACCGAATTCGCGCGTATCATGCGCATCAACTGCCAGAGAACGCCCGCTGGACAGACCCTTCCGGGGCCGAGCTTGGCTGGCGCTGGACACCTGTCTCCGCGGCTGGTCTCTACGTGCCCGGTGGGCTTGCCAGTTATCCCTCCAGCGTCTTGATGAACGCCATTCCGGCCCAAGTGGCAGGCGTTGAGCGATTGGTGATCTGCGCACCAACCCCTGATGGCGTCACGAATCCCCTGGTGTTGCTGGCTGCGCGCCTGTCTGGTGTAGAGACCGTATATCGGATCGGCGGGGCACAAGCCGTAGCGGCAATGGCCTATGGCACCGAGACCATCTCCCCGGTTGATAAGATAACCGGTCCGGGAAATGCGTTTGTGGCCGCCGCCAAACGCCGTGTTTTCGGTAAGGTCGGCATTGATATGATCGCCGGCCCTTCGGAAATTCTGGTGATTGCTGATAAAGACAACGATCCGGACTGGATTGCAGTCGATCTCCTGAGTCAGGCGGAACATGACGAAAGTGCCCAATCCATCCTGATTACGGACGATGCAGCCTTTGGAGAGGCTGTTGCCGACGCCGTAGAGGCACGATTGGCAACGCTAGAACGTCGGGAAATCGCCGGGGCCAGTTGGCGCGATTTTGGCGCTGTAATAACAGTGCAGGATCTCGAACAAGCGGCACTGCTATCCAACCGGATCGCCCCAGAACATCTGGAACTCTGTGTCGACGACCCCGAAACACTGTCGGACCAGATCACCCATGCGGGCGCGATCTTCCTCGGTGCATGGACCCCGGAAGCCATCGGTGACTATGTCGGCGGCCCGAACCACGTCCTGCCCACTGCACGGTCGGCGCGTTTCTCTTCCGGGCTGTCGGTCATGGATTTCGTCAAGCGGACAACCTTGGCCCGCATGACACCCGAAAGCCTCGCTGCGATTGGACCGGCAGCGGAACGCTTGGCGATTTCGGAAAGCCTCGAAGCGCATGGCCTCTCCGTTCGCGCAAGACTTGATCGGTTGAATAGGGAGGGGAGGGCATGAGCACTCTGATCGACATCTCCATTGACGACAGCGCGTTGCCGCCCCCGACGCCCGAGATTGAACAGGAACGCCGCGTAGCCATTTTCGATCTGCTGGAAGACAACACGTTTCGATTGCCAGCTCGTGACGGTCGCGAGCTTCCGCCCGGTCCCTACCGGCTGCAGCTGGCGATCCGAGACCGTCGTCTTGTGTTCGATCTCGCGCAGGAAGATGAAAGCCCTGTCGGGGAATTCCATCTGTCACTCAGCCCCTTCCGTCAGATCGTCAAAGACTACTGGCAGATCTGCGAGAGCTATTTCGACGCCGTCAAGCGTTTACCACCTGCGCAAATCGAAGCCATCGATATGGCCCGGCGCGGGATTCACAATGAGGGCGCTCGCGTACTTGAAGAAAGACTCGACGGCAAGGCGGAGGTCGATATCGACACGGCCCGTCGGCTCTTCACCCTCATCTGCGTTCTGCATTACGGGGGCTGAGGCGTGGCCTTTCCCTCCTCGGTCCTTTTTTGTTGCGATCACAACGCGATACGCTCTCCCATGGCCGAGGGGATGATGAAAAAGTTCTATGGTCAGCGCGCGTATATCCAGTCGGCTGGTGTCAAAAGCGATCTCGATATCGACGGGTTTGCGGTCGCTGTCTGTAGCGAAATAGGTGTGGAGCTGGAACGCCACCGCTCCCGCACATTCGAGGAGATGCAGGAATGGGGCGACGATCTAAGCTCCTTCGACCTGATCGTGGCTTTGTCACCGGCATCTCAGCGACAGGCGTTAGAGTTGACCCGTGTTTTTCACCTGGAACTTGAATACTGGCCAGTAATGGACCCGGTCGGAATCGGAGAGACGCGCGAAGCCAAGCTGGTGGCGTACCGTCAGACCCGCGATCAGATTCGAGAGCGGATCGTCTCTCGCTTTGGGCCGCCGGGAAGCGACTCCTGAAGCCATGCGGACGGTGTTCAGGTGTCACATGTCCGCCAGCGCCCAAAAGTTAACCTTGAAACTTAGGCGTTCTGGGCGCATATGGTGGCGCGCTCGCATCTTGGCGGGCAAGATTACTATGGAGACATCATGGCCAAGGAAGAACTGCTCGAATTTCCAGGCGTCGTGAAGGAACTCCTGCCGAATGCGACGTTTCGGGTCGAGCTGGAAAACGGCCATGAAATCATCGCACATACGGCAGGCAAGATGCGTAAGAACCGCATCCGTGTTCTGGCCGGCGACAAGGTTCAGGTCGAAATGACCCCCTATGATCTGACCAAGGGTCGGATCAACTACCGCTTTAAGTAAGCGTTTTTTCAGATGGCGAACCGGCCCCGGCTCATCCTCGGCTCGGGGTCTCCGCGCCGGCGCGACCTGCTGGCGCAGATCGGTGTCGAGCCACATGCTATTCGGGCGGCCGACATTAATGAGGACCCGCTGCCGGGAGAACGGCCGCTTGCATATGTCCGACGGCTCGCTCGCGAGAAATCAGAGGCATTGGATGTGGGGCCGGAGGACGTACTGCTGACAGCCGATACGACTGTCTGTGTTGGCCTTCGTATCCTTGGCAAACCCGCGGATGCGAACGAGGCTACGTCCTTTCTGCGCCTGATGTCGGGTCGTCGCCACAGGGTGATCACGGCAATTGCAGTTCGCAGCCTCGAGAGGTTTGCCGCGCGTGAAGTCTCAACCACGCTGAGGATGGCTCATCTGAGCGATGTCGCAATCCGCTCCTACATCGAGAGCGGGGAGTGGGACGGCAAAGCGGGCGGTTATGGTATCCAGGGCGCGGCAGGTGCCTTTATCCCATGGCTAAACGGCTCCTTCACCGGGGTTGTTGGCCTTCCCTTGGCCGAAACAAGCGCACTGTTGCGCAGCTTTGGCGTTCTGGAGGCGGCGTGATGAAGGGGCGAGTTGTCATACTCGGTCACATCGGTGAGCGGCGTGCGGCCGCACTTATGGTGGACGGTACACTCGAAGATCTGGCGATAGATCCGCCTGCCGGCGCCCCGCCTTTGCCGGGGGCGATCTTTCGAGCGGTACCGGAACGTCCAATGAAAGGGCAGGGCGGGGCGATCGTGAAACTTGAGGGCGCGAACGGATTTCTGCGGGGCGGGGGCAAGCCTCCTGCTGCCGGAAAACCGCTGCTGGTGCAGGTGTCCGGTGTTGCGGAACCCGGCAAGGCGGTGCCCGTCACGCAACGGGTCCTGTTCAAAAGTCGCACATGCATCGTAACCCCCGGTGCGCCGGGCGTGAACGTAGCGAAATCAATTTCGGATGAAACTCTGCGGTTTGACCTGAAGGCGCTTGGTGAGGAGCTGCTGGGGACCTCTGACCATGGCATCATCCTCCGGTCGGCCGCTGCGGACGTGCCAATGGACGAGGTTGCCGAAGACCTGCGCGATCAACTCGATCTCGCCGCAGCGGTTACCGCGGACAGTAGAGATGGCGTGCCGACATTGCTTGTCGACGCGCCCGACGCGCATCACCTGGCTTGGCGTGACTGGGCAGACCCTGCGCCGGACCAGATTGTGACCGAGCCCGGCGGCTTCGGGCATTTCGGGGTTCTGGAGGCTATCGATGCGCTGCGTGAGGCGGGCCATACTCTGACCACTGGCGCGCGAATGTTTGTTGAGCCGACCCGTGCTTTGGTAGCCGTCGATGTGAACACCGGCGCCGATACCTCGGGTGCCGCCGGGCTTAAAGCCAATATTGCCGCCGCGCGGGCCTTGCCCCGCTTGTTGCGTCTCAAGGGGCTCGGAGGCCAGGTTGTGATTGATTTCGCCCCGATGCCCAAGAAGGACCGCAAACAACTTGATCAGGTTATGCGTGCCGCCTTTCGGGCCGACCCGGTCGAGACCAGCCTCGTTGGCTGGACCCCTATGGGGCATGTGGAATTGCAGCGCAAACGTGACCGACTTCCGCTTTACGCACAGGACCTGCCATGAGTTGCCCGATCTGCCAGAAAGACACGTTAGACCGCTATCGTCCTTTTTGCTCAAAACGGTGTGCCGACGTGGATCTGGGACGCTGGATGACCGGTAGCTATGCAATCCCGGTCGAAGACAACGATGAGTTCAGCGAAGATACAACGCCGCGAACTGAGGACACCGAGCGCCCGCATTAAGCAGCGAAACAAAGGCTCATTTTTTGTATTTGGGCCTCTGGACACTCTTTCAGTGAGCCACTAGAACGCTCGCACCCTGAGGCGGTCAGCCCGCCCCGTGCCCGGGTAGCTCAGGGGTAGAGCAGTGGATTGAAAATCCTCGTGTCGGTGGTTCGATTCCGCCCCCGGGCACCATCCAAGCTTATGATTTGTCTTGGTATTCATATCTCATCTTTTCTAAGGTTTGACACTTTATTCGGTAGGTTTGACAGCTCTTGATCTGCGTTCGTTCTCTTTTTCCCAAACAGCGATAGACTTCTTGTTCTTCCGAGCCAGCGATGCGTCCCTAGAGTAGTGAAGGCCCATAACCTTTGATTTCTGCGCTAGCAGGTCCGAAATATCACGCTCATCCAGCCCGGCTTCTCGCAGCCAAGTTGCCATGGTGTGGCGCAGCCCTTTGGGGGTGAGCCCTGTGCCGATCACGCCAGATCCCTCTAGCTTGCGCTTAAGGCGATGCCAGCCACTTGAGAAACCGTCATAAGTCCACGGAGTGCCCTTGGAACTAGCGAGGATCGTAACCGCATCATGGTCGGGTGCGCGGGCCAGCTCCTCGGCTAATACAGCACTTACTGGAATCGCTGCACCCTCTTTAGTCTTGTCTCGAGCTTTCCAGACCACGTCTCCGTCCAACTGGTCGCGCAGTAAGCCGAGAGCGTCCGACGGGTCTAAGCCTGTGCAGTATATCATCGCCAACGCAGCGCGAAGGTGTGGGGACGCTGCTGCAAGTACCGTCTGGACCTCCTTATATGACCAAGCCCGATTAACCGTTGGTGCGTCTTTTGGGCGGGGTTTCTTAATTACCGTCTCCGCGTAGTTCTCTTTGATCAAGCCGTGCGGGATGCAATACTTGAAAACCTGGATCAGAAAATTGCGAACCCGGTTCGCCTTGTCCCAGCTATATTTCTGGGCAAGCCTGTCGTGAATTGCAGCGAGTAAGGGCGTGTCTATAGACGATACTGGGGTATCGTGGATCGGCTTCAAAATGTCAGCACACATCTGGTACTCGCGCTTGGATGCTGCAGAGAGCTCTTTAAAGTGATCCTCCTGTTTATATTTTGCAATCAGACCGCCGAGCGTGCCTGACTTTGGAGTCTTGGTTTTTTTGGCCTCCGCTTTAGCCGTGATCTTGGAGCATTCTGCGAAGAATTCAGCAGACCCAATGGGGGCTTTCTCTAGATCAACCTTGTGGCCGGTCGCGCGGTGGTAGCAGCGCGGTTTGCCGTGGCGATCTTTGAAGATCTTGAAACCCTTTACTCTGACTCGCGTCATCACAGTTTCCTTACAATGTCCGCTTGGGTGACCGCTTCTTTCCCTGCCTTGATCCTGTCAATCCAAAGGTCCAGATCGCGCTTGTCATAGACGACCGTTCCACGCCGCAATTCAATAGGCTGTACTGGGCAAACGTTCTCGAAGTGTTTCAATTGCAAGCCAGTATAGGTCGCCGCCTCAGACTTTTTCAGCATCCGTTTTTCAATGACGGTGATGTTTAAGTTCGCATGCGCCATTAGCTGAGATCTTCGACACGATATATCTTGTCCAATTCAACTCGTGGGTCCAGGTTAAGTCGCCAACAAACATGATCGAAAATCTGACTGACGTTGACCGTCTGCACCTCATCACTTTCCAAGCCAAGCTTCAAAAGCCGGTGGAAGTCCTGCCTAGAAGCTGGAATGCAAATTTTCCTCAGGGTCACAGGAGACACGGCAAAAATCGTTTCGCCATGCTGTTTGTGGTATGGTACCGCCAATACCCGCTTAGGTAGTCCAAGGTGTCTTTTTCCTAAGTCTCCAGAATGCGCGAAACACTGGGAAAGCTGGAAGGCTTTCTCTAGAGACCAACCCATAAATTGTAAGTGATAAGCTACGGTGAATTCCATAAGAGTGAAGTAGCTGAACCGTGCATGTTTACCGCTTGGCTTGTTCGAGTTCATGGAACGTGGGCCTTGAGCCACTGCGAGGCCGCGGCTGATGTGAGTGCGCAAAGTGGAGGGGTTACGACGGGTGACATGGCCGATCGTTGCCAACGTAAAAGTCTGTTTAACGATCATGCGAGCGCGCTCCTTTGGCTCAGTATGAGACAAAAAAGCCGATTTTTCAAGTTTTGTTTTGCTTTGAGCCAAAGTGTCTGAGGGGCTGTGACTTTCTTTTCCTTAGCAAGACGCGTAGTTCATCGTAGCAATGCTGCTAAATTGCACACTCTAAAGGTTGGCTCTTTTTTTCGCGTATCGCGTCGATTGTGTAAGCATTTCCAAGCCGCGTGTTCCCATCGCCAAACTTATCGACGCGGCAAAAAGCGGGTCGTTTGAAAGCACAGGTTTCCACGATAGGGCTTGCCTCTCAGCATCGTCGATAGTTTTGACAAGCAGTTGGTAGACAAGTTGCCGACCGGAAATCACGTCTTCGACGCGTTGCTGCCCTCGCATCACGATCCCACTTCGATCACCTTAAAACAGCCGATGCATCTTGCGGCATCCTCTTCTTTTCGTTGTTCCATAAGTTGCGGAGCAATCGATGTCGGGCGCAGACAGCTGAGCCTCAATCTCGGCAACACGATTACCTATCGTGGCACTTCGTCAAACTCCTGAAGTAGACGGGTTTCAAGAGTTACCTACTGAAGACAACACTCTCTTGAAGAACTGAAAACCCGCTTTCCGGTTTAAGCGGTCATCGTACCATTCCTGTCAGGTTCTTTCGCGTAGCAGATCGGGTGAATGACCGTTTAGCGGACCAAGCGGCCCAAGTCACTTGACATGCATTTCCTACGCGTTTTGAGTAAAGCGGTGTAAGTAATGAGTTGTTAAGGTGGCGGTCTTGGGGACCACAAAGAACATCGACACGCTGCGTGTTTTTGCAACTGTCCTGTTGGTGGCCTACCATGTTATCGGCATCCGCCAAACCGGCGGGATGGGGGTGTCCGACAATTCTGGCTGGCGCTTTGCGGCGGACCTTCTGGTTGATCTGCGCATGCCTCTTTTTGCTTTCATCGCAGGGTGCGTCTATGCCTTGCGCCCGCTCGAGTTGGGCAACGCAGCCGGTTTCATGCTTGGAAAGACCAAGCGGCTGGTGGTGCCAGGAGTGATCGCAGCGTTGATATTCTGGGGTCTAGGTAACACCGTATTCACTGACTCCTTTTTGAGCGGCGCCCCGCTGATTGGCGCAATAACACTATCCTATGGGCATTTCTGGTTTCTACAGGCGGTGCTTATCCTGTTCCTGTCCGTTGGCGTATTGGACGCGGCGCTACGCTATAGGGCGGCTATGCCGATGTTGTTGGCGGCATGCATCCTGCAAATTGCTTGGGGCTATCTAGGCATCCAAACACCTCGTGAATTAGAACTGGCCCACGCGGTTTATCTCTCGCCCGGATTTCTGTTGGGCATAGTCGCGATCCGCCACGGTGCGGTACTGGCGGAAAAGGCAGCCCTTCTGGCGTCGGTTGCTGCCCTTTTTCTGATAGTGGGGCTTTTTCTAAACTTGCAGGTCTACTGGGAGACCGGGCGGCTTTCGCTCGATCGGATGGATGTGCAGAGCCTATTAGTCGGCGCGGGTGCGATCATCTTACTTTATTTGTTCACACCTCGGATCGCCTGGATCGATAGAATGGCAACCCTGGCGTTTACGATCTACCTCTACCACCCGTTCGGCACCTCGCTGGCGCGTCGTCTATTCGATACGCTAGAGGTCGATACCGAGCTTGTGCACTTCGTTGGCGGCCTGATCATCGGATTCGCACTTCCAGTCTTTGTACACGTGCTAGCGGTTCGTTTCGGGGTGACACGCCGTCTGCTCCTGGGTCTGCGCGGTTCCAGCAAGTCGGCCAGCTCGCGGGTAACAGTGCAACGCTTCGCATAATTCGCGTAAACTGAATCTGGCCTGGCGCGTCGCAGGGCAGTGGAAGCGGACCTCCTCACTTCAATCTTGCATTGGCCACGCTGGCGCAATGCCCTTGGCGCAATCCCAGCAACACTCAATCCTGACGCCGATCACCGCCCGCTCGGTGGTCTGGCACACATTTGCCAAAGAGTGCTCAGGGCCAGTCAATGAAGGGTCAGGTCATGGTGGCTTAAGGTATCCACCTCTGCGTCGACCTCCCTCAAGGTTTCGAGCATTTCCGGTGTGCTTTGTGTAAGCTGTATTCCGGCAACAATTAGGTCGTGGAGCAGCTCAAGGTTCTCTTGTTCCAGGGCAGTTTGGAACCGACCAAACCAAACCTCGCCAAGAACCGATCGCCTTTCTTGGGCAAAGCTCTTAGCCATTCGTAGAGTTGCAGTGACGTGGCTATCCACGGTGCACCTCGGCTCTCCGTTTGCCCGCGCCTGAAGCTCGCGAGATTGCCTTCTTCAGGCGGGCATACAGATCTGTCTTACCGTCTAGTGCTTCTTGCGACACAAGCTCCGGGAACGGCGGGTGTTGATCCCGCCGCTCGGAGCAGTTGTGCGCATCTGCGTCATCGTACGAAAACATATGTACAGGTTTACTCGTTAATACAGTGCAGCCCGGGCTGCCTTACTCAAGAACTAGATAAAGCCGCGCAACATGCACAGCCACATCAGGCTAGCTTGGCTGGTTCGCAATCTCAAATCTTCGGCGGTTATCGTTCTCGATGACTAAACGGTAGATCCAGTCAGGTGAGATCGTGCCCGATGTCACCACAAAAGCGAGCGCAATTGGTCAATGCCAACCGCTGAGGCACGGTATGACAACTAACCCATGTTTGCACTATGTGGGCAAATGCTGCCCAACAGTCGAGCGATAGCTTTCCGCTCGGAAGAGACATCTGACAGATTTGGTCAGGTTCGAAAAATGCCTCAGACGACATGAACGGCAGCTATGCGGACGAAGCAGTCACCGAGAAACCCGCTTATGCTCGGCCTATTCCGAAGGTTCGATTGCTGGGAAAGACCAGGTTGCGTTTAGGATTTCTTCGCGCGGTTCATAGAGCCGGACAGTGTAGTTCCATCCTGGCGTGATCGGAATGCAGTTCACGCGCCCATCTTCGCATGCACCAAAATTGATGGTGATGCTGCCATCGGTACTTGTCTCTGCCGTCACGTTGTTGAGACTGTTGCGACCAAG
>JASJAW010000025.1 GCA_030066795.1 Dinoroseobacter sp.
GGGGTTCCCCGGTGAGACTGATCAGGATTTTGCGGATACTTTGGCGTTGGTCGAAGAAGTAGAGTACGGGCAGTCCTATTCCTTCAAATACTCTGCGCGCCCAGGCACCCCGGCAGCTGAAAAAGCGGAGCTGCCGTCCGCAATTGCAGATGCACGTTTACAAAACCTGCAGAGCCTGCTGACGCAACAGCAACGCGCCGTACAGGACCGAATGGTAGGACGTAGAGTGAAGGTTCTCTTTGAAAAACCGGGACGGCTCGAAGGTCAGATGGTCGGGAAATCGGAGTACCTGCACGCTGTGCATGTCCATGCGCCAGATGCCGTGCGCGGCGACCTTGTAGAAGTGGAAATAATGGAAAGCGCCCCAAATTCCTTAGCAGGTCGGCTTGTCGCTTGACGCGAGAACACCCCACAAACTGTGGTTTTTGCCTCGGCACCCACAAATTCTGCACTCAGCGCTTGCCCGAATCCCCTACGCTTGGCACGCTCACCTTATAACTCTTTGCGGAGACATTCTTGGCCCTGAGCGCAACGACACCGCCCACCGCCCCGACAGCCCCCCAAGAACGGCTGATCGAATTTCCTGACAACCGGGTCTTGATAGACCTTTGCGGCGAATATGACCGCAACCTCGCCCAGATCGAGCACCAGCTTGGTGTCCAGATACTGCGGCGAGGCAACATGCTTGCGGTCTATGGCGAGCCGGATGCGCAGATTAAAACCGAAAGCGTGTTGCATGCCCTTTATCAAAGAGTGGAAGCCGGGCGCGCGGCGGAGCCCGGTGATATCGACGGGCTGATCCGGCTAGGGGTTACTGACGAGGATCCTGGGGGTCTGGATGGCGACCAGATGGAGATGTTCAAGCCCGGTCAACTCGAGATCAAAACCCGCAAGAAGACCATCGAACCACGGACCGAAGCCCAGAAGGCTTATGTCGCTTCACTGTTCAACAACGAACTTGCCTTCGGGATCGGACCGGCGGGTACCGGAAAGACTTACCTCGCGGTGGCCGTTGGCGTATCGATGTTTCTGGGCGGGCATGTTGATCGGATTATTTTGTCTCGCCCGGCTGTTGAGGCGGGCGAGCGTCTGGGTTTTCTTCCGGGTGATATGAAGGACAAGGTCGACCCCTACATGCAACCGCTCTACGATGCGTTAAACGACTTTCTGCCGGGTAAGCAGGTCACAAAGCTGATCGAGGAAAAGCGCATTGAGATTGCCCCGCTTGCGTTCATGCGCGGACGGACGCTATCGAACGCGTTCGTTTTGCTCGACGAGGCGCAGAACGCAACAACGATGCAGATGAAGATGTTCCTGACCCGACTTGGGGAGGGATCGCGGATGGCGATCACAGGCGACCGCTCGCAAGTGGATCTCCCGCGTGGAATAACGTCCGGATTGCGAGATGCCGAGCGCATCTTGAAGGGTGTAGACGGCGTGTCTTTCAATTACTTCACGGCGAAGGATGTGGTTCGCCACGCGCTCGTTGCGCGCATCATCGAGGCGTATGCCGCCGATGACCCGGCCTGAAGCACTAGTACATATCTCTCAAGAAGATTCCAGTTGGGAGCAAATGGGGCTTGAAGCGCTGGCTCGACGTGCAATCACGGCAACGCTCATAGCACTGAAACTTCCTCCGAACTCGTTTGAGGTCTCAGTATTGGCCTGTGACGACGCCCGGATTGCAGAGTTGAATTCGCAATTTAGGAACAAATCTGGCCCGACAAATGTACTGAGTTGGCCGTCAGTTGATCGTTCGCCGGATACCCCAGGCGCCCGCCCTCAACTCCCAAACGCAGACGACGCTATGGACGCCGAGCTGGGCGATCTGGCCATCGCGCATGCAACCTGCATGGCCGAAGCAGATGCGGCTGGGATTGCACCCGAAGCGCATGTTACCCATCTAATTGTACACGGAACACTTCACTTATTGGGGTTTGACCATATCACAGACCCGGATGCCGACAGAATGGAAGCTCTCGAGGTCGATATTCTTGCATCTCTTGGGATTGCAGACCCATATAGTGTTCCTGTGCTAGACTGAACCTGCCCGCAGCTTGGGCGTTACTTTGGAAAGGAGCCATGTCCGATACCTCTGACGGGTCGTCTCCCGCAGCGCGTGGCGCGCAAGACACCCTGACCGGCAGCCCCCGACCCCGTAGCGGGGTCCTGAGCCGCCTCAAATCTGTGTTTTCCCCTGATCTGTCGTCCTCTATTGCCGAGGACCCCCATCCCGCGACCATTTCACAGGCAAATGGCACGTCCGGACCGGTTGGCCTTGGCAATTTGCGTCGTATGCGGGTGGAAGATGTCGCCATTCCAAGAGCGGAGATCGTCGCAGTTCCGTCCGATATCGCTCTGGACGAGTTGGTCGAGACCTTCCGCGAAAGCGGCATGAGCCGTCTGCCAGTTTATCGCAATACACTCGACACCCCACTTGGCATTATTCACTTGAAGGACTTAGCCCTGCGCTACGGCTTCAATGGGACACCGGGCAAGTTCTCGCTGCGGGGCATGCTTCGCCCGCTTCTCTTCGCCCCCCCCTCAATGCCCATTGGCGTGCTTTTGCAGAAAATGCAGAGCGACCGGATGCATATGGCGCTGGTAATTGACGAATATGGCGGAACTGACGGGCTCGTGACGATCGAGGACCTGATCGAACAGGTGATCGGCGAGATTGAGGACGAGCATGATGAACCCGAGGATGCGCTGTGGAGCCGCGAACGACCGGGGTGTTTCCTGATTCAGGCACGCGCCCCGCTCGACGAACTCGAAGCGGAACTGGGGCTCAAGCTGCGTGAGGACGAAGACGGGGAAGAAATTGACACGCTTGGGGGGCTGGTCTTCAAACTCTCTGGCCGTGTCCCTGCGCGAGGAGAAGTTGTGCCTCATAGCAGCGGAACCGAGTTTGAAATCGTCGATGCAGATGCGCGACGGATCAAGCGTGTGCGCGTCCGGCTCGATGGGCCACGCACGTCCGTGAAAACCGCAAGCTGACCGACCTATGAGAAAAGCCTCTGCGCCTGCCCGCAATCGGGCGCTTCTGGCAGGGTGCGCCGGAGCCGTCGCGGCCTTGGGCCAAGCTCCGTTTGGCCTTCCTGTTATTGCGATGGCTGGCTTGGCTATTGGCGTGTGGACAGTTGCTCGAACCGTTACCGTTCTGCAAAGCAGCCTAGCGGGTTGGGCGTTCGGCTTTGGCTATTTCCTGATCTGTCTCCACTGGATCATTGAGCCGTTTCTTGTCGACCCGGTTCGGCATGGATGGATGGCCCCATTCGCTGTGATCCTGCTGCCAGGGGGCTTGGCCCTGTTCTGGGGGATGGCGGGCGCGTTGTCGGCACTATGGCGAACCCCTGTCTTGCGCGCGGTCGGGTTCGGACTGTCCGTGGCCTTGCTGGAGATCGCACGCGGCTATGTCTTGACCGGTTTCCCTTGGGCGTTGCTTGGGAGCATTTGGCTGGATACGCCGGTGGCCCAAGCTGCACGCGTCGTGGGTCTCCATGGGCTGAGCGCGATTACCATCGTTGCGATTGCAGCTTCTGTCGCGCTTTGGTTCAGACTGACTGGCTTTGCCCGCACCCTCGCACCCGTGCCCGGCCTCGCAGTGGCCCTGGTTCTTTTTGCGTATGGGACAAACCTGCCCGCCAGCGTACCGACGAATGACGCCGCGCCAGTCCTTCGGCTCGTTCAGCCCAACGCCAAGCAGCATCTAAAGTGGGACCCGGACTTCGTTCAGGTTTTCTATGAAACGAAGCTTGACCTAACGCTTGGCGCTACCCCCGTGGATCTCGTAATCTGGCCCGAAACCTCGATTGCGCAACTGCTTGGCTCGGCAGGCCCCGTGCTGGAGCAAATCAGCCGATTTGCGCGCGGCGCTCCGGTCGTAATTGGCGCCCGTCGCTGGCGCATCGAAGGTCCGTCCAACAGCTTGGCAGTTGTCTCCCCAACCGGCGACATCGCCGCGCTTTACGACAAAGCCCACCTCGTGCCGTTCGGTGAGTACGTTCCCTTCGGCGACGTCGCCGCGCGATTTGGCATCAGCGGTCTGGCGGCGCGAGAAGGCGGTGGGTTTGCACCCGGCCCCGGCCCGCAAGTCCTCGATCTCGGTGCACTTGGTAAAGTCATTCCACTAATCTGCTACGAGGCCATTTTTCCTCAATTCGGGCGGTCCCTGACACCCGAGGCGGACTGGATGGTACAAATCACGAATGATGCCTGGTTCGGACGGTTCGCGGGTCCGCAGCAACATCTTGCCATCGCACGGTTCCGGGCGATCGAACGCGGTCTGCCGCTTGTACGCGTCGCAAATACAGGAATCTCCGCTGTGATTGACGCCAAGGGTCAAGTTGTCGACGCGCTTCCGCTGAATAAAGCAGGTGCGATTGACGTCGCATTGCCCCCGAAGCTGGATACGACTCCTCACGTACGCCTCGGCGATACGCCCACAACGGCACTACTGGTCGTGATATTTCTGTCGCTTCTCGCGCTTAGGCGGAAAACGCGCGATTGAACTTCCCAGACCCCGGGTATATCAGCCAACGCGATTGTGGTCACAACGGCTTCCTGGCGTGGCTGCGTAAACATGAATGGAGCATCCCCCATGACAGCCCGTCAGGACTATATTTTCACCTCCGAATCTGTCTCCGAAGGCCATCCCGACAAAGTGTGTGACCGCATATCGGACGCTGTTTTGGACGCGTTTCTGACCGAAGAACCGGAAGCGCGCGTGGCCTGCGAAACCTTTGCGACCACGGATTTGGTAGTGATCGGCGGAGAAGTCGGTTTGAGCGATCAGCGTCGTCTTCACGAGTTTATGGGAAAGATTGACCAGATCGCCCGCGATTGCGTGCGCGATATCGGCTACGAGCAGGACAAGTTTCACTGGCAAACTGTGAAGGTGCAGAATTTTCTTCACCAGCAATCGGCCCACATCGCCCAGGGCGTCGACGCGAAAGACAATAAGGACGAAGGTGCCGGCGATCAGGGCATCATGTTCGGCTACGCGGTCAACGAAACACCCGAGCTAATGCCCGCACCGATCTGCTACGCGCACAACATCCTGCGCAAGCTGGCCGAAGTCCGTAAGTCTGGCGCCGAGCCGACGCTTGGTCCCGACGCAAAATCGCAACTTTCGGTCCACTACGAGGGCGGCAAGCCGGTTGGTGTCAGCTCCATCGTTCTGTCTACCCAGCACCTGGACGAGACCATGACCTCCGACGATGTTCGTGCAGTGGTAGAGCCGTATATCCGCGCAGAGTTACCAGACGGGTGGATCACGCCGGATACTGAATGGTGGGTAAACCCGACAGGAAAATTCGTGATCGGTGGTCCGGATGGGGATGCTGGGCTGACAGGACGTAAAATTATCGTGGACACTTATGGCGGCGCCGCGCCCCATGGCGGAGGTGCGTTTTCGGGTAAAGATCCCACCAAAGTGGACCGTTCGGCGGCCTACGCGGCGCGCTATCTGGCAAAAAATGTGGTGGCCGCAGGTCTTGCCCATCGCTGCACGATCCAGCTCAGCTATGCAATTGGCGTCGCGAAGCCGCTGTCGATCTACGCCGATACCCACGGCACAGGCCAGGTTGATGAAGCTGCAATCGAGAAAGCTGTCGGCGACCTGATGGATCTAAGCCCGCGTGGCATCCGCACGCATTTGGGCCTGAATAAACCAATCTACCAGCGCACAGCGGCCTACGGGCATTTTGGCCGTGCGCCGCAAGAAGACGGTGGCTTCAGTTGGGAACGCACAGATCTTGTTGACGCGCTGAAAGCAGCGGTCTGAACTCAACAAGCATAATGAAAGAGGGCGCCCAAGGGCGCCCTTTGTTTTGTGACCGAACAGTCAGGGCGTTTTGCGCAGCCGTATCACCACATCAACCTTGGAAATTTCCATGCCCTCAGGGGCTTGAGGCAGTCTCGAGATCTCAAGCTCGCTGGCCGCAGCGTCGGTCAGACTATTGTCATCTTCCCAATAGAAGTGCGGGTGGTCGTCAATACGCGTGTCGAAATAGCTCTTTGAGCCATCGACCGTTATTTCCTGAACCAAGCCGGCTTCGCAGAACGTGCGCAGGGTATTATAGACCGTCGCAAGAGATACTTTTTCGCCCCGCGATTGCGCTGAGACAAACAGACTTTCAGCCGTAACATGCCGATGCAAACCGTCGCCGACCAGCAGTTCGGCAAGCGCCACGCGCTGACGCGTCGGGCGTACGCCACCCTTGGCGAGCCACTCTGTTCCTCGGTCGATCGCGGTCTGGGTCATCGTGATAGGCCTTTCCTCTCCCAATATATATGTCCGCATTCGCGCAAATATCAATTGCAAATCGTTCGCAAAAACGCCGCAACCACGTTACGCCACCCGCCCTATCGGAGCGGTGGGCGCTGAATCCGGGCAAGCGTCGGGCCTTGTCTCTTGGGAAACACCGATGATAAGGGTCCGGGGCGAACCGGACCATGCAAAAAAGACCAAGCGAGGATCTCCGCTAAATGACGGCCTACCCGACAAGTTTCGACAAAGACGACCTTCTGAAATGTGCGCGGGGGGAACTCTTCGGACCGGGAAATGCCCAGTTGCCAGCGCCGCCCATGTTGATGATGGACCGGATTACTGAAATCAGTGGCGACGGAGGCCCTCATGGTAAGGGTCATGTGATTGCGGAGTTCGATATCACACCTGATCTCTGGTTTTTTGAGTGTCACTTCCCGGGAAACCCGATCATGCCGGGCTGTCTTGGGTTAGATGGATTGTGGCAGCTGACCGGCTTCAACCTGGGCTGGCGCGGCTGGCAAGGCCGCGGCTATGCGCTTGGCGTTGGGGAAGTGAAACTGACTGGGATGGTGCGTCCCGACCGGAAAATGCTGCGCTACTACGTCGATTTCACCAAAGCCGTGCAAACCCGGCGCCTAACCATGGGCGTGGCCGATGGCCGCGTCGAAGCAGATGGCGAGCTGATTTATCAGGTCAAGGATATGAAAGTCGCTCTGTCCGAGAGCTGAGCGAGAGGGAGGAGACCGCAATGCGCCGCGTCGTAATCACCGGGATGGGCATCGTCTCACCGATCGGAAACAACGTCACAGAAGTAGAGGCCAGCCTGCGCGCAGGCAAGTCGGGAATAACCTTCTCCGAAATCTATGCAGAGAATGGCTTTCGCAGTCAGATCCACGGGGTTCCGGATATCGATCTGGCCGAAAACATCGACAAGCGACAGCTGCGCTTCATGGGGCCCGGTGCCGCATTCAACTATATCGCCATGGAGCAAGCCATCGCGGACAGCGGACTTGAAGAAAGCGACGTTTCCAACGAACGCACCGGACTGGTCATGGGCTCCGGAGGACCCTCGACCTCGAACTTCTTCACGGCCTTTAACATAGTGAAGGAAAAGAAGTCGCCCAAACGCATGGGACCTTTTATGGTCACACGTTGCATGTCCTCGACGAACTCGGCCTGCCTTGCGACGCCGTTTAAAATTAAGGGTGTGAACTACTCGATAACTTCGGCCTGTTCGACCTCGGCGCATTGCATCGGCAATGGCACTGAATTGATTCAGATGGGCAAACAGGACATCGTCTTTGCCGGCGGCGGGGAAGAGATTGACTGGACACTGTCCTGCCTGTTCGACGCGATGGGCGCAATGAGCTCCAAGTATAATGACGCTCCCGAAACAGCCTCACGTACCTTCGATGCCAGCCGCGATGGCTTTGTGATCGCGGGCGGCGGAGGGGTTCTTGTTTTGGAAGAGCTTGAACACGCAAAGGCCCGTGGCGCAAAGATTTATGCTGAAGTCACGGGATATGGAGCCACATCGGATGGCTACGATATGGTGGCTCCGTCCGGCGAAGGTGGCGAGCGGTCGATGCGGCAAGCTCTGGCGACACTGCCAGAAGGGCGTACGATCGATTATATAAATGCGCATGGCACCTCGACCCCTGTAGGCGATGTCACCGAGGTTGAGGCCGTTCGCCGTGTCTTCGGAGATGGCTCCACCCCACCCATTGCATCGACCAAGTCTCTGACAGGTCACTCTTTGGGCGCGACCGGAGTGCATGAAGCCATCTATTCGCTGCTGATGATGCATGGAGATTTCATCGCAGCTTCGGCGAACATCACCGAACTAGACCCGGCGATTAAACCCGAAGAAGTCGTCACCGAATTGCGCGAGGGCGTCTCGCTCGACAGCGTTCTGTCCAACAGCTTTGGCTTTGGCGGTACAAATGCGACGCTTGTGATGTCAAAGTACTTGGACTGATTTAGAAAGATAAAGGCTTTCCGAAATGACTGGAGTGATGGAGGGCAAGCGCGGCCTGATCATGGGCGTGGCGAACGAGCGGTCGATCGCATGGGGGATCGCCAAAGCGATGCGCGAGGCTGGCGCAGAGCTGGCCTTTACCTTCCAAGGTGAGGCCTTTGGCAGGCGCGTCGAGCCTCTGGCTGCATCGGTTGGCTCAGACATTCTGGTAGATGTAGATGTCACAGATGATGCGTCGCTCGACTTGGCTTTTTCCACTCTGGCAGAGCGCTGGGGAAAGCTAGATTTTCTCGTCCATGCTATCGCGTTCTCTGACAAGACCGAGCTGACCGGCCGGTTCGTTGATACAAGCCGAGACAATTTCAGAACCTCACTCGAAATCAGCTGCTATTCACTTATCGAGGTTGCTCGGCGTGCGCGCCCGATGATGACAGACGGCGGGACGATCCTGACGCTGACTTACCAAGGCTCCAACAGCGTCACGCCGTTCTACAATGTCATGGGCGTTGCAAAAGCTGCACTGGAATCCACTGTGCGTTATCTGGCCAATGATCTCGGCCCCGAGGCCATTCGCGTGAATGCCGTCTCGCCAGGCCCGATGAAAACGCTGGCCGGTGCGGCTATCGGTGGCGCGCGGAAGACCTACCGGCACACGGAGCAGAATGCACCTTTGCGTGCGAACGCAACGCTGGAGGCGGTCGGGGGCACGGCTGTCTGGCTGGCCTCGGACGCCGGAGCCTGCACGACGGGCGAGATTGTCCGTGTTGATGGCGGCTATCATGTCCTTGGCATGCCACAGGTGGAAAACATCTGACGTCGCACGCTCATGCGTGAAATCTGGCTATCACCCTGTCCGAAAGGCCAACTAGCGGCCTGACGCACCCGATGTACCCTTGTGGTAATCCGCTTCGCGCGGTCTTATTGGAAAGGCAGTCCACATTAGGGGACAAAGGGTGTGACCCAATTCACCGACGGCGACGTCTCGATCGCGTATCGAGACGAAGGTCCCCAGACCGGTCCTGTTTTGGTGTTTGCTAACTCACTCGGAACAACCATCGCCCTGTGGGATGATCTCCTGCCGCGACTGCCCGGAGGCCTCCGCACGATCCGTTATGATATGCGCGGCCACGGCGCTTCCACGATCTCCTCAGCCCCCTACAGCATGGGGACACTCATACGCGATCTGGAGCGCCTCCTTGATTATCTGGATGTTCGCGAATGTGTGGTACTGGGACTTTCGATTGGGGGCATGGTGGCGCAAGGACTGGCAACAAAACGCCTCGATCTTGTGCGAGGGCTAATACTGTCAAACACCGCCGCCAAAATCGGGCAACCCAAAATGTGGCAGGATCGGATTGCAGCGGTAGAGGCCGGAGGCTTGAACGCAATTGCCGATGGAATAATGGAAAAGTGGTTCACTCGGAGCTTTCGTGACTCTCCGGCCATCGGGCCTTGGCGTAAGATGTTCCTTGAAACAGCGGCGGAAGGCTACTGCGGCTGCAGTGCAGCGATTGCCGGGACAGACTTCTACACGCCAACCAGCGGCTTGCGGTTGCCCACAATCGGAATCGCCGGAAGCGATGATGGCTCGACACCACCGGATCTGGTGCGGGAAACGGTCGACCTGATCCCCGGCTCCCGGTTCGAGCTTATCAGACGAGCAGGCCATCTTCCCCATATCGAGCAACCGGACCGATATGCGGAGGTCGTCAGCAGCTTTTTGAAGGAGATCGGGCATGTCTGACCTGTCCGTACTGCTTGTTCACGGCGAGTTTCACGGCGCATGGTGCTGGCGCGACGTCATCCCTGCCCTCCGAAGCCTGGGGGTATCTGCGCGCGCGATCGATCTTCCCGGACACGGAGCGGATCCAACGCCTATTCGGAATATTTCGCTGGAAAGCTACGCGCGGGCAATTATGTCCAACCGGTCGCCGAACACACTTATCGTTGGACACGGCATGGCTGGTTATCCTATGTCGGCAGCTTCAGAAGCGATGGTGGACTCAGTGGCCGGAATGGTCTTTGTCAGCGCGTTTGTGCCCCAGCCCAAGAAATCAATCGCAGACCTCCGCGCCGCTGCTCCGATTGATGGACTAGCCGGAAAGACAGAGCGGACTGATGACGGCTACAGTCAAACGATCAGTCCGATTGCCGTGGACGATCTTTTTTATCACGACTGTCCGCCCGGCGTTCTGACCTATGCGGCCGCGCGGATAAACAGGGAACCGGTGGCACCGTTACACACCCCGCTGCAGGCACTCGACCACTCGGCCCACCTGCCCCGTTTCGGGATCGTCACGGAGGCAGATCAGATGATCACAGCAGCGCATCAAGCTGAAATGTACAAGGATTTGCCGCCAGAGCACATCTTGAGGCTAGACAGTTCTCACGCATGTTTCTTCAGCAAAACCAAAGACTTGGCTGAATCCATAATGCGGCTCTCATCGCAACTGTAAATATTTATGGACACCAAGTGTCAATTATTGCTTACACTGTCAATTCGCGCTAAGCTGGTGAGAACTTCGACAGTGCCGGCTTGTGACGACCATGCCCGACCCCGCTTCACCTGCCATGGAGTCCAAAGGAGCGCCTGGCGCAGCTCCTCGGCTCGCGTTTCTGTTCATCCTGATCACGCTCGCGATCGATGCGATGGGTATTGGGTTGATCCTACCGGTTCTGCCCGATCTGATCGTCGAACTGCAGGGAGGGACACTGGGACAGGCGGCGCTTTGGGGCGGGGTACTTTCGACCTCCTATGCAATCATGCAGTTTTTATGCGGTCCGACCATCGGGTCTCTATCTGACCGCTTTGGACGAAGGCCAATCCTGCTCATTTCCCTAACGGTGATGGCACTGGATTACGTCGTTATGGCTTTGGCTGGTTCGATTTGGCTTTTGCTTATCGGACGCATAGTTGGGGGCGTGGCGGCGGCCACGCAATCCACTGCAACGGCGTTCATTGCCGATATCTCCAAACCCGAGGACAAGTCGAAAAATTTCGGCCTCGTCGGTGCGGCATTCGGGATTGGTTTTGTGATCGGCCCCCTCATCGGGGGGGTCTTAGGCGAGCTTGGCCTACGCGCGCCTTTCTACGCAGCTGCTGGACTTGCCACCTTCAATCTGATCCTTGGGTATTTCGTCCTGCCAGAGACCGTGACAGACCGGATCCGGCGCCCGTTCTCCTGGCGCCGGGCCAATCCTTTGGGCGCGTTCAAACACATTTCCGTTCTGCCCGGGTTACGGCGTTATCTGTCCCTATTCTTTCTCTATGAGTTCGCCTTTTTCGTCTATCCGGCTATCTGGGCTTATTTCACACGCGCGCAGTTCGGATGGGAGCCAGGCATGGTGGGTCTGTCCCTAGGGCTGTTCGGAGTTGCCATAGCGGTGGTGCAAGGCGGACTGATCCGATGGATCATCCCGACCTTCGGCGAAAAGCCGACCATTCTTTACGGCTTCATCTTCAACTTCTGTGCCTTCATTGCGCTGGCGACAGTAACGTCGGGCACAATGGCGCTGATCCTGACCCCGCTTACAGCGCTGGGCGCAGTGGTCACCCCTGCCCTTCAAGGGCTGATGTCCCGTGCAGCCGGAGCGGACCAACAGGGCGAGCTGCAGGGCCTTGTTTCCTCGATCCGGGCTGTCGCTGCGATACTCTCACCGCTTGTAATGACGCAGATCTTCTTCTTCGCCACCGACCCAGCCTTTGGTATTGATACGCCGGGCGCACCTTTCTTCTTGTCCATGGCGCTGATGGCACTGTGCCTTGCGATCTTTCTACCAGCGCGTCACGTGCGCGCGGCTGCCTGAACCCTCAGGCGGCAGACGGGCGCGTGAGTTCCTCAGGTGGCACAGCGTTAGGGCCAATCCCAGCACGCGCCTCCAGTTCAACATTCAGCCCAGCTCCTAGCAGAACGAGAAACGCGCTGATGTACAGCCACATCAGCAAAGCGATGACTGCCCCGATAGAGCCGTAAACCTCGTTGTAGTTACCAAAGTTCGACAGGTAGAAACTGAATGCGATAGACGCCCCAGCCCATAGGACAATCACCAACAGAGAGCCGGGCGTCAGCCAGCGCATCCGCACGCACGTCCGATTGGGACCATATCGATAGACAATTGCAAGTCCGACAAGCAGAACCGAAACCGCGATTACCCAGCGCGCAAAACTCAATGCAAGAGCGGTAGAAGTTCCCATTGGCAGTAGCGCCAGAGCGATTGGCGTAATCACGACCATCGCGAGCGCCACCAATGCAACGCCGACCAGCACAGCTGTCAGGCTGAGAGCCGCCAGATAGTGCCTCCAGCTTTTCCGGTTTGGCGTGCCATAGATGGCGTTTAGCCCCCGCATGAGCGCACTTACCCCAGCCCGCGTTGACCAGAGCGCGGCAAGAATAGACACGCCTGTGGCCCACCCGAGCGTGGAAGATGTAGTCGCGGACAGCGTGTCGATCTGGGTGTCGATTAACCCATAGGCCTGGTCAGGCATGAACTCTTGCATCAGGCCAATCTGCTGATCCACCACAACCGGATCAGCCACCAGTCCCCAGATCGCGATCACCGCCGCCAGCGCGGGGAAAAGCGCCAACAAACCAAAGAACGCGACACCGGCGGAGATCAGGCTCAGGTTCCAGTCATCAATGCGTGAGAATACCGTCAGAATGGCCTGAAACCATGTGCGTGGCGGATGTTGGAACAGCACAGGCATCGGAGCCTCCGTTTGCGGCCTTGGTCGCGTAAACCCTATCCGAACCCGCGTGAATTGCGATCCACGATTCCGGCGACACCCTCTTTTCGCGGCTGAGAGAGGCTTTAAGATGGCTCAAGGGAGGTTTTCTATGGATTTCGATTTGCCCGGTGGTCTCGAGGCTCTGCGCGCGCGCGTCGCGGACTTTGTCGCGCAGGAGGTTCTTCCACTTGAAGCGGACCGCAAGAACTACGATGCGCATGAAAACATTGCGCTCCCTGTTTTGGAGACCGCGCGCGCCAAGGCTAAGGCCGCAGGGCTATGGGCCCCGCAGGCCCCGAAGGAACGTGGCGGCATGGCGCTTTCAACCGTGGAACGCGCGGTATTTTATGAAGAAGCGAACAGGTCTATTTTCGGACCGGTCTGCTTTAACTGCGCGGCTCCGGATGACGGCAATATCGCGGTGCTGGCCAAGCTGGGCACACCAGCACAACAAGACCGCTGGTTGCAGCCGATTATCGATGGGAAGGTCCGCTCCGCCTTTGCGATGACCGAACCACATCCGGGCGGCGGCTCCGATCCAGGGATGATGCGCACACGGGCAGAGAAACGGGGTGATACCTACCTGATTCACGGGCACAAATGGTACATCACCGGAGCCGCGGACGCGCAACACTTCATTCTGCTGGCGCGCACGTCAGAGGATCCGAAACGCGGGCATACGGCTTTTTTGTTCGATGCGGATCAGCCCGGGTGGCGGATTGATCGGCGCATCCCGATCATGGGACCGGAAGAGCATGGCGGCCATTGCGAGCTAATCTTCGAAGGGCTGGAGGTCCACAAAGACAATGTCCTGATGGCCGAAGGACGCGGGTTGAAAGTTACGCAAACACGGCTCGGCCCTGCGCGACTGACCCACTGCATGCGATGGCTCGGCCTTGCCAAACGCTGTGTCGAGATTGCGCAGGCCTATGCGGCGGAACGGGAGGGGTTCGGCGTCCGACTTGCCGACCGAGAGTCGATCCAGTTGATGCTCGGCGGGCTTGCGATGGATATCGAGATCGGGCGCATGCTGACGATGAAAGCGGCATGGGAGATCGACCGCGGTGGATTTGCCCGAAAGGAAGTCTCGATGGCAAAGATCCACGTCGCAAACCTACTGCACAAGGCTGCCGACACATGCATTCAGATCAACGGCGCGCGCGGCTATTCGAAGGACACAGTGCTGGAGTGGATTTACCGTTACGCGCGTCAGGCGCGGCTGGTGGATGGCGCGGACGAGGTGCACCGGATGGTGCTGAACCGTATCCTGACCGAGGAGGGGCGCAATTTCTGGCGCTGGGAGGTTGGATCTTGAGCGAGACTGAGTTCTCGCTCAACCGCCTTAGCGAATATCTCCGCGAAACCTTCGCTGGGGAACCCGGCCCCCTGCAACTCAGCCGTATTTCCGGCGGACAATCCAACCCTACTTTCTACTGCGACTGGGGGGCGCGACGCATGGTCTTGCGCAAGCAACCGCCAGGCCAGCTTTTGCCCGGCGCCCATGCCGTTGACCGGGAGTATCGCGTGATGGCCGCGCTTTCCGACACCCCCGTGCCAGTGCCGCCTCTGCTCAGATTCGAAAGCGACCCTGCGATCATAGGGACCCCGTTTTATCTAATGGAGCGTCTAGAAGGGCGAGTCTTCCAACCACATTCACTGCCCAGGATGGCTCGGGAGCACCGCGCGCCGACCTTGCTGTCGATGGCCGAAACCCTTGCAAAACTCCATGCTGTAATCCCGGGCTCAGTGGGTTTGGCGGATTTCGGGAAACCCGGAAACTACTTTTCGCGCCAACTGTCGCGCTGGTCGCGGGCCTATGCCGCGTCTCCGTCGGATCCATTACCTGACCTAGACCGGCTGCAGGCTTGGCTGGAAACCACCCTTCCTGCTGATGATGGCGAAGTTTCCATCGCGCATGGAGATTTTCGTTTGGGGAACATGTTGCTCCACCCGAGCGAGCCTAGGGTCATCGCGGTTTTGGACTGGGAGCTATCGACCCTGGGTCATCCAATGGCCGATCTTGGGTTCGCCTCAATGGCGTGGTTCTCAGCCCCAAACGAGTATGGCGGGCTATTGGGCCTCGATCTCGCGAAAGAAGGGCTGCCTGCGCATTCCGCGTTTGTGGCCGCGTATGATTCCGCTGCGATCCGCCCGTCGCAGCTCTCCTCATTTCACATCGCCTTCGCGATGTTCCGTTTCGCAGTCATCTTCGTGGGAATCGCAGACCGCGCCGCCGCGGGCAGCGCAGCAGGGCGCGACGCGGCAGCGCTTGCCCCAATGGCAGCGGCATTCGCCAAGCGCGGCTGCGCCGTTGCAGGGCTCTGATAGCTGACCATTCGCCGCGTGTGCTCTCGCAACGGTCACCGCCAGATCAGCATCCCCCACACCGCTTGTGCGTTTGAAGTCCCAAAAACCAAAGATCGCCACACGCGCGCGCTCTCCGGTCTCATCTTTCCTCTCGGCGCCGGTGGCCATTCACCGTGCCTCCCCAAGAAAGCATGCCATTCGGCGATTGAACGGGACGGACTACGCAGAACGCATTAGCCTTACGTGTGAAGACCAATGCACAGCTTTAACTTCAACGCATATCTAATTGCAAAGGTTTCATATAAAAGAATTTTACCTAGCTCCATCCAGACGGAAAAGCGCCGATCAAAGACCAGTGACTTCGGTTGTGAAAGCAACGTCAGCGGGTTGACCAGGTACAAGAAATCTCGTCTTCGTGAGACATTCAAATGCGCAACAGGTCGCGAGTAGATCAGCGGAGAGCCCCATGTCAGAGCTTCGGATTCTCATAACCGGCGGAACGATTGACAAGGTCCATGACCCGCGCAGCGAAGGGCTCGCCTTCTCGCCGGACGGTGCGACCCATATCCCTGAAATGCTACAGATCGGGCGCTGTCATTTCCCGGTGACCGAAGTCGTTATGTTGAAAGACAGCCTTTATTTTGATGATGCGGACCGCGAAGCAATCCTGCACGCAGCCACCACCGCACCAGAGAAAACGCTCGTTGTGACTCATGGAACAGGAACGATGGGCGATACAGCGCGGTTTCTGGCCGAACACATAACCGGCAAAACCATCGTCCTGACCGGAGCAATGCGGCCCTTCTCGCTCTATGCTTCGGATGGAGAATTCAATCTGGGAGGCGCGGTTGTCGCCGCCCAACTGCTGGAAAAGGGCGTATGGGGAGTGATGAATGGGCGGGTCTTTCCCGCCCACAGCCTTAACAAGAACACCGACCAAGGCCGGTTCGACGCCTAGCCCTTGGCCGCCTCAATGGCGGCATTGCAGCGCGAGCAGACGCCAGGGTTTGCGTGCTGCCCCACATCCGGCAGGATTTTCCAGCAGCGCTGGCATTTCGCGCCTTCAGCTTTCGCAAACACCATACCAACGCCGGGGATATCCGGAAGAGTGAAGGCGCCGTCAGGGACCGGCTCCGAGGTGATCTCTATCTGCGAAACAATGCACACATCGGCAAAGTGCTCAGGGTCAAGAAGAGTAGCCATTTCCGGCGAGACAAACACCTTCGGCGCAGCCTCAAGACTGGATCCGATCACTTTGTTTTGACGCTGCAATTCCAGACCACCGGTTACCACACGGCGCACATCGCGCGCCATGTTCCAACGGCCTTGTGCTTCCGGATGACGCCAATCGGGCCGAGGCTCGGGGAAGTCCTGCAAATGCACAGAACTCTCCTCGCCCGGAAAGCGTTCGAGCCACACCTCCTCCATCGTGAAGACAAGGATCGGCGAAAGCCATGTGACCAGCCGGTGGAAGGTCTCATCGATTACTGTGCGGGCCGAGCGCCGGGTCAGGCTATCCACCGGATCGCAATAAAGCGCGTCTTTGCGGATGTCGAAATAGACCGCCGAGAGAGAGACAGTCGCGAAGTGGAAGAGCGCTTGGAACACCCCCTGGAAGTCGTATTTCGCGTAGCCTGCCCGCACCTGCTCATCGAGTTCGGCAAGCTGGTGCAGATAGACCCGTTCTAGCTCCGGCATATCCTCTGGCGCGACGCGTTCGTCCTCGGAGAACCCGTCGAGCGCCCCCAGCATGAAGCGCATTGTGTTACGCAACCGGCGATAGCTGTCCGCGGTGTTCTTCAGGATCTCGGGCCCAATACGCAGATCGACGGTGTAGTCGGACTGCGCCACCCAGAGCCGCAGGATATCTGCGCCGTACTGCTTGGTCACCTGCTCGGGCGCCACCGTGTTGCCAAGCGACTTGGACATCTTCATGCCCTTCTCGTCCAGCGTGAACCCGTGCGTCAGAACCCCCCGGTACGGAGCCTGACCGCGCGTGCCACAGGCCTGCAGCATAGACGAATGGAACCAGCCGCGATGCTGGTCGGTACCTTCCAGGTAAAGGTCAGCCGTACCGTCCTCAGAGCCGTCGGGACGGTCGCGCAACACGAAGGCATGGGTCGAGCCGCTGTCGAACCACACATCGAGGATGTCGAACACCTGCTCGTAGTCGTTCGGGTTGTGATCATTCCCCAAGAACCGTTCCTTGGCGCCCTCCGCGTACCATGCGTCGGCCCCTTCGGCCTCAAACGCCTCGGCAATCCGCGCATTCACTACCTCATCGCGCAAAAGAAAATCAGGATCAGAGGGTTGCGCATCTTTCTTCACAAAACAGGTCAGCGGGACACCCCAGGCACGCTGGCGGCTCAGCACCCAATCGGGACGCGCTTCGATCATCGAATAGAGCCGGTTGCGGCCGGTTTGCGGCGTCCAAGTCACCAACTCGTCGATAGAGCGCAGCGCGCGTTCGCGGATCGTGGTGCCGTAGCTGTCCTGTCCATCCCCAACGGTGCGGTCGATGGCGGCAAACCACTGCGGTGTGTTGCGGAAGATCACCGGTGCCTTGGAGCGCCACGAATGCGGATAGCTGTGCGTGATACGCCCGCGCGCCAGCATAGCACCGGCTTCGACCAGTTTGTCGATCACAGCGGTATTTGCTTTGCCTTCCTTGCCCTTTGGAGTGATGATCACTTCGCCGCCAAAAAACGGCAGGCTGTCACGGAACGAGCCGTCTTCGAGCACGTTGTAGGTCATCTGCAGCCCGTGCTTCACGCCGAGGATGTAGTCGTCAGCACCATGGCTCGGAGCCGTGTGAACAAACCCGGTGCCAGCCTCGTCGGTTACATGGTCTCCCGGCAGCATAGGAACGTCATAGTCCCATTCACCATCCGCGCCCTCTGCCCCCCGCAAGGGATGTGCCATGACGAGCAAGTCAAGCTGTTCTGATGTGACATCTCGCAATCGAGACCATTGTCCTTCCTCCAGCCGTGCCTGTGTGAACACGCTTTCGGCGAGGGCATCGGCGATCAGGTACTTGTCACCGACCATGGCCCAGCACTCATCTGGCGTGCTGATCACCTCGTAGAGCCCGTAGGAGATCTCTGGATTAAACGCGACGGCCTTGTTGGACGGGATCGTCCAAGGCGTAGTGGTCCAGATGATCACCTGTGTGCCCAGAAGTTCGCTGCGCGCGCCGGTCGGTTCCAAGGCTCGCACGACCGGGAACTTCACCCAGATCGTGTGGCTTTTGTGGTCATGGTACTCGATCTCCGCCTCGGCGAGCGCGGTCTTTTCGACCGGCGACCACATCACTGGCTTGGAACCCTGATAGAGCACGCCGGTCATGAGGAACTTCATAAACTCCTCAGCGATCACGCGTTCGGCGTGGAAATCCATCGTCAGGTATGGATCATCCCAATTACCCGTAACACCAAGGCGCTTGAATTCTTCGCGCTGGATGTCGATCCAGCCCTCGGCGAACTCGCGGCATTCTTTGCGGAATTCGTTAACTGGAACCGCGTCCTTGTCCTTGCCCTTCGCGCGGTATTTCTCTTCGATCTTCCACTCGATCGGCAGGCCATGACAGTCCCAGCCCGGCACATAGCGGGCATCCTTACCCATCATCTGCTGAGAGCGGACAACCATGTCTTTAAGGATCTTGTTCAAGGCGTGACCTATATGCAGATGTCCGTTCGCGTACGGAGGTCCATCGTGCAAGGTAAAAGGTTCCCGGCCTTCCGCCTTGGCGCGCAGGCGGTCATAGACGCCGATCTCTTCCCAGCGTTTCAGCCAGTCAGGCTCCCGTTTGGGAAGTCCGGCCCGCATCGGGAAGTCGGTTTTCGGCAGGTTCAGCGTGTCTTTGTAGTCGGGCGTTTCGGCGCTCATTTCAGGCGTCCTGTAATGTCGAATTGATGTTTGGGTGTGGGGGCGCGGCAGTCCAACGCCGATGTCCCGGCGGCTCAGTTCAGGCGAGCGCCGGGCATATAATTCGAATAATGATCGCGAAACGACACATCATGGGCAGGCTTATAGGCCTGTTCCGCAGCGGGGGCAATTGCCACTATGAAGGGACGTTAGTCGTTTACGTGGGACCACACACTCGACATAACGACCGACCCTTCGCCCACGCCCGAGGCAACCCGCTTGGTGGACCCGGACCGCACGTCGCCAACGGCAAAAACGCCCGGCAAGGACGTCTCGTAGGTCGACCTCCCACCCACATCGCGGCCGGTTTTGACAAAGCCCTTCTCGTCCAGTTCCACATGACCGCTCAGCCAGCCAGTATTAGGCGCAGCGCCGACCATGACAAACACAGCGCCTGTGGGAAGCTGCCAGTCCTGCCCTGCGGTTTTGTCCCGGATGATCGCACCTTCGAGCTTCTCGTCGCCCAGAAACTCCGTAACTTCCGTCCGGCGGTGCAACGTGATCGCCGGGTCCTTGTCGAGCCGCTCGGTCAGGTAGGACGACATAGAGGCCGCGAGGCTATCGCCCCGGATCAATACGTGCACGTGGCGTGCCGAGCGCGACAGGAACATCGCCGCCTGCCCCGCCGAGTTGCCCCCGCCAATCACGACCACGTCGGTGTTTCGGCAGTAGCGCGCTTCGACATCTGTGGCTGCGTAATAGACCCCTGCCCCTTCGAACTGCTCCAGACGCGGGATGGGCAGCTTGCGGTACTGCACACCTGTTGCGATGACGATGGATTTCGCACAGACCTGAGCGCCGTCATCTAGCGTCACACAGAACGTTCCGTCCTCTCGCGGTTCCAGCCCCGCGGCCCGGCGCGGCATGGCAAAGCGCGTTCCGAACTTCATTGCCTGCACCTCGCCGCGCCAGCAAAGGTCGGCACCGGAGATGCCCGTCGGGAAGCCCATGTAATTCTCGATCCGGCTTGAGGTACCCGCCTGCCCGCCGATGGTAAGATCCTCGACCGCAATCGCCTTGAGTCCCTCGGCCCCGGCATACACTGCCGCCGCGATCCCCGCAGGGCCGCCGCCGACGATCAGCACGTCATAGAGCTGGTCCATCCCCAACTCCATGTCGATGCCGAGGATTTCGGCGACTTTGCGGGGGGTCGGGTCATCAACGACCGTATTCTTGCCGAAAACCACGCAGGGATGCCGTGGCAGTAGAGAGCAGGCCTCGGCGATCTCTTCGGCCTCGTGATCGTCCAGATGCAGCGAGTTGTAGGGAATACGGTTTCGGCTGGCGAAAGCGGCGATCCGGCGGATGTCACGGTCCTGATCCGCGCCGATCAGTGTTAGTGCCGCCTGATTGCTGTCCAGCAACCGGCGGCGGCGGGCAGCGAAGACCGTGACGATGATATCGCTCATCTCCGGCACCCGCGCCATCAGATCGAGCAAATCCCGCCGCGGCACGGCCAAAATTTTGGACGGCTGAATGGCCCGCGCGCCCATAAGCGACTTGCCCCCGTTCAGAAAACTGATCTCGCCGAAAAACTGCGTCGGCCCGAGGGTTGCGCCCTCTCCGTAGCGCTGATTGTTCACCGGGTTCACCGCTTCGACCTCGCCCTCCAGAACGTAAAAGAAAAAGTCCTGAGGATCGCCAAGGCGGATCAGCGTTTCGCCCTCCGCCAAATCGCGCACCTCACCGATCTTATGCATAGCGGCGACATGAGCCTCCGCCAAAGGCGTGCGCACCATCGTTCTGAGGTCAGGGGCAAGAGTGTCCATAGAAATCTCCGTAAGGCTGCAAGTGCAGAAATCACGTTGAAGAAGTAAATAGGCCCGTCAGCGCCCGTTTCACCAGACTGGTGACGGAGGGCCGACGCTTTGGACCGAAAGGCAGCGGACGACACACTTCCATGGCGGCCACGCCCACCCGGGCAGTGAGCGCACCATTGACGACGCCTTCGCCAAACCGCCGCGAAACCTTGGACAAAACTCCGCCCCCCGCGACCGAGCCAATGAGGTCGTCGCCGACTGCAACGGCCCCCGTGGCAACCAGATGCGCCAAGACTTCTCGCGTCAGCCGCCAGCTGCCAAGCGTGCCCGAGCGCCCGCCATAGATTTCGGCAATCCGCCGGATCATTCGCAAATTCGCCGTAAGGGCAGCCACCACATCCGCCAGTGCGAGCGGCACAAGCGCAGTCACGGTGGCAACCTGGCGAACAGCGGCCGACACTTCCGCCACCGCTGCTGTATCAAGAGCAGCCAGCAAATCAGTCTCGACAACGCCAAATACCGCCTCAACATCAAACAGATCTTCATGTCGCGATTGGAGCTTCTGACGCATATCTGCCAATTCAGGCCGGTCGCTATAGAGCGTGGAGACACGCTCAGCTACCATCTTCGCGTCCCTAAGACTATCAGCCGCGAGAGCCGATTCCGCCCGTTTGTGCAACTCATCAAGCTTGGAAAGTCGCGCAAATGCGCGCCACTCACGCCAAGCTATGATCAGCGCGCAGAGAATAACTAAAACAAAAAGGCCACCCGCGATCCAGCCAAGGACCGCATTGGTGGTCAGAAGGCCAGTTACGAAGTTCGTCGCGGCAACAGAGGCGGCGAACAAGATCAGCGCGAGAAGCGAAGACCAGAACAGGCGCGCAACCCGCGAAGGTGGACGCGACGCTAAGGACGCTGCCTGTTGCAAAGCTGTACTTTGCCCAGGCGTGGGGCCCCAGTCCGGCACCGGGGGAGCTGCGGCAGGATTGAGCGGAGCATCTGACTGCGACGCGCTTTCGCCATCAAGATCAATAAGGACAGACCCTTTTGCATTGCTCATAAGTTTCTCCTATCGCAGACGATCGCCGAGCAGGAATTCTGCAGCACGGTCCAGCCTGATGTGGGGCGGCCCTTCACCCGGTCGCAGCGTTAGTGCTGCCGGGGCAAATCGCATGGCTGCATAATCACCCTCTAACCACCCCGTGGCCCCTTCGCGCGCAGGCGCAAGGATAGCCATAGGATCTTCGGGCAACTCGCCGGCAAAGAACGCGGCTTGCTTGCCGCTCTCCTCCAGCCTGCCGCGCACCAGCTCAAGTTCACGTCCTTTATGGGTGCGGGTTTCTTCGGTCGTCGCGCGCAAAGCTGCAATAGCCATTACCCCCGTTTCAGCGCCGGCAAAATCTGCGCGGCGGCGCGCATCCTGCACGAGAGCCTCCATGATCTTCGATAAGCGCGTGTGTTGTTTGTGATGCAGATGGTCAGCCTTCGTTGCCGCGAACAGTATTTTGTCGACGCGCCTGCCGAGAATGCTGCTCAACCAGGAATTCCGGCCGGGCCGAAACGCGCGCAAGATGTCTTCGAGTGTGACACGCAAGTCCTCTACCGCAGCGGGTCCAGCGTGTAGCGCGCCCAACGCGTCGACAAGTACAATCTGTCGGTCGAGGCGTGCGAAGTGATCGCGGAAGAACGGCCTTGCAACCTCACGCTTATAAGCCTCGTATCGCCGCTCGAACTCGCGTCCCAAGCTGCCGCGCGGATAAGGACCAGCCCGCAAAGGCGCAAATGTTAAAACCGGAGAACCCTCTAGTTCGCCGGGCAGGATAAAGCGCCCGGGCGTACAGTCGGAAAATCCGGCTGTGCGCGCGACACGAAGCGCTTCTGTATAACTCGCTGCAAGCGCCTGTGCGTCGGTTTCCACCAGCGGACCAGACGCATCGTACGCGCTGAGCTGGTCCAGAAAAGCCTGCCCACCTGCCCGGTGGGGCAGCTTTTCCAGCATGTCTGCCGACCACTCGTTGAAGGATTTCTCCAGAAGACCAAGGTCCAACAACCACTCACCCGGATAGTCAACAATATCGAAATGTACTGTACGCGGCCCCGACAGTGTGCCCATTAAACCAACTGGCTGCACCCGTAATGACACCCGAAGTTGGGATACAGCGCGGGTGCTCTCTGGCCAGCTGGGCGCGGATCCCGTCAATTGGGCCAGATGCGGCTCGAACTCGAAGCGCGGCACGGTGTCGTCCGGCTGAGGCTGCAAATAGGCGGACCGGATTGCACCGCTACTGGCTGCCAGAAATTGCGGCATGCGTCCGCGGTCCAGCAGATTGGCCACCAACGATGTGATGAACACTGTTTTTCCGGACCTGCTCAGACCCGTGACACCCAGACGGATCACGGGCTCAAACAGAGCCTCGCGCGCAGCCCCTGCCGCACCGGACACAGTGCGCTCAATTGAGTCGGCAATATCGGAAATGATCAAGTAACCGGAACCTTTGTTGCAGCGCCTAACATAAGGATGGCCTAGGCGCGTTCAAAGGGCGAAGGACGATTGTCTCTGCGATGCGCGCGGGGTATGCCCCCGCGCATGCCCCGATTTGCCTTCAAGATCGAATACGACGGCGGCCCTTTTGCAGGCTGGCAACGTCAGAAGGAGCACCCTACGGTGCAAGGCGCGGTGGAGGATGCGTTGCGCAAACTGGAGGCGCACCATCCGGGCCTCGCCGCCGCCGGGCGTACAGATGCGGGCGTGCACGCAACAGGCCAGGTCGCGCATGTCGATCTGAGGAAGGACTGGGATGCGTTTCGGCTGTCGGAGGCTTTAAATCATCACCTCAAACCCCTCCCGGTCGCAGTGCTCGACTGCGCATGTGTGGAGGACGACTTCCACGCGCGATTCTCGGCGGTGGAACGGCAGTACCTCTTTCGGTTGATTGCACGCCGTGCACCTGTCACCCATGACCGGGGGCTTGTCTGGCAGGTCTCCCACCCTCTCGACCTGTCTCAGATGGCAGAAGCTGCCAAGCATCTGATTGGCAAGCACGATTTTACGACCTTTCGCGCAACGGAGTGCCAGGCGGCCTCCCCTGTGAAGACACTGGACGAGTTGCGGGTCGAAGCGCGTCTCGTCCCACAGGGCACGGAGTTTCGTTTCTACCTGCGCGCCCGAAGTTTCCTGCACAATCAGGTGCGGTCCATTGTCGGCACTCTGGAGCGTGTTGGGGCCGGATCGTGGCCGCCCGGTCGTGTTAAAGACGCATTAGTTGCGCAAGATCGCGCTCAGTGCGGGCCGGTTTGTCCACCGCAGGGGTTGTATCTGACCCATGTCACCTATCCGGTCGACCCTTTTTCTTAAAGGAAATCAACGATCGGAAACAATACACCGAAATTGTTTCCTTTAAGCCGTATTGTTGCCCTTTTCCAGCGCGAAACCAGACCCTGAGGACAAAGCATATGAGTTAACCAAGGACTCAGTTAGGTCGCCCTCCCCGGGATTTTGGGGAGGCGGATGGCGCGTGGCAAATTAAAACGGGCAAGTCCAAGCCCTGCCCCTCGTCACCCCCCTGAGTTCGGAGGCAGTGCGGCGATGAACATTCGCCATGAAAGACCGATGCCAGATCTGGCATTCCGCATGCAGGCCCCATTGGGCCTGTCGTTGCCGGACGGTCAGCGTGCCTCTGTTCGCGAGTGGTCGCTTACCGGTCTGACTTGCCACGACCTGCCTGATGAACCGCTTGTTGAGGCTGTTTTGTCCATTCCTTTTCAAGGGGTTGTCCTAAGCTTTCCTGTAACTCTCGAAAAGGACCCTGGCCAGCCCATCTATCGCTTCCGTAACCTGACAGGTCGTCAGCGGGAAACGCTCAGCCTGTTCTATCGCTCGCTTTTGTCGGGCAAGATGGCCTCCACGGGAGACATGATCACAAGCCTCGACACGCCGGTTGACCTGATCCCGATGGAAGAGACCGAGCAAGAACGCGAGATCGCGGTCTCCACCAAGACGCCACGCGGGTTCCGGACATTGATGGTGCTAGCGGTCTACATCGTGCTGAGTCTTTCGGTCTTCGGGTATCTCGGCTCGCTGGTCTTGCAACGGATCAACGAAATAACCGTCCAGCACGCGCGGTTCATTGCCCCGATCGAGCCGGTCTCAGCACAAGTTTCGGGGTTTGTCAGCGATATCATTGCGGAGCCCGGAGGCTTCGTCGCGGCGGGCGAGCCGATCCTTCAGCTTAGCGATCCGCAGGCCGAGCGGCGACTCGAAGACCTGCGACGCGATAAAGTCACGGCGGAAGTGGCGCTTGCCTCGGCAATGTCGGACCTTGCGCGACACGAATCCGGCCGTGCGACCGAACGGCGCAAGAAAATCGCGGCCCTTGATGCTGCAATTGCCAAGCGCCGACCGCAGGATTTCTTCGGGGGATATGACCTCGAAGAAGTCGAGAACGCCACACGCGAACTAACCATGTTCGATAACGGGCTGAGTTCGGAACCACGCGATTTCAATTCAATCGGTGCACAGTATGTTGCGCTCGCCGATGATCGGCGACAACGCCTCAGGGTGATTGAGCGGGACTTTGAAACCTATCGCGCTGCCCTGAATAACCTGACTGTTATCGCGCCCCGCGACGGGCGCGTTGCTGCTTTCCTTGTTTCGGAAGGACAGTACCTGCGGGCAGGCACCCCGTTGCTCGACTTTGAAGAAGACCGCCCACGTACTGTGCAAGGCTGGCTCGATCACCGTTACTCGGGCGCAGTGTTTGAAGGCATGCCGTCGGATGTCACGTTCAACCTGACCGGCGAGAAGCGCGCGCTCGATGCTCGAATTGTACGGGTTGAAGCGGCGCTCGATCCGGCCCGCCCCAACAACTACGGGATCATGGTGGTTCTGGAAGCTGATGGCATCTCGGTGGAAGAAAGCCGCGTGCTTTTCTCGCGCAATGCGCCGGCGGCAGTAACGCTCAAGCGTGATTTCTTCGGGTGGTTCTGAGATGCAGCGCGACCGCTACCAAGAATACGTTTTTGCAAAAGACCTGAACGCCCGCCTGCGTGAATATGCTCGACCACGCCCAACCCTTTGGGATCGCTGGCGACCTGATCGAGTTGTGACAATGGCTGCACTTCTTATTCTGATCGCAGCCGCCTTGATCCTTGCGCCCAACCATTTCTTCAACCCTGAGCTCCGAAGCGTCACCTTGATGCTGGGCGCATTGGGGCTGTGGCGCTTCGGCTGGTGGTTTAATCACGCAATCCGAGCGGAGCTTTTTGCACGTGGGATGTGGCCGGACATGCGCAAGGCTGCTGATCGGATCTGGGAGGCCGGTTGGCGCCCGCGCCGCCTGCACATCCAGATGACCACCTACAAAGAAAACGTGGCGATCACCCGTGTCGTCATCGGCTCCATCGTAGACCAGGTCCGGCGCGAGGGCATTCCGACCACGC
>JASJAW010000001.1 GCA_030066795.1 Dinoroseobacter sp.
TCCCGCCTGGGGAGTACGGTCGCAAGATTAAAACTCAAAGGAATTGACGGGGGCCCGCACAAGCGGTGGAGCATGTGGTTTAATTCGAAGCAACGCGCAGAACCTTACCAGCCCTTGACATACCGATCGCGGTTTCCGGAGACGGATTCCTTCAGTTAGGCTGGATCGGATACAGGTGCTGCATGGCTGTCGTCAGCTCGTGTCGTGAGATGTTGGGTTAAGTCCCGCAACGAGCGCAACCCTCGCCTTTAGTTGCCAGCATTAAGTTGGGCACTCTAGAGGGACTGCCGGTGATAAGCCGGAGGAAGGTGGGGATGACGTCAAGTCCTCATGGCCCTTACGGGCTGGGCTACACACGTGCTACAATGGTGGTGACAGTGGGCAGCGAGATCGCAAGGTCGAGCTAATCTCCAAAAACCATCTCAGTTCGGATCGTACTCTGCAACTCGAGTACGTGAAGTTGGAATCGCTAGTAATCGTGGATCAGCATGCCACGGTGAATACGTTCCCGGGCCTTGTACACACCGCCCGTCACACCATGGGAGTTGGTTCTACCCGAAGGTGCTGTGCTAACCGCAAGGAGGCAGGCAACCACGGTAGGGTCAGCGACTGGGGTGAAGTCGTAACAAGGTAGCCCTAGGGGAACCTGGGGCTGGATCACCTCCTTTCTAAGGAAATTCCTTCAAGGCTTCGGCCTTATCGGAATTCTTAAGAACAAGGTCGGAGCCAGTCAGCTCTGATCGACTTAATAAAGGCGAAAATTCGCCGTCCTCGTTTCTCTTTCTTCATGAATGATAAAGTCGTTCGCCTGGTTGTTCGAGCTTGCCTCGCGCCTGAACGGTTCGTGTTCAGGGCCGGTAGCTCAGTTGGTTAGAGCGCACGACTGATAATCGTGAGGTCGGAGGTTCAAATCCTCCTCGGCCCACCAAACGCCTTTTGGCTGCGCCAAAATGCGTGCCGCGAAAGACGGTTGCGTAAGCAACTCGTCGCAGCGGAGTATGTTTGTGCCTCTCGGTACTTTTCTACGAAAAGATACCTGTCGGCATCACCGCACTTTCGCGTTGCGAAAGTTGCACTGGGGCCTTAGCTCAGCTGGGAGAGCACCTGCTTTGCAAGCAGGGGGTCACCGGTTCGATCCCGGTAGGCTCCACCATTTACTCTGCGTGTCATCGCGGTGTTTAAATCATTCAGAAGAAACAAAAGTTTGCAGTCGTCCTGAAAGTCGGCTGCCTGTTATGTCCATATTGTAAAGAGAAGATTAGTCTGGATTTCACTTATGTGATCTGTCGCTGTTGGTGGCTCTAACCACAGCATATGATGGGATGTTTAACCGCACCCTCGGATTAATCTCAAGAAGCTGGTCTTTTCGCCGGCATTTCGTGAACTCAAGCGCGCGGAATGTTGGCAAACATCGCTAGTTTAAGCGGGTTGGCACACAATCCGTGAATATTAGCAATGAGAATGATTAAGTATATGAAGGGCATTTGGTGGATGCCTTGGCATGCACAGCCGATGAAGGACGTGATACGCTGCGAAAAGCTATGGGGAGCTGCGAATACGCTATGATCCATAGATATCCGAATGGGGAAACCCACCTTAGATACTTAGAAATTCAATTGAGCCGTTCGGCTCTGGACGTCACGGTCTTTGCCTTCGGGCTTAATTGATTTCTAAGTATCGCTAAAAGGTATCTTACTCTGAATACATAGGGGTAAGAAGGGAACGCGGGGAACTGAAACATCTAAGTACCCGTAGGAAAGGACATCAACCGAGACTCCGTTAGTAGCGGCGAGCGAACGCGGACCAGGCCAGTGGCAATAGTGAGTTAAGTGGAACACTCTGGAAAGTGTGGCCATAGTGGGTGATAGCCCCGTACACGCAATACAATCTATTGTCCTCGAGTAGGGCGGGACACGTGAAATCCTGTTCGAACATGGGGGGACCACCCTCCAAGCCTAAGTACTCGTGCATGACCGATAGCGAACAAGTACCGTGAGGGAAAGGTGAAAAGCACCCCGACAAGGGGAGTGAAATAGTACCTGAAACCGGATGCCTACAAACTGTCGGAGCCCGCAAGGGTGACGGCGTACCTTTTGTATAATGGGTCAACGACTTAATGTAACGAGCAAGCTTAAGCCGGTAGGTGTAGGCGTAGCGAAAGCGAGTCTGAATAGGGCGTTCAGTTCGTTGCATTAGACCCGAAACCGAGTGATCTATCCATGAGCAGGTTGAAGGTTGGGTAACACCAACTGAAGGACCGAACCCATACACGTTGCAATGTGTCGGGATGACTTGTGGATAGGGGTGAAAGGCCAATCAAACTCGGAAATAGCTGGTTCTCTGCGAAATCTATTTAGGTAGAGCGTCAGATGAATACTCCAGGGGGTAGAGCACTGGATGGGTAATGGGGACTCACCGTCTTACTGATCCTAACCAAACTCCGAATACCTGGAAGTACTATCTGGCAGACACACGGCGGGTGCTAACGTCCGTCGTGGAGAGGGAAACAACCCTGACCGTCGATTAAGGTCCCCAAGTTGTAGTTAAGTGGGAAAGGAAGTGAAGATCCCAAAACAACCAGGATGTTGGCTTAGAAGCAGCCACCATTTAAAGAAAGCGTAACAGCTCACTGGTCTAAATAAGGGTCTTTGCGCCGAAAATGTAACGGGGCTAAAACTACACACCGAAATCGCGGGTGCATCTTTGATGCGCGGTAGCAGAGCGTTCTGTAAGTCTGTGAAGGGATACTCGTGAGAGATCCTGGAGATATCAGAAGTGCGAATGTTGACATGAGTAACGATAAAGGGAGTGAGAGACTCCCTCGCCGAAAGTCCAAGGGTTCCTGTTTAAAGTTAATCTGAGCAGGGTTAGTCGGCCCCTAAGGCGAGGCCGAAAGGCGTAGTCGATGGGAAACAGGTTAATATTCCTGTACTTGGAGGTAGTGACGGATGACGTGTGTTGTCAGCTCTTATCGGATTGAGTTGGCGGCGAAGTTGTTCCAGGAAATAGCTCCTCCGTATAAACCGTACCCTAAACCGACACAGGTGGACTGGTAGAGTATACCAAGGCGCTTGAGAGAACTATGTTGAAGGAACTCGGCAAATTGCACGCGTAACTTCGGAAGAAGCGTGACCCTTCTTTGCGCAAGCATTGGAGGGTGGCACAGACCAGGGGGTAGCGACTGTTTATCAAAAACACAGGGCTCTGCGAAGCCGCAAGGCGACGTATAGGGTCTGACGCCTGCCCGGTGCTGGAAGGTTAAGAGGAGCTGTGCAAGCAGCGAATTGAAGCCCCAGTAAACGGCGGCCGTAACTATAACGGTCCTAAGGTAGCGAAATTCCTTGTCGGGTAAGTTCCGACCTGCACGAATGGCGTAACGACTTCCCCGCTGTCTCCAACATAGACTCAGTGAAATTGAATTCCCCGTGAAGATGCGGGGTTCCTGCGGTTAGACGGAAAGACCCCGTGCACCTTTACTATAGCTTCACACTGGTATTCGCCAAGACATGTGTAGGATAGGTGGTAGACTTTGAAGCCCGGGCGCCAGCACGGGTGGAGTCATCCTTGAAATACCACCCTTATCTTCGTGGATATCTAACCGCGGTCCGTTATCCGGATCCGGGACAGTGTGTGGTGGGTAGTTTGACTGGGGCGGTCGCCTCCTAAAGAGTAACGGAGGCGCGCGATGGTGGGCTCAGAACGGTCGGAAATCGTTCGTCGAGTGCAATGGCATAAGCCCGCCTGACTGCAAGACTGACAAGTCGAGCAGAGACGAAAGTCGGTCATAGTGATCCGGTGGTCCCGTGTGGAAGGGCCATCGCTCAACGGATAAAAGGTACGCCGGGGATAACAGGCTGATGACCCCCAAGAGTCCATATCGACGGGGTTGTTTGGCACCTCGATGTCGACTCATCGCATCCTGGGGCTGGAGCAGGTCCCAAGGGTATGGCTGTTCGCCATTTAAAGCGGTACGTGAGTTGGGTTCAGAACGTCGTGAGACAGTTCGGTCCCTATCTGCCGTGGGTGTAGGAATATTGATAGGATCTGTCCCTAGTACGAGAGGACCGGGATGGACACACCACTGGTGGACCTGTTGTTGCGCCAGCAGCATTGCAGGGTAGCTATGTGTGGAATGGATAACCGCTGAAGGCATCTAAGCGGGAAACCAGCCTAGAAACGAGTATTCCCTGAGAGTCGTGGAAGACCACCACGTTGATAGGATGGGTGTGGAAGTGCCGTGAGGTATGAAGCTTACCATTACTAATAGCTCGATCGACTTGATTGTTCTCATTGCTTGTGTTCACAGATGTGAAACAGCCCTTAAAACCAGCTTCTTGACATATTGCACTTTGCCGACCTGGTGGTTATGGCGGGGTGGCTGCACCCGTTCCCATTCCGAACACGGCCGTGAAACGCCCCAGCGCCGATGGTACTTTGTCTTAAGGCACGGGAGAGTAGGTCGCTGCCAGGTCTGCAAATTGCACTATGCTTCTCACTACGATATTCAGCCATTTGGCCATCTATCAATTTTCGATTTTGGTCCTCTGGCTGTAAGGCCAGCGTTTTCGCGTTTTTCAATTGAAAATCGCTCATGGCGCGGGATGGAGCAGCCCGGTAGCTCGTCAGGCTCATAACCTGAAGGTCGCAGGTTCAAATCCTGCTCCCGCAACCAACAATGTCTCGAGAGAGTTGTTTCCGGATAACACACAGCTTGACCTAAGGGCATCAGAGAGCGAGCCACAGGTGTCGTCGTGTAACTTGCAGTTTTTGGCTGCGGGTGCGTTCGAAGCCGGAGCGGCTGCCCCGGCTTCGAGTGAGTTCTGCCTGTATCTAGTTCGCAAACATGCGGAGCGCGGACAGCGGGTTGGCGAAGTCGTCTGTCCAGACCGGACCACCGTCCGATGCCATTGGCTCCCACCGCGTGTCTTCTAAAACCATGTCAAACCGGTCCTTGTCCGGTGACATAATCACCACGATCGAGGGATAGCCGATATCAGGTTCCGGATGCATGATCTGGATCGCTGCGTGCAGGTCTAGGGTGTCTGCAATCCGGGCCAGAGGTTTCGAAATATCATAGTAGCGGTTCGAGATATGGAAGACGAGAATACCATCATCTTTTATGCGATTTTCATAGAGTTGCACGGCTTCCCGAGTGAGCAGGTGCATTGGGATCGAGTCCGAGCTGTAGGCATCCAGATACAGGATATCGAAAAGGAAGTCCTGCTGGTCCAACACAATGCGCGCGTCTCCTAGGTGTGTCTCGGAGTCTGGTGCGCATTCGGACATGAAGCTGAAGAGCTCCGGGTCCCGCGCGACACGATCGACCATTTCGTCAATTTCGTAGAAGTCCCAAGTCTGACCGGGTTGTGCGTAGCATGCGAGGGCTCCAACCCCGAGGCCAACGACACCGACGCGGTCCGCGGCTTTGCCATAATCGGATTCCACGATCTGTGCCATAGGGCTGCCGGGGTGGTAATACGCCAGCGGTGTGGGGCGTATGCCCTGCTCATTTATGCGCTGGGAACCATGGATCGTCGTTCCATTGACATATAGCCGGGTCCCATTGCTGTCGTAGACTTTATGGGCGCCGAAAAAACTACGGTCCTGAAAGAGCTCGTCTTCCAAGTTGCTGGCGATATCCAGTCCAACATAGGCTGTCACCGCCACAAGTACGGCCACCGCGCTATTGCGCAGGTAAGCCAGCGCAAGCGTGAAGCCTAGAAGGACGGCGAGCAACAGGGCAACCGAAAGGTCTATGTCGAAGACAATCGGCGCTATGTTGAACGCGTAGTACGCACCGAGCGCAGCAAGAACGGCGATGGAGATCGACCGTGGGGTCGTATTCCCGGTGCCTGACAGGCACAGCAGGAGGCCGATCAGGACCAGTGTGACGTAGCCTTCATAGATCGCAGTGAAGATGGCAGGCGCGATAAGCGAGTTAAAGACGCCGCCAAGAGCCCCGCCGACCGACATCGAAATGTAGAAAACGGTCAAGTGCGTTGCGTCGGGTCGACGATTATACAAAGAGCGATGCGCATAAACTGCGATAATAAAGAGGGCAGGCGCGAACAAAACTGCGCTGACAGGCGCGTGTCGCGAGACGATGCTGCCGCTCATCAATATGGCACAGCCGGCGACCGAGATAATCGCTGCAAGGCGCAGATACTTATCGCTAATCCATGTCTTGTTCGAGAAGGCGACAACGAAGGATAAAATATAAAGTGCGAGCGGTATAACCCAGATCAGTGGCAGCGCTCCCAGATCCGCACTTACCTTCGTTGTGATAGCCAGCATCAACGACGACGGTACGAAGGCAATGAAAACCCAGGTCGCGATTTGTTTTGCGGTGGGGCCGTTACCAGCGTCGTTTTGACTGGCCGCAGCGACACGTGGTTCGGAACCAAACGAGGCTTGCAGCCCGCTGATAATCATCAGCACACCGAAGACAACGAAGGCTCCGGCCCAGAGCACACCAATCTGTTCCGCGCCGAGTGTCGGCTCGGCGACGAGGGGGAATGCCAGTAGCGCCAGCAACGATCCGACGTTGCTGGCCCCATACAAGAAGTAAGGGTCATCGGCAGAGGGACCGCCAGAGCGCACATACCAAGCCTGCAAGAGGGGCGCATTGGCAGACAACAACGCAAAAGGTACGCCAACGCCGAGCGCAAACAACTCCAGGGTTTGCCACGTTGTGTTTGCTGTCGCGTCGTAGGTCCAGCCGTCCGCAGCCGCAAGGGGGAGAAAGGCAAGGGCACTGGCCCAGAATGCCACGTGGACTGGCAGTTGAAATTTAATGGGCACGTAGCGTGTCAGAAGATGGGCGTAGACGTACCCGGCGATCAAGACCAGTTGGAAGAAGAGCATCGCCGTTGTCCAAACCGCCGGCGCGCCACCGATCTGAGGCAGCACCATCTTCGCAAAAAGGGGTTGCACGAAAAACAACAAGCTGGCGCTCAGGAAAATCGTCAACGTAAAGCTGACGGCTGCAAACAGACTGCGGCTGGCGCGTTTGGCTGGAATTGGTTCTGCTATGCTCATAACTGCTGCTCTTTTGGTCTTTCTGTTAATGACAGAGGCCTTCGTGGCGATATGGCCCCTGAAATTGGGCGAAAGAATGTCGTTTCTGGAGTGGCCCGCGGGAAAAAGCGTGGTCAGTTTCGTCCATTTGACGTGACAGTGGCGCCGGGCTGTGGTGGTGTTAAAGCCTCGAAACCAATGGAGCCATTACCAGAAATGAGCAGCCAAAACCGCTCGCGTGTTCGGGCATTTCTCTCCGAACCGCTGCTGCATTTTTTGGCTCTCGGGGCCTTGGTCTTTTTACTTTTTTTTGTTGTCTCTGATCCCGCAAAGGACGAAGCCGCCGGACAAACGCTCGTGGTGACTTCAGAAGAAGCCGAACAGCTTGTTGTCGGGTTCCGCCAAACATGGCGCCGTCCGCCGACACAGCAGGAGTTACAGGCGCTTCTGGCAAACCATGTGCGTGAGGAAATCTTAGTCCGCGAGGCGCAGGGTCTGTCGCTAGACGCAAATGATCCGATTATCCGGCGCAGGCTTGCCCAAAAGATGGAGTTCCTGATCGACTCCGCTGCTGGTGCCGCGGCCCCAACCGAAGAGGAGCTAAAGGCCTTTTTTGATGAAACCAAAGCGGTTTTCGCGACTGCGCCACGACTGGCTTTGCAGCAGGTGTTCCTGGGCGTGAATCCAAGTCAGGAAAAGGTGGCAGATGTGCTCGCGGCGTTGAAATCCGGTGAAGCCACCGAGCAGCTTGGAGAGCCAAGTCTTTTGCCAACCGGGTTGCGCCTGTCTGCGCGACCTGCAGTGGATGGCACGTTTGGGACTGGCTTCTTTGCCGCCTTGTCTGACGGACCGGTGAATGTCTGGTTCGGGCCTGTTCGTTCTGGCTTCGGCGTACATGCGGTGCGTGTCTTTGAGCGGGAAGAGGGCGGTGTGCCCCCTCTCGACGAGATCCGGGATCAGGTCGAAACTGCCTGGCGCACAACGCAGACGGAAGCAGTCGCCGAGGAGTTTTTTGCGCGATTGGAGGAAGGGTATCTGGTGCAGTTGCCGCCAGAGGATCAGTTGCAAGGTCTTCTCGAATGAGCATTCTGCGAGGGCTGGTTTGCTTTGTGGTGATGGTGATGGCGTTGCCAAGCGGGGTCAGTGCTCACGCACTCCAGCCGGGATACCTCGAAATCTCACCACTGGCAGGGGATAGCTTCAGGGTTTTTTGGCGCAAGCCTGATGTGCAGGGCCGCCCCATGACAATCGACGTCTTATTTCCCGAAACCTGTGATCCTCGGCGCGGACCACTTGTGGCCCGGGACGCCGGGGCGTGGTCGGTCGCGTGGGTCGCCAATTGTCCGGGCGGCTTGGCAGGACAGACAATCACAATCGAGGGACTGGAGCGTCAGCGCACAGACGTGCTGGTCCGGTATGAGCTGGAAACCGGTCAGGCCCGATCAGAGCGTCTGACCCCAGATCAAATCTCGGTTACGATACCTGAAATCCCTAATTCGTTGGATGTCGTTCGCACATACCTGCCTCTCGGCGTGGAGCATATTCTCGGGGGGCTTGACCACCTGCTCTTTGTATTTGCTCTGCTCTTGCTCATCGAAAACCGCCGCAGCCTGATTATCGCGATAACGGCTTTTACGGTGGCGCACAGCATCACAATGGCCGCCGCAACACTGGCATGGGTTTCATTGCCCGGACCGCCAGTGGAGGCAGTGATTGCCCTGTCCATAATGTTTCTCGCCTCAGAGCTTGTGCAGCGAGATGAGAAAGAGAGCCGTTTGTCGGAGCGTTATCCCTGGACTGTATCCTTTAGCTTCGGACTACTGCATGGGTTCGGTTTTGCGGGCGCGCTCAAAGAAATCGGCTTGCCAGCGACGGATGTCCCGCTGGCTCTGCTCTCTTTCAATCTGGGTGTGGAAGTTGGCCAGCTTGCTTTTGTTGCCGTCATAGTGCTCACGCAATTGGCCTTGCGCCGACTTGCTCCGGGCGCGGGCAGCTATTTTACGCCAAGGAGCATCGCATTTGTCATCAGTGCTTATGCGATCGGTGGTGTCTCCGCCTATTGGTTTATAGACCGCGTCGCCGCCTTCTGGTCCTGAGCAGTTTACTGACGCGGCAGGACCCGGCTGGGTGACGATGCAGCCGGTACCTGGGCGAGCATGGCCTGCAAGTCCGGATCGTTTGGATTTGCGTCCAGCGCTTCTAGCAATAGCTGCCGCAGGTCATCGTTTGAGGCTCCGAGAGCTGCCCCAATGCGCACCATCATAACCCAAGCATCCACGCGCTGCGGATCGAGCGTGACCGATTGACGAAAAGCCCGAACTGCAGACTCGAAATCGCGATTGGTCATCGCAATCCCGGCAAGCTGCAAATGGGTTTCAGGGAAGTCCAGGCGCGTGGAGATTGTTGTGCGCCAATCCTGAAGGGCATTCTGATAGGCCGTGGTCTCGCTGTCTGCGAAGGCAGACGGTGGCACATCGAGAAGGCTGCGCGCGGCTTCGATGCGGACGTTGCGCCTCTCATCGCTCAGAAGCGGGAACAGCCTTTTGACCCGCAGTTCAATATCTGCGGCGCGCTGCGGTCTCGTGGCCGCCGCTCGGATCAACGGGTCCGGGTCAGCCAGCAGCGGGGCAACGTCGTCCGCGGCTGTGAAGCTCCCGGCGCGTTCCAAAAGCGATAAAGCAGTTGCCCGCACGATGCTCGGCATCTCTGTGTCTAGGGCGAGCGCGATCAGGTCTTCGGATGCGGCCACTGCGTTTTCACGCCCGGACGCGAGCACAACTCCATAGTGTGGACCACGGTTCTTGGCACCGGGATACCAGTCTTCGATCTGTGCTGCCGCCCAGTCGGCGGTTTTTTCTGTATGGCAGGTAGTACAGGCATCCGGTGCACCGGTCTGCGACGCCAGATCAGGGCGCGGGATACGGAAAGAATGATCGGTGCGCCAGTCATTGCCCATATAAACACGCTCCACCATGTGGCAGTTCTTGCACTGCGCGCCGTCACTACCCATTGGGTGGAAATGGTGTTCAGGGCTATCGTATTCGCCAAGTGTCAAGCTGGGATAGTCCGGGTTGCCCGCCGGGTTATGGCACTGGCTGCAGACGGCGTTGCCTTCCACGATCCGTGTTGCACTGTGCGGCTGATGGCAGTCGAGGCAACCCACGCCCTTGGCATACATCTTCGATTGCAGGAATGACCCATAGACGAAGACTTCATCGAGGATCTGTCCGTCGGATTCATAGAGCCCCTCCCGCAAGAGAGACAGGTTATAGGCGTCGTGATAGGGCGTTCCTGGTATCGGGTTGCCGTCCAGATGCGCTTCCCGACGGGAGTGGCAGGTTGCGCAGAGTTCAACCGTTGCCTGTTTGTCCGTGAAGTCCATCGAGAAACCGAAGTTGGACGGGGCCATCGTCTGGGCACCAGTTTCCGCCCAGTCGACATGGGTTGATCCAGGACCATGACAAGCTTCGCAGCCAACGCCGAACTCGACCTGTGTCGAGGCATAGCTGTCTGTGCGCAGGTCATACCGCTTTTGGAAGCCGGTCGCGTGGCAGGCCGCACAGCGTGCGTTCCAATTTTTGTAGGAGCCTGACCAGTGCAGGCCGTCGCGTGGGGAAAGATCCGAGGCGGGGTAAAGATGGAACCATCCACCTTGCTCGGTGTCCCAGACGATATCGAAACTCTGCAACCGGCCAGGCTCTGTTTCCAGGATATATTGTTGCAAAGGCTCAACGCCGATCACCGAATGCACCGGATAGTCGCGCGTGGCCCCATCGGGTTCCGTCACCTCGACATGGTGGGTGCCGTCTTCCGCGATCCGGAACCGCGCCTGAAGGCCGCGCAGTTCGAAGGAAGTACCATTGAAGTCCGCCGAGATGTTGTCTGCCGTCGCTGCGGTCCATGCACCAGCATGGTGCGAACCTGACCAATCCTGCGCAGCTTCGGTATGGCAATCGATACAGGTATCGGAGCCAACATACGTGGCGTCCTGGGCGAGCGCGGCGAAGCTGAAAGCCACAAAGCTGGCTAGGATAAGCACCTGGCGAACTATTTGCATTCTAAGCCTTTAGAAAAAAACCGGTAAAGGTAGCTAGGATCATACCCAAGACTGCGCATAAGGTCGGGCAAGTCGCAACTGCTCGATTGGCGCAGGGCAAAGTGACGAGGACAAGACTTGTTTATTGCTCAGTCCCGGCTCGCCTCTCTCAAATCCCTGAGAACGCTGGCGGGATGTCGAGCAGTTTCAGCAGCGGGACCGGCGGAAAAGGTGCCCGGCAACAGCGGCACGCAATCGCAAACGGTTGCCAGGTATGCCGCCGGTTATCCCACGTCTTGCGGGGCAACGGCGACCGATTTCAGAACCGCAAAACAGGCCTGGCCGGGACTGAGGCCAAGATTTGAAGCAGAGCGCTGTGTAATGCGGGCAAGAACGGTGCCCGCGGGGGTCTTCAGCGACACAAGTGTGCCCGGTCCGTCCCCCGGTCGCATCTGTTCCACTTCTGCAGGCAGGACATTCAGCGCCGAAAGCCCATGGGGGGCAGCGCGCGACAGGATCACATCCTGCGCGGCAATACGCACGCGCAGGCGCGTACCAACCTTCCGATCGACCCGTGGGAGAAACAGAGATTGCCCACCAGCATCCAGTTCTGTCAGCCCGTCTGCGTGCTGGGCCGTAACACGTGCCTCCAGAACAGCACCTGCGGCCCTCACACCCGCCGGGGTGACCATAGGATCACTCAGGACTTCAATTGCCGGCCCTTGACTGACCACGCGGCCGTCTTGAAGCGCGATCACAGTTGTGGCAAGGCGCGCGACCTCTGCAGCGGAATGACTAACGTAGAGGATTGGAACCGAGACCTCGTCCCGGAGACGTTCGAAATACGGCAGAATCTCTGATTTGCGCGCTTCATCTAATGCGGCGAGTGGCTCATCAGCCAGTACGAGACGCGGTTTTGCCAAAAGCGCCCGCCCGATGGCGACCCGCTGTTTCTCGCCCCCTGACAAAGCCGCGGGGCGGCGTTCGAGAAGCGCCTCTATCCCGAGTAGCTCAACGACATGGTCGAGTTTTGGAGCAGTGCCTGAGCCACGCGCGAAAAAACCGCCATAAAGTAGGTTTTGCCGTACGGTCAGATGCGGAAACAGGCGGCCTTCCTGAAATATGTAGCCGAGGCCGCGTTTGTTCGGTGGCAGATTTCGGCCGTTTTGCGTGTCGAGGAGCACATTGCCGTCCAAAGCAATGCGACCGCTCTCGGGCGTAAGTAATCCGGCCACAGCTTCTACAATAGTGGTTTTTCCGGATCCCGACCGTCCGAACAGGACGGTGATGCCCTTTGGTGCTTCGAACCCTATGTCGATCGTAAAAGACCCGAAGCTATGACGCAGTTGAACAGAGAGGCTCATGTCCCCGACACCCTCCGAGAAATTCGCCGGGCGAGTACCTCCGAGGCCAGGAGCGCGCCCATAGCAAGGATGACCGAGATGATGACAAGGCGCATAGCTGAGCTTTCGCCGCCAGGAACTTGCAGGAAGGCATAGATCGCCGAGGGAATGGTCTGCGTCTGACCGGGAATATTGGCAACAAAGGTGATCGTGGCCCCGAACTCTCCCATGGCCTTTGCGAAGGCGAGGATCGCCCCGGCAAGGACGCCAGGCAGGATAAGGGGCAGCGTGATTGTGCAAAAGACCCAGATTTTCGAAGCGCCAAGCGTTGCGGCAGCTTCTTCAAGCTTTGGGTCGACGGCTTCGATCGACAGCCGGATCGCTCGCACCATCAGTGGAAAGGCCATCACTGCGGCTGCAAGCGCCGCCCCAGTCCAACGGAAGGCGAATACGATCCCGAACTCTGCCAACGCTCCCCCAACAGGCCCTTGGGTTCCAAAGGTTAAGAGCAACAGGTATCCGGTTACCACAGGCGGAAGAATGAGAGGCAGATGGACCAGCCCATTGACGATCTGGCGGCCAGCGAATTGCCAGCGTGCCAGCGCATAAGCGACGAAGATACCGAATGGAAGGCTTAGCAATGTGGCCCACACCGCAACGCGCAACGAAAGGGCCACGGCAGTCCATTCTTCAGGAGAAAGCCAATCCATCCCCGGTCAATCCACCAGAACCGTGAACCCCTGCGCGGAAAAATGCGCGGCAGCTTCCGGACCCGCAAGGTAAGCCAGTAGGCGGTCTGCCTCCGGGCTGCGTGATTGTACCAACCGGGCGATGGGATACCGGATTGTTGGGTGAGAGGCAGGCGCGATCGCTGCAACGACTGTGACCCGCGGCTCCGCACGGGCGTCGGTTGCGTAAACGATGCCGAAAGGTGCTTCCCCGGTTGCCACCAACGCGAGGGCAGCCCGCACATTGTCAGACTGGGCCACGCGTGTCGCGAGAACGTCCCAGATGCCGGCACTCTCCAGAGCGGCCTTACCATACACTCCAGCGGGCACAGCCTTAACCAACGCCATTGCCAGAGGCCCATCTTCCAACCGGTCTGGTAAATCGGACAGTATCAGCGGTTTGGCGGTGCTCGCAGGTGCAACGGCGACCAGCGCGTTGCCCAGCAGGTCTTGCCGTGTGCCGGGCACCAGTAGGTCGCTCTCGTCCAGCACGTCCATCCAGTCGACGCTGGCAGAAAAAAACAAGTCCGCCGGCGCCCCCAGTTGTATCTGTCGCGCGAGCAAGGAAGAGCCACCGTAAGAGGCGGTTGCCGAGAGTCCTGTATCGGCTTCATAGGCCGCCAATGCAGAGTCCAATGCCGTTTTCAGGCTTGCGGCTGCAAACACAGTCGTCTCTGCACGCAAAGGCGCTGCGAATGTCATGCAACCAGACAGCGAGAAGACCGTTAAGACAAAAGACTTCAGCCAGTCGCGCAAGACCATGCCACTGCATCCCTTTCATTGGATCGCGGGGACTATCGCCGCACCCGCGCGGACAGGGCAAGAGCAAACTTGAAATCTGGCGGATGCACAGTGCTTTACCGAGTTTGGCCATCGGTTTAGTTTTTCTACATGTTGTCCGTGCTTTCCCAGACTGACTACCGGCGCCTCTTTACAGCGCAAGTGCTATCGCTGGTGGGCACCGGGCTGACGACTGTGGCGCTGGGCCTTTTGGCCTTTGAACTGGCAGGGGCAGATGCCGGCATTGTGCTCGGCACGGCGCTTGCGCTGAAAATGGTCGTCTATGTCGGGTTTTCTCCGATTGCGGAAGTGATCGCACGGCGCCTGCCGCGCAAACGTTTTCTGGTTACTTTGGATGTGTTGCGCGCAGGTTTTGTGCTTCTTTTTCCTTTCGTCACGGAGGTTTGGCAGATTTACGCGCTTGTGGTGCTGTTTCAGAGTTGTTCGGCCGGGTTCACTCCGGTCTTCCAAGCGACGATTCCGGACATTCTCCCTGACGAAGAAGACTACACGAAGGCCTTATCGCTTTCGCGCCTTGCCTATGATCTGGAATCTTTGCTCAGTCCGATGCTGGCTGGATTTTTGCTTGGGTTTTTGAGTTTTAGTGCCCTGTTTCTAGGGACAACTCTCGGTTTCCTTGCATCAGCAGTGCTCGTCTTGGGCACCACGCTACCAAAAGCAATACACAAAGGGCACGGAACCTTTTTCCAGCGCCTCACGCGCGGTACCTGGATTTATCTTGCCACACCACGCCTGCGTGGACTCTTGGCGCTCAGCTTCGCTGTGGCGTCAGCGGGCGCGATGGTTATCGTCAATACGGTGGTCTTGGTGCAGGACGAATTCGGCGGAACCGCCCGTCAGGTCGCGTTGATGTTCGCGGCCTATGGAGCGGGCTCCATGCTGGTTGCGTTGAGCCTGCCGAGGCTATTCCATCTGCTGCCTGAGCGTTCCGTGATGCTCGCAGGCGGTGCCGTGCTGGTCCCTGCGTTATGCGTTGTGCCCTTCCTCGACAGCCTCAACGCAACCGCTGCGCTTTGGGGCTTGATGGGCGCTGCAGCGTCGGCGGTTCAGGTCCCGGCTGGGCTTCTGCTGCGCCGCTCGGCACATGCTGAGGACCGACCCGCAGTATTTGCTGCCCAATTTGCGTTGTCCCATGCATGCTGGCTGGTCACCTATCCACTAGCCGGTTGGGGAGGCGCTATCCTAGGCTTGTCTGAGGTCGCGGTCATAATGGCATTCGGGATCGCAGCTTCGGTCTTGCTCGCAGCCTATCTTTGGCCCTCTGGCGATCCTCAAGTTCTTGAGCACGAGCATGACGAAATTGAACATGATCATGGCCATAGCCCAAGCGCGCACCACCGCGATCACGCACTGGAGGGCGACCCCTCAGGTCGTCACCGCCACCGCAAGTTGCGCCATGCTCACCCCTTTGTAATCGACGATCACCATCCCATCTGGCCGCAATCCTGACCGAGACTAGGCGCCTAGGGGAATGCGTTCGACAAGTTCGAACCGACCGTCCAGGCGCTCACCGCAGATACAGAGTGACGTCACCGTCAGAGGTTCCGCCAAGAGTGATGCCAAAATGGGGGCAAGTGCGGCTTCCACTTTCACTGCATCGGCATGGGTCAATCGTCCTGTTAGCGTCACGTGAAACCGAAATTCCTCCAAAACATATGGATAGCCCCAGCGATCGAGAAGCCGACGTTGGTTCTCTGATAAACTATCCGGCTTCCGTCTTGCGCGATCTTCCGGGGTTAGCGGGGCGCGAAACGGGTCCAGTCCTGTTACGAGCCGGCCCGCGAGCGCTGCAAAAGCCCCTGCGTCCCTGGAAGGTACCAGTGCGAGGAAGCTGCCCAGCCGGGCAAGGCGTAATTTGCCAATCGAGATAGGGGTTTCCTCGGCAAGAAGCGCGTGGCAAGCGGCCTTCAACCCGGCTAGGTTGCGGCCCCTGGCGAGGCGCATGGGGGGCTTAATGGTTCCGTGAAAGCCATATTTTGCGGGGGTCGCGGTAAGCTCGGAGAGCGGTCGCGGAAGGGCAAGGGTCTCACTTTGCGGGACGTTTGTCCCCGTCAGAACATCCCACCCCAAAAACTGTGCGCCAAAGCGAGCCAGTGGGCCTTCTTCAGGCACCAGATAGATTGCATAACGGACGTGGTTCGGCATCTTTGGCCCTTTTTCGCGCACGGGAACTTTCTGGAATCGCTAGCCGTCATCTTTGAAGGTGAAAACCCCGTCGGGTGGGTCTGCGACAACCCTGTTGGTTGTCAGGTCGACAGTCGGCACAGCTTCGCGCGTGAAGGGCAAAAGTGCGGACCCTTTAAGTGTAGGTCCGCGCACCTCCAGCAGATCGCCTGCGCCGTGGTTGTGCACTGCTGCGACTTTTCCGAGAACCGTACCACCTGTATCGACGACCTCTAAGCCCATCAGGTCAGCGTGATAGAATTCATCGTCAGGCAGATGTGGCAAGGCCGTGCGATCGGCGTAGAGCCGTTTACCCTTCAACGCATCCGCTGCTTCCTTGCTGCGCACGTTGTCCAGACGCGCGGAAAGGCCGTTCTTGACCTGACCTGTTAGCTTCAAGGTCACACTGTGCCCATCTTCGAAAAAGAGCGGTCCGTAGGTCGCAATGTCTTCTGGTTCCGCACAGAAACTCTTGAGGCGGATCTCTCCCTTGACGCCGAAAGCGCCAGCAATCGCACCAACACAGACTTTTTCTTTCATCACCCGGAGCCCTTGGCTGTTGTCATGCGGCCCGATGCATTTGGCTTGCGATTGCCTCAAAATCCCGCGCCGCGATCTCCAAGTGACCGCGGTGAAACGTGCGGCCCCAATGGCGCGGTTGAGCCACAAAACCAAGCGAGTTCAGCAGAGGGCGAACTGGTGTTTCTGCAACCGCGGAATAGTCGCAATCGCGGACCCACGGTGTTAGCGGAGCGCCATCCCAGCAAGTTTGGCGAGGCGCACCGTCGGCCACGTGGCCAAGTGCTGTGAAGCACTCGAGGGTTTCTCCATTCTCAATCTCTTTAGGAGAGTAGTAAACAACGCCATCGCCTGCTGCGAGCTTGCGCAGCGGGCCGGGCCGTCCACCAGAGATGAGACAGATCCCATGCCGAACAGCGGCGTGCGCGGTGTCGCGCGAGGCAAGTGCAATCCAATATCGCGCCATATCTCAACGTTCCTACAACCTGCGGGTGGGATTGCGAGGCTCCCACCCAACACGTTTCAGCTTGGGGTCTCTGCATCTGTTCGATCAAATCTCAGATGCAGATACGTCACCAAAGTTTTTGTCCGCAGAAACCGCATCGGTGCAGCAAGCTCATGCCGCACGACGGACAACTAGCGGCAAAAAGCACAGACCGGCTGCAGCGGATTATTCCGCAGCAGCTTCTTCGGCCGGAGCTTCTTCGACTGGCGCTTCGGGTTCTGAGGCTTCTGCCGCCTTCGCGGCTTTCTCTTCCGCGCGCTCCTGGGCTTTCTTGCCGGGCTGTGCTTTCTGCGGGTTGTTGCGCTCTTTCTTGTCGAGTGCGCCAGCGGCTTCGAGGAAGCGGGACACACGGTCGGTTGGCTGTGCGCCCTGATCGAGCCAGTACTGGATACGCTCCATGTTCAGCTTTACGCGCTCTTCGCTATCTTTCGGGAGGAGCGGGTTGTAGGTGCCGAGCTTCTCGATAAAGCGGCCGTCGCGCGGCATGCGGCTGTCGGCGGCGACAACGCGGTAAAACGGGCGTTTCTTGGAGCCACCGCGAGCGAGACGAATTTTCATTGCCATTTTGTTGTTCTCCTTGGCTGTCTTTGGTGGGCGATTGCGCCCAAGTCTTTGTCAGGATTGATGTTTCTTGTGGTGTTGAATGACTTCCTGAATGATGAATCTCAGGAAAGCCTTGGCAAAATCCGGGTCGAGATTGGCCCGCTTTGCCAGGTCTTCGAGGCGCTCGATCTGCGCGGCTTCGCGGCTCGGATCGGACGGGGGAAGGTCGTATTGCGCTTTAAGCTGGCCAACAGCCTGCGTGTGCTTGAAGCGTTCGGCCAGAGTGAACACGAGGATCGCGTCCAGCCGGTCGATGCTGTCACGATGCTCGGCCAGAACCTTGGCGGCGCGGGAGACGGGATCGGTCGCGAGATCAGTCAAGGGGGAAACCTTTCGGTTTGAAGAGCGGATCGGCGTAGTGGCTGATCTCCATCTCGATTCCGTGGGCGATCTGGGTGTTGCGCAGCGCCTCCGGAGAGGGGTGGCGATAGACAACGTCGTGCCCATCCACCGTTGCGGCTTCTTTGTCCTTTTTCGCGCCAAGCCGTTCCGCCAGGCGGATTGAGTCCAGATCCTTGGGGTCAAGGTAGCTGACGGCGCCTTCCCAGCCTTGGGTGTCGTAGAAATACTTGCGGCAGGCATGGGTGGCTTCGAGCGCGAAGCCCTTTCCGGACTTTTCCGGCCAGATGATCCAGGCGATTTCGCGTTCCGGCCACTTTGCGGGCTGCCAGCCACCGGCCATGCCGTAGGTTTCGTCGGTTTCCTTGTCGTGGATCATCCACATCCCGAAGCCGCGGATTTCCCAATGGCCAATCTCGGCCGCGTAGAGCATCCAGATCTCATACGCGTTGAGTGGTCCTCCCATAAACCGCGAGCGGTAGGAGGCGAAAGTCGCCTTGAAGTTCGGATAATCCTCAGGATCCGGACCTCTCAGGATCAGGCGCTTGGTTTCCAGAACAGGGATGTTGCTGTGGCCCATCAGACAGCCTCCGGACCAGGATGCCGCCAGAGGTTCATCGATCCGAACTCGGCATGGGTAAAGACCCCTTCCATCGTGCAGCCGAGCCGTTTGGCAAGCGCTTCTGAGCGCGCGTTGCCGTCGATAATTAGGCTCATGGCCGTGTCCCAGTCCAGCACGTCATAGGCGTATTTTCGAGCGGCAAACGCAGCTTCAAACGCGTAACCATGCCCCTCGGCGCTGTCGAAAAGGGTCCAGGCAATTTCGGGCTCGGGCCAGTCGTTTGGGAAGAACGGTCCAGCGATGCCCAAAGGAGCATCCGTCTTCTTGTCCGCAACCATCCAGCGGCCATATCCGCGCAGATGCCAGTGCCCGACCAATGTCATCAGGCGCGTGTGTGCGTCCGACGCTTTGAATGGTCCACCCACTCCGGCTGAGCGCGGGCTTTCGAGGAATGCCCCATACGCAGCCTCGTCACCCGGCATCGGTGACCTCAGGCGTAGCCGCTCCGTCTCAAGCGTTGGTATTTTAATGAGCGTCGCCACTACTTTTTCTTACCAAACCCACTCAGTCCGAGGGGCAGCGATCCGCCACCGAGACCGGGAAGACCGCCGCCGGGCATCTTGCCCATCGCCTTAGCCGCTTTTTCCAGATCGGCAGGGTTCATCCCGCCCATATCGCCTGGCATTCCGGCGGGCATGCCGCCCTTGCCACCCATCAGCGCGCCAAGGTTCCGCATCATGCCCTTCTTGCCCATTTTTCCCATCTTCTTCATGGCGTCGGCCATCTGACGGTGCATTTTGAGCAACTTGTTAAGGTCAGAAACCTCCATCCCGGCACCCTTGGCGATACGCTTTTTGCGCGAGGCTTGGAGAAGCTGAGGGTTTGCGCGCTCGCGTTTGGTCATGGACTGGATCAGGGCGATCTGGCGGCGGATGACCTTGTCGTCAAAGCCTGCCTCGTCGAGCTTGCCCTTCATCTTGGACATACCGGGCATCATGCCCATCAGGCCCTCGACGCCGCCCATCTTTTCCATCTGCTCAAGCTGGCCGCGCAGGTCGTTCATGTTGAACTGGCCTTTCTGGAAGCGCTTCATCATGCGCTCGGCCTGTTCCATCTCGATGGTTTCCTGCGCCTTCTCGACGAGGGCCACAATGTCGCCCATGCCGAGGATGCGGCCGGCGATCCGTTCTGGCTCGAAGGTTTCGAGCGCGTCCATCTTCTCGCCGAGGCCGACGAAGCGGATCGGGCGGCCGGTGATCGCGCGCATCGAGAGCGCCGCACCGCCGCGGCCGTCCCCGTCCATCCGGGTCAGGACAACACCGGAGATACCAATGCGTTCGTCGAAGTTCTCGGCCGTGTGCACGGCGTCCTGGCCGGTCAGGCCATCGACAACCAGCAGCGTTTCGCGCGGGTTGGCGACATCGCGCACAGCTTCGACCTGCGCCATAAGCTCTTCATCGATGGAAAGTCGACCTGCGGTGTCGAGAAGGTAGACGTCATAGCCGCCAAGCGCGGCCTGTGTTTTGGTGCGTTTGGCGATGGCGACCGGGTCTTCGCCTTTGACGATGGGCAGCGTGTCGACGCCGATCTGCACGCCGAGGATCTGGAGCTGTTCCATAGCAGCGGGGCGGTTCACGTCGAGCGAGGCCATCAGGACCTTTTTGCCCTCGCGCTCTTTCAGGCGCTTGGCGATCTTCGCGGTTGTCGTCGTTTTACCGCCACCCTGCAGACCGACCATCAGGATCGGAGCGGGCGGGTTGTCGATTTTCAGCGCGCCGGTGTCTTCATCGCCCTTAAGAACATGGACCAGTTCATCATGGACGATCTTGACCACCTGCTGGCCCGGCGTGACAGACTTGGTGACCGCTTGGCCGGTAGCCTTCTCCTGAACCGCTTTAATAAATTCGCGCGCTACAGGGAGCGAAACGTCCGCCTCCAGCAGGGCGACGCGCACCTCGCGCAGGGCAGTGGCGACATCGGCCTCAGACAGCGCACCCTGTTTGGTCAGACGATCAAAGACACCCGAGAGGCGGTCGGAGAGATTTTCGAACATGTCGGTTCCTTTCTCGGTCTCTCGGGTCAAATGGCCCTTGTTGCGCGGATCCCCAAGCCCCAAACCGGAAAAGCACCCGTGGGCGCAACGCGCTGACGGGTGGCGATCCTTGCCTGAAGCGAAGGACCGGAGGGCTCAGGCTCTCCGGAATGTGGCGCGCGTATCGCGCGTTTCAGGTTGTGAGTCAAGTGTGGGCGCGGGGTCGCCTCAGGCGGGGATATTTGGAGACTTGAATTGGGAGCGCCCCCGGCGGGAGGAGCCGGGAGCGCGGGAGGAGAGGGGGAGGGGGATCAGGCTGCGAGCGCGTCGATCGCGGCGGTGGCCTTGGCGATCGAGGCGTCTGCGTCCACCATCATGCGGTCGGCAGCAACGACTTCCACATCGTGGATGCCAATGAAGCCCAGCACGTGTTTCATGTAATCGGTCGCAAAGTCGATCTCGCTGCCGACCTCGGTGCCGCCTGATGCGATGGCGAGGATCGCGCGCTTGCCCTCGAGCAAGCCCTTTGGGCCCTTGGCAGTGTAGCTGAATGTGACGCCAGCACGAGCAACCATATCGACCCATGCTTTCAAAGTGGACGGAACGCCAAAGTTCCAGATAGGTAGGGATATCACGATTGTGTCCGACGCTTTCAACTCGCCGACCAGTTCGTCCGAAAGCGCCAGTTCCGCACGCTGCGCCTCGCTCCTTTCATCTGCAGCAGTGAAATTGGCGCCAATCCAGGCTTCCCCGACAGCAGGCAGACCGCCGGTAATGTCACGGTTGATTATCTCGTCCGCGTCAAGACGCGCGATGATTTTGTCGGCCAGGTCGCGAGAGACGGAGGTGCCTTTGCGTGGCGAGCTATCGATACGAAGAACAGAATTCATGGCGGTGTCCTTTCCAGGGAAGCGTGTGATGTGTGCATTGCTGGAGCTGAAATTAGTCCTTGCAAAATTTCACACAATCGAGAAGATCGAACAAAATTTGTGGATGGATGCACATAAATGCCGATCGAGAACTGGGACGAAATACGGACTGCCTATCACGTGGCGCGGTTAGGCACGGTCAGCGGAGCCGCCGACGTACTTGGGGTGCACCACGCAACGGTTATTCGTCACATCGACAGCCTTGAGGGGCGCTTAGGGGTGAAATTGTTTCAGCGGCACGCGCGGGGCTATACCGCCACCGATGCCGGTCAGGACCTGCTGCAGGTCGCGAAGGTCACGGCGGACCAGTTCGATCAGCTTTCAGGACGCCTGCACGGGCACGGGGCCAAGGTGACAGGGGAGCTGATCGTCACTTCGCTTGAAGTCTTTTCTCCCTTGTTGGCACCGGTGATTGCGGGTTTCCAAGCAGAAAACGACGACCTGATGGTAAAGTTCCTGACGGACACGCGCGTTTTCCGTTTGGAGTACGGTGAAGCACATGTCGCCATCCGGGCAGGAAATAAGCCAGAAGATCCGGACAACGTGGTGCAAGCACTGAAAACGCAAAGCATCGGTTTTTTTGGGTCGAAGGATTACCTCGATACACATGGACCGATTGACCCCTCCGGCGACTTCGACGGGCATCGTCTGGTCGGATACGCCGATGATAACCCGCGCGCTCCTTTTTCAATCTGGATGCGGGACAATGTCCCGCGCGATAGGATCGTCTATCGCGCGTCTGACATCCGGGCCGCCGGTGATGCGGTCATCGCGGGGGTCGGGGCTGGATTTCTGCCGGCTTGGCAAGCCTCCCGACATGACCACTTGGTCCCGCTATGTGATCCCCTCGACGAGTGGGCGTCCCGGATCTGGCTCATTACCCATGTCGACCTGCATCGAACGGCAAAAGTGCAGAGCTTTACGACGTTTTTGAAGGAGCAGGCCAAGCACTGGCCCTAATACGATGCCTGCGGCGAGCACCAAAGCCGAACTTCTCGACATCTGCGAGAAAGAATTCGCGAAGCTGACACGCACACTCGACACGATCGATGGGGAGTTGGCCCTCGTTCCGGGACCGGACGGTGCATCTATCAAGGATACCGTCGCGCACCGCGCCCACTGGATCGATCTTTATCTGAGCTGGGTCCGGGCCGGCCGGGCTGGTCATGAGGTTCAGACACCCGCTCCGGGCTACAAATGGAACCAGTTGAAGGCGTACAATGCGCAGCTGCGGGAGGCGCAGGCAGAGCTGAGTTGGGGCCAAGCGAGATCTGAACTGTCCGACGCACATGGCAGGTTGATGGCCTTCCTTACGGATGAGGATGATGTGAGCCTCTACACGCCGCACCTCATGCCATGGATGAATAACTGGACGCTGGGGCGCTGGGCGGAAGCCTCCGGAGCGAGCCACTACCGGTCCGCCAATACCTATATTCGCAAGCTCAGTCGGGCACTGGCGACGGATCGCTGAGTGCGGCGTCCGGAAACTTTTTGAACGCGTCGGGAGTGACCGCTTCGCACTGACGGCGGGCCTGTCTTGTCGAAGGCCCGCTGGACAAAAAATGACCGTTTTAACCCTCGGTTCAAAACGGCGCGCAACCTCCGGGTGAAGTGTGCTGCACCGGCAAAGGGCTGCTAAGAGCCCAAGTCGTAGGTGTGCGGCGTCGCAGCGAATGTCGGTTGTTGCGCGGGGACGCCAAACCGACGATAGTTTCAACTTGGCAGCTGTTAGTAAAACGTTGGGAATGGGGAGTTTCTACCGTTTTCACGGGTTTAGGATTATTCGGCGGATAAAGAAGTAGTAACGGTAAACAATGGATACTGACGCTCTACATTCAGCGACACTTAACGCGCTTCAAGAGTTCTACAAGAAAGCCTCAGACGAACCTGTTGAAATTTGCATTTTTCGAAGAAGCTCCAATAACTACGAGATTGAGTGCGTTATCTCCAAGTCGAGCGGACGCGGACCGGTCTCAGTGCTGGACTCAAAAATGATTGCTGAATTGACAGTTGCAGTCGATGAAACCGTAAGGGACAATATTTACCCGAAGCGTTTCCGAAAGCTTGGGGACAAGACGCTTACTTCTGGGAAGCTATTCGTCGATTGGTGCAGCGAGTATTACTACGTAGTAGTAGGCGCCACAGTGAATATGTCGCAGAGAGCATTGGACCGCTATGTTCGATCTGCTCATGAACAACTGAACCCAGTCTTCGCTAGTTGGGAGTACTTTCGAAAGTCCTCTTCAGGAAGCATCTTTATTGAGCGCCCACAGGAAGTTGCCGGGCTTCTTGTTTCAGTATCGGCTTTGGCAAGGAAAGAGGCCGTCGAAAGAAACCGCATTCGCCCTAATGATTTGGCAGAGGATCGGCTCCAGTCATACGATAAGACTACAGAGTTGCTGCAGAATGTTGCAGAAACGACCGCAAGTGTCGCAGCTGAATTGTCAAAAATTTCAACTCCCGTTTCACAGGACTTGGCTGAAGAACAGGCAAAGAAACTGGTTAGGTTGCGAACTTTGATTGGTGAGTGGCTTCAAGAGAACGAGGCAGACTTCGTCGATGTTGGCCTAAGAACACCCGCCATAGCTGTGATTATCTATGCACTCACTTATGTCGGTGTTCCGCCGACAGCATCCATGGTGGGTGCGCTGACAATGTTTGGCCCAGCAGCAGGAAAAGAATTTCTCCGCGATCTTATCGGCTCCATCGGGAAAGGAAGCTGACACAATTCGTAAACTGGAGTCTCCGCTAGGCGCTCTAAACGAACATTCTAGAGGTAGCCGATCACTAGCTTAAACCAGTGAAGTCGCGGGGCAATGCAAGAGGCATTCGAGTCGTTTTTCGTTCGGAACTTTCATCGGGTTTTCATGAGAAGCAGACTTTGGCTGCATAGGTTGCAACGACCGCTCCGTCCGCGCAACAGCCACTGACGCCGCAAACGACAGTTGGTCGGAGGTTGCAACGCCGCTCAACTTATAGCAGATCGACGATATCGGGCCGCTGGTGACAGTTCCTGGCACTCTTTGTCCGCGCCCGTCCAGCCCTGCTTTTTCCGGAGAGACTGGTCGTCTGAACAGGCGCGCGGCTCGCCTGCGGACCTAGTCGTTCGCAGGCGGCGGATCGCTGAGCTCGGTTTCCAGAAAGCGCTCGAATGCATCAAGGTTCACCGCTTCGAACTGTCCGAAACTCTGCATCCAGATCGAGGCATCGCGCAGTGCGTCCGGTTCCAGCTTGCACCATTTCACGCGGCCGCGCTTTTCCTGGCTGATCAGGCCCGCGCGGCTCAGGATCGTCAGGTGCTTGGAGATCGCGGCCAGCGACATCTCGAACGGGTCCGCCACGTCGGTCACGGCCATGTCGTCCTCAAGCAGCATGACAAGGATCGCGCGCCGTGTCGGGTCGGCAAGGGCGGCGAATATGGTGTCGAGCGACGGGGTCATCACGCTCCGCGCTAGCGGGCTGCCCGCCAATCGTCAACTAAATGGTTGAATATGGGTTCTGGTGGCTTTTGCGCGGAGTTGGCGCTAACGGCGCGGCGCGCAGACTGTCGCAGCCAAAAATAACGATATTAAAACATGTACTTAACGGGTTCTTGTTTGCGCGCGCGGCACGTTGACTCTGACACACGGTCCCCCTACCGTGCGCGCAAATCCATCTGAGGGGGTCGTGCCTTGGTCGACGACCAGCACCGCGAAAAGCTGAGAGCGCTGGACGAGCGGATCGAGGCAGCGAAAGCGGCGCAGGCACCAGCCCCGAAGAAGGACGAGCACTACAGCCTCGCACAGCAGGCGTGGCGGATGGTGATCGAACTTGTCGCCGGTCTCGGGATCGGATTTGGCATCGGCGTCGGGCTTGACGCGGTGTTCGGGACAAAGCCGGTCTTCCTTGTGGTGTTTACATTGCTGGGGTTCGCGGCCGGGGTCAAAACGATGATCCGCACCGCGCAGGAACTTCAGGCCGAACGGATCAAGGCGGCCGAGGCGGCCGAACGCGAAGAGGATTAAGACGTGGCGAGCGAAGAAGGCGGAAAGCTAGAATTCCATCCCATGGATCAGTTCATCGTCAAGCCGCTGTTCGGCGAGGCAGGCGACCCGATCCATTTCTACACGATCACCAATGTGACGTTCTGGATGGCGCTTGCGATAGGCGCAATATCTCTGCTTCTGGTCGTGGGCACACGCGGCCGCGCGATCATTCCGACCCGCGCGCAATCCATGGCTGAACTGGCCTATGGGTTTGTCTACAAGATGGTTGAGGATGTGACTGGCAAGGACGGGCTGAAGTACTTTCCGTACATCTTCACTCTATTCCTCTTCATCATCTTTTCGAATTTCCTCGGGCTAATTCCGATGAGCTTCACCACGACATCGCATATCGCTGTGACCGCGATCATGGCCTTTGCGGTGTTCTTTACTGTGACAATCATCGGTTTTGTAAAGAATGGGGCGGGTTTTCTGAGCTTGTTCTGGGTGTCTTCGGCGCCGCTGGCGCTGCGCCCGATCCTCGCAATCATCGAGGTGATTTCCTACTTCGTGCGCCCGGTCAGCCACTCCATTCGTCTGGCAGGGAACATGATGGCGGGCCACGCAGTTCTGAAGGTGTTCGCAGGCTTTGCCCAAGTCGGCGCCGTAGCGCCGATTGCGATCCTCGGGGTCGTTGCAATCTACGGCCTGGAAGTGCTGGTTTCTGCCATCCAGGCCTACGTCTTCACTATCCTGACCTGCGTGTACCTTAAGGACGCACTGCACCCGCATCACTAACCAATACGTGGGCAGCGATTGTACGCCCACAGAAATCACAACCATTCCATCGTAAGGAGAAACGGACATGGAAGGCGATATCGCACAACTCGGCCAGTTCATTGGCGCAGGCCTCGCAGCAATCGGCTCGGGCGCCGCAGCTATTGGTGTGGGTCACGTCGCAGGCAACTTCCTTGCCGGCGCACTTCGCAACCCATCGGCTGCCGCTGGCCAGACCGCGACCCTCTTCATCGGCATCGCGTTTGCAGAAGCGCTGGGGATATTCGCGTTCCTCGTTGCTCTGCTGCTGATGTTCGCCGTCTAAGACCTCTTTTCGATCCTTACGGTCGGGCTGGCCCTGTCTGGGCCGGTCCGATGTGACCGAAGGCCAAGGAGAGAGACATGGCAACAGAAGCAACAGACGCCGCAGCGTCCTCACCGGGTATGCCGCAGCTTGATTTTTCGACGTTCCCGAACCAGATCTTCTGGCTCGTTGTCACGCTCGTCGTGATCTATCTGATCCTGTCGAAAGTGGCTTTGCCGCGGATTGCTTCGGTTTTGGCAGAACGTAGCGGGACGATCACCAATGATCTGGCTGCAGCAGAAGAGCTGAAACTTAAAGCTGTCGAGGCCGAAGAAGCTTATAACAAAGCACTTGCCGACGCGCGCGCTGAAGCACAGAAAATTGTCGCCGAAGCGAAAGCAGAGATTCAAAGCGAACTCGACGTCGCAACCGCAAAGGCGGACGCAGAGATCGCGGCGAAAGCTGCAGAGTCGGAGAAGGCCATCGCCGAGATTCGCGAGAACGCGATGCAGAGCGTCACCGAGGTCGCCAATGAAACCGCGGAGGCGCTGGTGGGTACTTTGTTACCTCAAGCCGCGGGCGCAGATGTCAAAGCGGCCGTCGCCGCACGACTGAAAGGATGAGCATGATGCGATTGCTACCCCTCACCCTTTCTGCAAGCTTATTAGCGGCTACACCGGCTTTTGCCGCGAAGGGGCCCTTCTTTTCGCTCGCGAATACGGACTTCATTGTCCTGATCTCGTTCATCATCTTCATCGGCATCCTGGCTTATTTCAAAGTGCCCGGGCTGCTGAGCGGTATGTTGGACAAGCGCGCAGACTCCATCAAATCGGAGCTTGATGAAGCAAAAGCGTTGCGGGAAGAGGCTCAGACGATCCTTGCCTCGTATGAGCGCAAGCAGGCCGAGGTCTCTGAACAGGCCGAGGCGATCGTCAAGACCGCGCGGGAGGACGCCGAAGCTGCGGCTGCGCAAGCGAAGATCGATCTTGAGAAATCTATTGCTCGGCGCCTTGCGGCAGCAGAGGATCAGATCGCATCCGCTGAAGCGGCTGCCGTAAAGCAGGTCAAAGATCAGGCGGTAAGCGTTGCAGTGGCTGCAGCCGCAGATGTCATCCGTGATAAGCTGACCGCCGCGGATCGCGACGCTATGACTTCAGCAGCCATCAAAGAAGTTCAGGACCGCTTGCACTGATCCGTCTGAGACAGGCAAAGATTATAAAACCCGGGTTTGCGCCCGGGTTTTTCTTAGAGCGACTGTGCGTGTTCAAACCGCTGGCGTGCAATTTCTTCGTTGCGCTCCATTTCTCGCCAGTCCGACAATGACCCTTCCACGAAATCCAGATGCGCAATCACTGCAGTGCGGGCCGCCACGGGATCACGAGCCTGAAGGGCATTGTTGATGGCTCGATGCTGCCCAAGAAGCTGATCACGTGTGGCGCGTTGTTTGAACATGATTTGCCGATTGTAGAACACGCCCTCCCGCAGGAGCTCGAACATCGAGCGCATCATATGCAACATGATGACGTTGTGGCTCGCTTCAACAATTGACAGGTGGAACTCAGCGTCGAGCTTTGCTTCCTCGTCGGGATTGCGTTTGGAATGAGCGGCTTCCATTTTCTTGAAGACTGTATCGACGACTTTTAGATCCGTATCCGATCCGAGCCTTGCTGCCCTGTCCGCGGCAAGCGCTTCTAAATCGCGCCGAAAGGCGAGGTAGTCGAAGACAGCTTCGTCGTGGGTGGAAAAAAGCCGTACGAGCGCGTCCGAAAACCCAGCGCCCAGCACATCGGCTACGAAAACGCCGGCGCCTTTGCGCGTTTCTAAAAGGCCGCGGTCCTGAAGCTCGGAGAGGGCCTCCCGCAGCGAAGGGCGGGAAACACCCAGTTTTTCAGACAACTCCCGTTCGGCAGGTAGTCGCTCCCCGGGCCGTAAAATACCTCTTAAGATCAGCTTCTCTATCTGCTTTACGACAGAGTGAGACAGTTTCTCGGACTGAATACGCTGGAATGGCATTTGTGACGGCTCCCGGATTGGTCAAATAATATGACCAACCCGAGCGTGTTGCAAGCGCGGCAGACGGCCTGGTCAAACCGTCGGAGAGATGACTATCTCCACGCGGCGATTTTGCGCTCGTCCAAATTCGTCCAGATTGGAAGCAACCGGGCTCTCTTCCCCGGCGCCAATCGCCAACACGCGCCCCGTATCAACGCCGCTTTGGCTAAGAACACCCGCGACGGACGCAGCACGCTTTTTCGACAGCGCGAGGTTATAGGACGCGGCGCCAGTGTTGTCCGTATGGCCGATCACGCGCACCTGCGTGTCGGGATAGTCATTGAGATTGCCGGCCAGCGCGCCGAGATCATTACGCAGGGCCGGTTGCAACTCCGCGCTGTCCACGTCGAACAGGATGTCCTGTGGCATCGTCACGATGAGCTCAGTGCCGGTATTTTCGATCAGGATCTGATCGCTGCCGAGGCTTTGCCGAAGTGCAGCTTCCTGCGCATCAAGCTTGTCCCCAATAATCGCGCCGACGCCGGCGCCGAGTGCTGCGCCGATCAAAGCGGACTGAGTGTTGTTGGTGGCACCGATCAGGCCACCGATTGCTGCGCCTGCGGCGGCTCCGGTTGCCGTGTTCTGTCGGTCTGCAGGTACGGTGCACGCGGACAGGGCGAATGCTCCTGCGGCGAGCAGAAGTATAGACTTTGGGGATGACATGGGCCTTTGGCCTCCTTACGCTCAATAGGTTTTTTTGTTCCATAAGCGTCGGATGCCATTGGATATGCAATAGCAAAGAGGTTTTTGGGTCCGTTTACGCGGAGACCTGCGTGGGATGGGACTGGTTCGCTGCTCGCTCGGCGGCCTCGTGCGCCAACATGGCGCGTTTCACGGGCAGTCCCCAGTGATACCCACCAAGCCCACCGGATTTCCGCAAAGCTCGGTGGCAGGGGATCAGCCAGCTTATCGGGTTTCGGCCAACGGCGGTCCCAACGGCGCGCACCGCTTTGGGCGAACCTATGGCTTCTGCAATCTCCGAATAGGTCGTCACGTTGCCGGACGGGATGCGCAGCAATGCTTCCCACACCTTTATCTGGAACGGCGCGCCAATCAGAACGAGCGGTGCCTTGGACAGATCACTTGTTTGCGCCCCGAATGCGGCGTGTACCCAGGGGCGTAGAGTGTCTGCGTCTTCGACATACTCTGCATTCGGCCAACGGGAGGCCATATCTTCCATGGCCGCCGCTTCGCCGGTTTCTGCCGCAAAGGCGATCCCGCAGATCCCCATGTCGGTTCCCATAACCAGCGCCAGTCCGAACGGGCTCTCAAACCAACCCCAGCGGATCGTCATGCCTGCGCCTTTGCGGGCGAAATCTCCCGGGCTCATCGCCTCCCAAGTGACGAAAAGGTCATGGAGACGACCAGTTCCGGACAGGCCCAACTCGTTAGCGGTGCCGAGTGTTGTGAAATTCTCTGCGAGCAGGGATTTGGCGTGATCGAGGGTCAGGTATTGCTGGTATCGTTTGGGCGACACCCCAACATGGGCAGAGAATGTCCGTTGCAGATGTGCAGGGCTAAGACCCGTAATACGCGCAAGCTCATCCAGCGACATAGGCACACCGCCAGCAGCGTCGATTGCGTCGATTGCGCGGCGGATGACGTTGTAGTGGTAACTCTCAGATGGCTCGGACATAGCTGGTCTCCTTCTGGCCCGAACCTAGTCTGTCGACAACGTTGCCGCGACCCGGAAATTGCGCAAAAGCGGTGCTTGCTGTCACCCGCTGCGCGAGGCATTAGGGGCCATGGTCAAACAATTACCCTATCACACCATTCGCGAGATCTTTTCCCGTTTCGAGGCGGGAGAGGCGGAGCCGAAAGGTGAGCTGGATCATGTGAACGCCTACACGCTGGTTGTTGCGGTCGCGCTGAGTGCGCAGGCTACCGATGCCGGCGTCAACAAAGCAACGAAAGAGCTGTTCAAAATCGCCGACACGCCGGAAAAGATGCTGACGCTGGGTGAAGAGGGCGTGATCGATCACATCAAGACCATTGGGCTCTATCGCAACAAGGCCAAGAACGTGATCAAGCTGAGCCGTATTCTGGTCGAGGAGTACGGCGGCGAAGTTCCGAACTCGCGCGCGGCTTTAGAGAGCCTGCCGGGTGTTGGGCGGAAGACGGCGAACGTCGTACTCAACATGTGGTGGGGGCATCCTTCGCAGGCCGTCGACACGCACATTTTCCGCGTCGGTAACCGAACCGGCATTTGCCCGGGTAAGGACGTTGTCGCTGTGGAGCGTGCGATCGAAGACAACATCCCCGTCGATTTCCAACGCCATGCGCATCACTGGCTGATTCTGCATGGGCGCTATATCTGCAAGGCACGGAAGCCCAATTGTGGTGTGTGCCCCATCAACGACCTTTGCCAATTTGAGGACAAGAAAGAGTGAACAAACCGTTTCAGGTGGTGGGCATCGGCAATGCGATTGTCGATGTGCTGGCCCAAACCGACGACAGCTTTCTCGACCATATGGGGATCGAAAAGGGGATCATGCAGCTCGTTGACCGTCCGCGCGCGGAAATGCTCTATGCTGCGATGTCGGACCGGGTGCAGGCGCCGGGCGGGTCAGTGGCGAACACGCTGGCAGGTCTTGGCGAGCTGGGATTGCGTTGCGCGTTTATCGGACGGGTGAAGGACGATGCACTGGGCCGCTTCTATGCTGACGGGATGGAGGCGGAGGGCACTGCCTTTCCCAACCCTCCGCAGCCGGCGGTAGAAGCGCCCACGTCGCGGTCCATGATATTTGTCACGCCAGACGGCGAGCGGTCGATGAACACGTACCTCGGCGCTGGCGCGGATCTAGGCCCCGAGGACGTCTCGGAAGCTGTTTTTTCCGAAGTCGGGTTGCTGTTTCTGGAGGGGTATCTGTTCGACAAGGTGCCGGGCAAAGCGGCTTTTGAGGCGGCAGCGCGCTACGCGCGGGCTTCAGGCGGGCATGCCGGGATCACGCTGTCGGATCCGTTTTGCGTTGACCGCCACCGCGCTGATTTTCAGCGGTTGGTGGCGGATGAGCTGAATTTCGTGATCGGCAACCAGCACGAATATGAAGCGCTCTACGAAACGGATGATCTTGAAAAGGCCCTGGCTCAGGCGGCTTCGGTTTGTGAACTGGTGGTATGTACACGCTCTGGCGACTCGGTGATCCTTATCCGGGGAGAGGAGCGTGTGGAAGTTTCGGTAAACAAGGTTGTGCCGGTGGACGCCACAGGTGCGGGAGATCAGTTCGCCGCGGGGTTCCTCTATGGGCTGGCAACCGGCCAGAGCCTTGAAACCTGCGGACGCATGGGCGTGATCGCTGGCGCGGAAGTGATCAGCCATTTCGGGGCGCGTCCGAAGACCGATGTACGCGCCCGATTTGCCGTCGAAGGTGTGATCTGACAGAGCAGCGCTGTGCGCCGCGCGGGTTCTGCCTCGCGCCCGGTCGGGCGCTCAGGGCGCCTCCGGCGGGGATATTTCGGGACTTGAATGTCAGCCGTGATGCGCGGCCACGGTTTTGAGCTGGGAGAAGCCGTAGAGCGCTTCGAAGCCTTTCTCGCGGCCATGGCCGGATTTGCCGACCCCGCCAAAGGGCAATTCGACACCGCCGCCCGCGCCGTAGTTGTTGAGAAACACCTGTCCGGCCTTCAGGGCTTTGGCCAGGCGCATCTGGCGCGCTCCGCTTTCGGTCCAGACGCCCGCGACAAGACCGTAGTCTGTGTCGTTCGCAATAGAGATAGCCTCTTCTTCAGTCTCAAAGGGCAACACGACCTGAACGGGACCGAAGATTTCGTCACGCGCCAGCACATGGTCCGCGCGCATGCCTGTAAGCAAGGTCGGCAAAACATAATGCCCGGAGGAGGGTGCGGTATCGCTGAGAACACCGCGCGCGATGACATGGTCGGGGTCGGCTTTTGCGAGAAAGCTCTCGATGATGTCCTTCTGGCGTGTCGAAATGACCGGGCCTACCCTTGGGTCTGACAACGCCGGACCAACGTTGAGGTCCTCATAGGCGGACGCCATAGCGCGGGCGACCTGTTCAAGTCGCGACGCGTGGACCAGAATGCGCGAAGCGGCCGAGCAGGTCTGCCCGGCGTTTTGAATGCCAGCATTGACGAGAAAGGGCAGGGCGCGCTCAAGGTCCGCGTCTTCGAACACGAGTTGTGGGGATTTGCCTCCAAGCTCCAAAGTGACCGGTACGATGTTTTGGGCTGCCGATCCTTGAACACGCGCGCCAACTGGCACCGAGCCGGTAAAGCTGAGATGGTCCACATCCGGATGCGCCGACAAAGCCGCGCCCGCCTCCTCACCGAGTCCCGGAACCACATTCAATGCGCCGTCCGGGAGACCGGCCTCCTGCGCGAGACGTGCAAATGCGAGGGCGGTCAAACAGGCCTCCTCCGCCGGTTTGAGAACACAGGCGTTTCCCATCGCCAGCGCGGCACCGACGGACCGACCGATGATCTGCATCGGGTAGTTCCAGGGAACGATATGACCAGTTACCCCATGAGGTTCCCGCAACGTGTAGACGGTGTAGCCGGCCTGATACGGAATGGTCTCACCCATGACCTTATCCGCAGCTCCGCCGTAGAATTCGAGGTAGCGCGCAAGGGCGGCCGCGTCCGCGCGGGCCTGGCTGAGAGGTTTGCCCACATCTCGCGCTTCCATTTCGGCCAGCCAGTCGATCCGGTCTGCTACCAGGTGTCCGAGGCGGCTGAGGCATCTGCCCCTGTCTGTCGCCGTCATCTGGCCCCAAGGGCCCTCAAGCGCGTTGCGAGCAGCGGCAACGGCGGCATCGATGTCAGGCGCGCGCCCGCGCGCGATCCTGGCCAGAAACCGACCGTCCGAAGGATCGGTCAGATCGAGGCTTCCGGTGGTTTTCATCCAAGTGCCTCCGACAAGCACATGGTCGGTCGCAAAGCCTGGATCGTATATGGGTCTTGTTTCCATCTGCTATTCCTTCATGCGCCCTGAGCGATGATGGGCTATTGGCACACCAGAAGTTCGTGCAACGTAAGTGCCATAACACGCGCGCTGTCGAGCATATCGTCCACCCCCACCCACTCGTCGGGTTGATGCGCAAGATCGAGGATGCCAGGCCCATAGGCAATGCAGTTCTTGAGCCGTCCGATCCGGTCGATATGCTTCTGGTCATAGGTCCCGGGGCTGACCACAAATTCTGGCTCGCGTGCGAGTACGCGCTCAATGGCGGTGGCAACCGAGCGCACGACGGGCGCGTCACGGTCGGTCATGGTCGGCGCGACCTCAAACAACTCGCGAATTTCGTATTCGAACTTCGGGCGGTCTGCCTTCACTTTTTCCAGGAGGCGCATGATCTCGGCTTTGACTTCACTGATATCCTCTTCGATCAGGAAACGGCGGTCGAGGACGATACGACAGCGATCTGCCACGCAAGGTGCAGGCAAACCGGTGTAATCTGCGTCCTGCTCCGGCTCTCCCCCATGAATTGAATTGATATTCAAGGTCGATTGCCGCGCGCCTTCGGGAACGACAGGCATCTCCGTCGTCTTGGTGGTCAGATACGGATAAAGAACCGTCTCGATTTCGTGCAGCACAGCGCCCATGTGCCGGATCGCGCTGTCACCGAGGAATGGCATGGAGCCATGGGCGATCCGACCTTTGGTTTCGATTTCAGCCCACCAGACGCCCCGATGCCCAAGACAGATCCGGTCTTTGTTCAAGGGTTCTGGAATGATTACGTGCTGGACGCGGGCGGGATCGAACCAACCGTTTTCCGCGAGGTAGGCAACGCCTCCGAACCCACCGGACTCCTCGTCGGCCGTGGCCGAAATCTCAACGGCCCCGCTGAAATCCGGATAGGTCTCGATGAAGGCTTCGGCGGCGATGATTGATGCCGCTAAGCCGCCTTTCATGTCGCAAGCGCCGCGCCCGTAAACGCGCCCGTTTTCCAAGTCTCCCCCGAATGGATCTTTCGTCCATCCATGACCTACTTCGACCACGTCATGATGCGAGTTAAAATGCACACACTCGCCCGGGCTTTTACCTGCCCGCCGCGCAACCAGATTCCACCGAGGATACGCTTCGCTGTCTGCTGGCGCGCCTTCCGCGCGTATCAGGTCGCAGGTGAAGCCCTTTGCAGTTAGACGCGCCTCCAGATAAGTGCAGATCTCATGGTAGTTCCGACCAGGTGGGTTCAGCGTCGGAATGCGAATAAGGTCCTGTGTCAGCGCGATCAACTCGTCGCGGCGTGTCAGAACAGCATTGGTCAGCCGGGTGTCATTCATAAAAAGACGTTAGGTCCGGCGGGCTTTGGCAGCAATCCTTTCCTCCCCCTTTTCAGAAACGGACCGGTGCCCCATCTCTACTGCATCACAACAAGGGAGCGTGTGATGCCATTTTTGCGGGTCAGTCTTTTTGTTTTTCTAGCGCTGGCCATAGCGCATTTGATCGCGGCCATGCTACAACGGTCACAGAAAGCGCGTGCGCTTGAAGCCGATTGGCTGGAGGCTGGCCAGCCCGGACCTTTGGACGAGTATATTACTGCGGGTATGGTGCCGCTCGAGAAGGATATAAAACGACGCCTGATCTGGGGCGTTTACGGGTTTCCAGCGGCTTTGACCGTGGCGCTGGCGATCCTGACCAATTGGGACTAAGCGCCGGGCAGAGCCCGGCAAAGGAATTTCGGGATGACCTATCTGCGTTGGGGCCTCAAACTTTTTCTCATTCTTATTGTTGGCGGGTTTTTGCATTACACATTGCCCAACCACGACGTGGTGCGGATCGTGGACGCGTATGAGCGGCGTGTAGATTTTACCGCGAATAACAGAATTTTCTGGGCGAAACCGGATAGTGGCGCTCCTGAAACCGACAGCAGAGATGTCCGTTTCATAGATGCGGTGCGTACCAACGGGCGTGAAATCGTCTATCGCAACGAAGATACGAACTGGGGATGGCCTCCGTATTTCAAGTTCAACGCTAGTGACCTGAACGCGCAGGCCAAAGACTTGGTATCGTCCAGCAATGACCCGCAGTGGGTAATCGTGCGCCACTATGGCTGGCGTTCCAATTGGTTGTCGGTCTTCCCAAACATGACCAGCCTCAGGGCAACGGATACCCCTAATCCCACCATCATCCCATGGTTCAATATTGGTTTCTTTGTGGTTTTGGGCATCATCTTCTTCCGTATATGGCGCTGGTGGTCGCGCTTCGAAGAAGAGAAAATCGAACCTGTCGTAGACGAGATTGCAATCTCTTGGGGGCGTGAAAACGTCCGCCCAAACACGTTTCTTGGCCGGATCGGCAAAGGCTTTGACTGGATCCGGGGCAAGAAGAGCGCTTAAGAGCGCGTTGCCTCATTTCCTCTTGCTCTGCACAGGTTGACACCTTGGTGGGCGGACCTTGACACAGACCCGTCAAAGGCGGTTGCAGTCTCACGTGGCACACCGGCGGCTGAAGCGTTTTGTCAGGCGGGCCAGCTCGTATCTTGCGAAAACCCGCGGTTGAGGCTCAAAGTCCTCCTGAAACGACATGGAGGCCGACTGTGACAAATCTCAACACTCCCTCCGATGATTTTTTGCGATGGCTATCGCTCTTTCTGATCACGCTTCTTGTGTCCGTGTTATTTCTGGACATGGTGCAATCGTTTCTCGTGGCGCTTGCTCTGGCTGCCATCGCTTCCGCCATGTCGGTAAAGCTTTTTGCCAAGGCGATGGGCATCACAAAAAACCGCAAGGGGTTTGCGGCTAGTTTAACGCTTCTGGTCCTGATGATTGCGGTCGTTGCACCGTTGGTTTTAATCAGTTGGCTCGCGGTTGATCAGGCGCAGGCAATTAACGAGGCTGCAACGGCATTGGTCGCCGAGCTTTCGCAATTGTCGCCAGACGAGCCGTTGCCGGATTGGGTGCCGTTCGCGGATGTACTCGGACAGTATAGCGGCCAGATCGCTGCGAAAGTCAGTGAACTAGCCTCGGCAATCGGAAGCTTTCTCATCTCGGCGCTCGGCAGCATCACTCGCGGCACCGCCAGCTTCTTCCTCAGCCTGTTTGTCTTTGTCTATGCTTTGTTCGTCTTTTTGCAAATGGACCGGCCAATTATTGATCTGCTGCTGTCGTATTCGGGACTCGCGCCTGAAACGCAGGCAGCGCTGCGCGACCGCATGATTTCCGTGAGCCGGGCGACCCTTAAAGGAACCTTTCTGATTGGCATTGTGCAGGGCGCGCTGGGCGGTCTGGGCTTTTGGGCGGCCGGAATAGAAGGCGCGGCCTTCTGGGGCGTGGTTATGGCGGTCTTTTCAGTGATCCCCGGCATCGGCCCGGGGTTCATCGTTTTCTGCGGAGTCGTCTGGCTTTTTTCGCAGGGTATGATGACCCCGGCAATAGGACTTGCAGTCTGGGGAATGGCAGTGGTCGGAACCATCGATAACCTTTTGCGTCCGATCCTCGTGGGGCGCGATGCGGCCATGAACGATATAGTTATCCTTATATCTACACTGGGTGGGCTCGCCGCTTTTGGAGCAGCCGGACTGGTTCTTGGACCCGTTCTGGCCGGGCTCTTCGTGACGCTCTGGGATACTCTGGCAACGCACCGTATCCGCGCGCCCAAGGCTCCCTCCGCAGAACAGGATCAGGTGTCAGAAAAAGACGATGGTCTTGACGAGGAGCTTGCGAAAGATCTGGTTGAACTAATGGCTCGAAAAGCCGAACGCGACCGGAATTCAGAAGACTGAGCGTCGACGTGCCGACTTTCTTGACATGCATCTGCCGGCTCAGGCTCCGTAGGGCACCCAGATGGTTTTGACCTCTGTCGCTGCCTCCAGCCAAGCTTGTGCCTCTTGTTCGGTCGCTGTCCAATCGCGCGCGCGACCATAGTTAACCCATGTGCGTTTCAAGTTGTTGGCAGCGGCTCTTTCGATCTCAGCGGACAGGTCGGTGGACGAGAACGACCACACTGCATCCACGCCCATATGCGCCGCAAGGTGCGGAGCCAGCTCAGCGTGCGATCCCGGTACGATATTGACCACGCCGCCAGGGACGTCCGAAGTATCGAGGACCTGGTAAAGGTCCGTTGCAGCTAAGGGGGCTGGTTCAGACGGAACAAGAACCACCCGATTGCCCATCGACAAAGCAGCCCCCATCACTGTCACCAATCCCAAAAGCGGTGCTTCGTCCGGGCAAAGCGCGCCGATAACCCCAACCGGTTCCCGCATGGCCAGCACCACACCGCGCATGGGGACCGGCTTGGCCGCGCTGTCAAATTTGTCGGCCCACGCCGCCCAGGTAAACAGCCTGTCTACGGAGGCGTCCACCTCGGCTTGGGCCGTCCGTGCTTGTACGCCCGTCAGCCCACGCACGCGTTCGGTGAATTCGTCGCGTCGCGCGCTCAGGTTTTCGGCGATGTAATAGAGGATTTGCGCGCGCAGATGGGCGGTGCTGCGCGACCATGATCCGGCATTGGCGGCCGCTTCGACAGCGTTACGGACATCCTTGCGATTGCCAACCGGCGCGTGTCCCAGCAGACGTCCACGCGGGGACCAAACGGCGCGGGAATACCCGCCGTCTGGTCGTGCCTGTTTGCCGCCAATGTAAATCTTCGCAGTGCGATCGATCCCATCGGGCAGCTCTGCTTCTGCTGGCGCAGGTTCCGGAGCAAGTCGCTTGAGGGGCGGCGGAGGGGTGCCAGCGGGCTTGGTATAGGCCTGCAAGCCTTCCCAACCGCCTTCGCGCCCAAAGCCACTTTCACGTACGCCACCGAAACCAGCCGCAGCATCGAACATATTGGTGCCGTTGACCCACACAACTCCCGCCGTCAGCTTCGGCGCGATATCGAGTGCGACGTTTACATTCTCGGTCCAAACGGAGGTGGCGAGTCCGTAGCGGGTGTTGTTGGCCAGCGCGACGGCCTCTGCCGGCGTCCGAAACGTAGTGGATACCAAGACCGGCCCGAAAATCTCCTCCTGCATCAATGGATCGGCCGGCGCGAGGCCGGAGATCAGCGTTGGGGGATAGTAACAGCCCTTCTTCGGCAATGCCGCTGGAGCAGTGTGGACGGTGCCTGTGCTCGCTGCGACCATGTCCGCGATTTGTTTGCGTTGCTTGGGGTCAATAACGGCGCCCACATCCACGCATTTGTCGAGCGGGTCGCCGATGCGCAGTTTCGCCATGCGGGCAATCAGTTTCTTCTCGAATTTCTTGGCGACGCTTTCCTGTACAAGCAGGCGCGACCCGGCGCAGCAGACCTGTCCCTGATTAAACCAGATCGCGTCTACCAGCCCCTCGACAGCGGAGTCCAAATCTGCGTCTTCAAACACGACGTAAGGCGACTTGCCGCCCAGCTCCAGCGTCAGCGCTTTGCCAGAGCCAGCCGTGGCGCTTCGAATAATGCGCCCGACTTCGGTGGAGCCTGTGAACGCAATCTTGTCGACACCCCCATGTGCAACCAGCGCCGATCCGGTCGCTCCGTCCCCGGTTACAATGTTCAGAACACCTTTTGGCAGGCCGGCTTCCCGACTGATTTCTGCAAACAGCAGAGCCGTCAGCGACGTCCACTCGGCAGGCTTTAGAACTACCGTATTGCCAGCCGCGAGAGCCGGAGCAACCTTCCACGCCAGCATGAGCAACGGAAAATTCCACGGGATGACCTGCCCGCAAACGCCATGCGGGGCGCGGTTTGGCAATTCGGTATCCATCAATTGTGCCAGGCCGGCATGGTAGTAGAAATGCCTCTGCACAAGAGGAATGTCGATGTCACGGCTTTCCCGGATGGGCTTGCCATTGTCGAGTGTTTCCAATGTTGCAAAGAAGCGGGCGTGTTTTTGCACAAGGCGCGCCAGCGCATAAAGGTACTTAGCGCGCGCATGTCCCGGCAGTTTCGCCCAGCGTGGTTGTGCACGGCGCGCGGCGGAAACGGCGGCATCCACGTCTTTGTCTGTACCTTGGGTCAATCGCGCGAGCGGCTGTCCGGTTGCAGGGTTCTTGGTTTCGAAATCGTCGCGAGCTTCGGTAAAAGCTCCGTTTATGAAATGTCCAAAAGTTGCGTTCTGACCGGACAGCCAGGCGCGGGCAGCGGTCGCGTCTTCCGGCGCGGGGCCGTAACTTAGATCATCGAAGATCTCTTTCACACCCATTTCGCTATGCCTTTCGTCTGTCTCAGCATACTTGTGTATTGTCTGCTATCCCATCGCGTGACGATAGGCTGCGGAGTACGCGCCGGTGACATGGTGCTCCAACTGTCGCTCGATATCGCCCAGAAGGGATGACGCCCCGAAGCGGAACAGGTCCGGTTCTAACCAACGCTGACCAAGCTCTTCGTTTAGCAACATTAGGTAAACCAGCGCATCCTTGGCCTTGGAAATACCTCCGGCGGGTTTGTAACCCACCCGGTAGCCGGTTTCTTCAAAGTAGTCGCGAATGGCGCGTATCATCACGAGACTCACCGGCAGTGTGGCGTTAACGCTTTCCTTGCCCGTTGAGGTCTTGATGAAGTCCGACCCGGCCATCATCGCTACCATCGAGGCTTTTGCGACATTGCGCAGCGTTCCCAATTCACCGGTGGCCAGAATCGCCTTGAGATGCGCATCCCCGCAGGCATCGCGAAATTCCTTGATCTCGTTGTAGAGCGCTCGCCAGTTGCCCTGCAGCACGTGGCGGCGGGAGATGACAATATCAATCTCTTTTGCGCCCGCTCTTACGCTTTCGTGGATCTCCTTGACGCGCAGCTTGTGAGGGCTCAACCCGGCTGGAAATCCGGTGGACACCGCCGCGACTGGTATCTCAGTCCCCGCAAGGGCCTCGACGGCTGTCGGTACCATCTCGTGATAAACACAGACTGCCCCGGTGGTAATCTCAGGCATCTGGAGAGTTTTGAGCAGGGCCGGGTTTACTGGCCGGCGCGCCTTCGCGCAAAGTCGTTTAACCCTGTCTTCGGTGTCATCGCCCGATAGCGTGGTCAGGTCAATCATGGTGATCGCCTTGAGAAGCCAGGCTGCCTGGTGCTCTTTCTTCAAACTGCGCCGACCGGGCAGGGTCGCGGTGCGTCGCTCGATTGCGGAGGTGTTGGCCTGAACGAGATCAACCCAAGCCCGGTCGAACGCAATGCCCGGGTTTCGGGCCTCAGTCGTCTGTGGCAGGCCCATACTTGCTGGTATTGGCTTCGTTTTGGCCGTTCTTTTTTTGTCCGAAACCTTCGCTGCGCTCACGCGGGCTCTCCCTTGCGACTTCTGGCCATCCAAAGCTGACATGCGGGGGCATCGCACGCAAGCGCGCCACCGCCCTAGAACGCTATGTGCGCGACAGGAAAAGGCCGGCTGCCACCAGGATGACCGCAGCAATCCTTTTTAAGCTGATCTCTCGAGCGGCCATGCCAAATGCCCCGACTGCATCCAAGACCAGAGCGGCGAGCAACTGGCCCAGTACCAAGGCGGCGACAAGGCTTACCACACCAATGGTCGAAACGCTCCAGGCGGCCGCCCAGACATAGATTGCCCCTAGTGCGCCTCCAGTCCACGCCCACCAAGGCAAAGGCGCAAGCGCTGCGGGACTGGGGACAGTGCCTCGAAGCAGCACGATGGCGCTCAGAACCATAAAGCCAACGCCGAAAGAGATTGCTGCGGCGGCCACCGGATCACCGGCCTGCCGGGCAAGGGTCGCATTGATCGGGGCTTGGGTGGCGATGCCCGCGCCTCCAAGGGCGACTGCGCCCAGGCCCAGCCAATAGGTCATGCTCATCACACACTCCTGTCCGTTTGCTCCCCTAGACCACGCCGATGATGCAAGGACCAGAGGATTTGCACCGCCCCGCTGCGCAAGCTAAAGGAGCGGCACCTATAGCCGGAGTTCAACCCATGTCCTTTGACCGCGCAATCAAGATCGCCCCTTCAATTCTAGCTTCTGATTTCGCGAATTTCGGAGCAGAATGCGCAGCAGTTGAAGCCCAAGGCGCCGACTGGATTCATGTGGACGTTATGGACGGGCATTTTGTGCCCAACATCACTTTTGGTCCTGACACCTGCAAAGCCATCCGCCCTCATATCAAAGGCGTGATGGATGTTCATCTGATGATTGCTCCCGTCGATCCCTACATCGACGCGTTTGCATCCTCTGGAGCCGATATCATCACCGCGCATCTGGAGGCCGGACCGCATATTCACCGGACGCTGCAGGCTATCCGGGGCGCAGGGGTCAAGGCTGGTTTGGCTCTGAACCCCGGAACAGGGCTCGATTCTGTTCCGCATTTGCTGGACATGGTGGACCTTGTCTGTGTGATGACCGTGAACCCGGGCTTTGGTGGGCAAAAGTTTATCCACAGTCAGATCGAGAAGGTTTCCGCCTTGCGAGAAATGATTGGCGACCGTCCGATCCATATTGAAATCGATGGCGGTGTCACGCCAGTGACGGCGCCTTTGGTAGCTGCCGCGGGGGCCGATGTTTTGGTCGCAGGATCCGCGGTCTTCAAAGGCGGATCGTTGAGCGATCCCACGCCCTACGGAGCAAACATAGCGGCGATCCGTGCCGCGGCAGAGGCTGTGATTTGATCTTCGTGTCTCCAGGACACGCTTTTTGAGAGTCTACTCGGCGACTGTTTTTAGGCCTGCAAGCAAGTGATGAAACTTCTCACCCTGCACTGCCACATGGTCCCGCAAGAGTGCAGCGACAGTGTCTGCATCCCCTTTGGTCAGAGCCGCGACAATCTTAACGTGCTCGGCCATGGACTGCGCAAGGCGGCCCCGGAGCTGAAGTTGCATCTTGCGAAATGGCCGAAGTCGCTTTTGTAGCCGCAGAACGTCGGCTTCGAGAAACGGGTTCCCAGCCTGACTGTAGATAATGCGGTGAAACCTCTCGTTCTCGAGGTAATACCGCTCGTAATCACCCTTTGCGACTGCGCGCTCGCAAATTTTGTTCGTCGCATCCAGTTCCTGCAGTGCAGTGTCGGAGATTCGCGCCGCTGCCAGCCGACCACACGCAGCTTCCATTTCCGCCATATATTCGAACATCGATAGCAATTCGACGGCGCCGGGGTGCCGTACGAATACGCCCCTCCGTGGGATCTGTTCGACCATGCCGGCTGTTGACAGCTTGTGAAATGCTTCGCGCACCGGTGTTCTCGAAACACCAAAATGCGCGGCCAGTTTTATCTCGTTGAGTCGATCGCCATCGCTGAACTGTCCGGTAAGAATCATTTGCTCTAGCTCGGCAGCAATCGTATCGGCGCGTCGGTTGTCCATGCTCTTAATATCTGCACACGTTAGGGAAAATGCAATAGTTTAGAGATTGTATACAATTTTGTTGACACGGAATGCAATTTACCTAACCTTATCCATATCGCCGCGGGCAAAGTCCGCGGATGAAATGGGAGGAAACCAATGAAAACATCTTTGCTTGCCGTTGCTGCGGCGTTCTCCGTTGGTCTGGCCGGTGCAGCCACGGCAGCCGAGTTGCGGCTGTCGCACCAGTGGTCCACATCGGACGTGCGTCACCAGGTGGCACAAATTGTTGCCGATGAAGTTGCCGCTGCCGGTGTAGATCTGGACATCACGATCTATCCGTCGGGTTCGCTTTTTAAGGCGCGCGAACAGTACAAGCCGCTGTCACGTGGCCAGCTTGACATGACTGTGTTCCCACTGAGCTACGCAGGTGGTCAGCAACCGGCCTTTAACCTGACGCTAATGCCGGGTCTGGTCAAAAACCACGATCACGCGGCTCGTTTGAACGAGAGCCCCTTCATGGAAGAGATCGAGGCCAAGATGGCTGAAGATGACGTGATGGTGCTGGTGCATGGCTATCTCGCAGGTGGGTTTGTCGGCAAAGACAAATGCATTACGGCACCCGAAGATGTGCAGGGGCTACAGACCCGGGCTGCTGGCAAGGCGTTTGAGCAGATGCTGGCAGGCGCAGGCGCGTCGATCGCGTCCATGGCATCGTCTGAGATCTATAACGCCATGCAGACCGGCGTTCTGAATGCTGCGAACACGTCGTCTTCGTCTTTCGTGTCCTATCGGATTTATGAGCAAGTCGCTTGCTACACCCCAGCATCTGATTTTGCGCTGTGGTTCATGTATCAGCCGCTGCTGATGAACAAATCGACCTTCGAAGGACTGACTGAAGAGCAGCAGGCCGCTCTGATGGCCGGTGCTGCGAAGGCTGAAGCGCACTATCTTGCTGAGGCCAAAAAGCAGGATGCTGCCTCTGCAGAGGTCTTCGAAAAAGCCGGTGTCGAGATCGCTTCCATGACGCAGGAAGAGTTCAACGCGTGGCGGGCACTGGCGCAGGAAACCTCCTACAAACAGTTCATTGCTGACACGCCGGGCGGCGCGGAACTGTTGGAAAAAGCACTCGCGGTCGAATAACCCGCACGCTCCAGAAAACCTAGCTCGGCGTGACATGCGCCGGGCCAGATGACCCCGGAAGACACCAAACTACGCGAGGTTCCCATGGCTGGGCAAAGCTCTGCCGCCGTGGCCCGGACAGGCGATAACCTGTTTCTGAAGGCCGTGGCAGCGCTCTCTACACTTGCGGGTTGGATATCCGCTACGATGATCGTGGCCGCTGTCGCCTTGACCTGTCAGATGATCTTCGTGCGCTTCGTATTGAACGGCTCAACGGTCTGGCAAACAGAAGCTGTGATCTATCTCGCCGTGGGAGCGACCCTGATCGGGCTCCCCTATGTTCAACGCCTGCGCGGACACGTCAATGTTGACCTTATCCCATTGATGATGCCGCGTCCTATACGGCGCTGGGCGGCGATTTTCACGCTGTCGATCTCTATCGCCATTATCGGGGTCATGCTGTTTTACGGTTATGAATACTGGCATTTTGCGTGGGAACGCGGCTGGCGATCTGACACGGTCTGGGGGCCCAAGCTCTGGGTGCCTTACCTTGCGCTGCCTGTCGGCTTCGGGCTGCTGATGCTACAACTCATCGCCGACCTCGTTGCCGTTATCCTTCGCATCGATGCGCCCTTCGGGCTTGAAGAAGGGGGAGCACGCTGATGGATCCGCTGACGCTTGGTGGGCTTGTAGCCCTCGGTACCATTCTCGTCCTGTTCTCTGGTGTGTCAGTAGCGATTGGCCTGCTGATCGTTTCCGCCCTGTTCCTGATGATTTTCGATGGGATGCGGTCGCTGGAACTGATGCCCGAGATCTTCTTCGGCAAGCTTGACAATTTCGCGCTGCTCTCGATCCCGATGTTCATCATCATGGGCGCGTCGATCGCCTCCACCCGAGCTGGTGCGGACCTATACGAGGCTCTGGAGCGGTGGTTGACCCGGGTGCCCGGGGGGCTGGTGATCTCTAATCTCGGTGCCTGCGCGTTGTTCTCGGCCATGTCGGGGTCCAGCCCTGCGACCTGTGCTGCCATTGGCAAAATGGGTATCCCCGAGATGCGCAAGCGCGGTTATTCGGACGAGGTCGCGGCTGGCTCCATCGCGGCAGGTGGTACGCTTGGCATTCTGATCCCACCTTCCGTGACGATGATCGTTTACGGCATCGCGACAGAGACTTCGATTGGGCGCCTGTTCCTCGCGGGGGTGTTTCCAGGCCTGATGCTGGTCGGGCTGTTTATGGCGTGGTCTCTTTATTCCACGTGGCGGTCGGGCAACTCGGCAGTGCTCTCGAAAACCGTCTACACTTGGAAGCAGAAACTGGAGATCCTGCCGCGCGTTCTGCCCTTTATCGCGATCATCATTGGCGTTCTGTATGCCATGTATGGCGGTATCGCGACCCCGTCCGAGACCGCTGCGGTTGGCGCGCTGCTCTGTCTGTTGATTGCAATTGTCATCTACAAACTGTGGTCGCCGATTAAATTGTGGGAGGTGCTTCGCGACAGCACCAAGGAATCGGTGATGATCCTGTTCATCATCGGGGCGGCGGGTGTCTTCAGCTACATGCTCAGCTCGCTCTTCATCACGCAGGCGATAGCGGAATGGATTGGCACGCTGGATGTGAACCGCTGGGTTCTGATGTTTGCGGTCAACATCTTCCTGTTGGTCGCGGGCTTCTTCCTGCCGCCTGTTGCCGTCATCCTGATGGCAGCGCCCATTCTGTTACCGATTATCACAACCGCGGGTTTTGATCCGATCTGGTTCGCAGTTGTTCTGACCATCAACATGGAGATTGGTCTGATTTCTCCACCGGTGGGGTTGAACCTGTATGTCATCAACGGGATTGCGCCAGATATTAAGCTCAAGACGATTCTTGCTGGATCGCTACCCTTCGTGGCCTGCATGGTGATTGCCATCCTGCTGCTGTGCTTCTTCCCGGGCATCGCGACCTGGCTGCCAAATGCGGTGATGGGAGCGCTGCAATGAGCTTGATGGCCGACCTTCTCGGGACCATTTTCGAGAGACGCTATCGGGCAGGGGTGCCCGATCCGCGCTCTCTTTCCGAATTGTCAGAAGCGCTTCTGAGCAGTTCCGGAGAAGGGTCCGGAGGCGCCCTGGCTCGTGCGCTGCTGGATCGCTATGAGCGCGCAGACACGGCCGAACGAGCAGTTTGGTTCTCGTTTCTGACAGACCAGTTGGACCTTGATATCGTAGAGTTGACGGCGCGACTTGTTGAATACGGAGAGAGCCGCGACCCAACCGTCTATCGCTCTTTTATGAGTGTCGCAGAGCCGCCCCGGCAGGAACTCATTCGACGTCTAAACCAAGTGCCGGGCGCTACAGCGCGTCTTGTCGGTTTGCGCGCAGATCTTCTTTCGCAATTGCCGGATTGGCCTGCCCTTGGACGCGTGGATGCAGACATCCGTCACCTGTTTAAGAGCTGGTTCAACCGGGGCTTTTTGGTGCTGCGCCCCATCACCTGGGAAAGCCCCGCACATATTCTTGAAAAGATAATCGCCTACGAGGCGGTCCACGCCATCGATCGTTGGAGCGACCTGCGCGCACGGCTAGAGCCGAGCGACCGCCGGTGCTTCGCGTTCTTTCACCCGGCCATGCCCGATGAGCCCTTGATTTTCGTCGAGGTGGCGCTGACCAAAGGCGTGCCCGGCTCGATTCAATCTCTACTTGCAGAAGATCGGGAGCAACTTGCTGCGGCAGACGCCGATACAGCGGTTTTTTACTCGATTTCGAACTGTCAGGCGGGACTTGCGGGTATCAGCTTTGGCAACTCGCTTATCAAACAGGTCGTCCGCGATCTGGCGCGCGACCTGCCGCAACTTTCGCGCTTCGTTACACTGTCGCCGATCCCCGGTTTGATGAAATGGGTGTCGGAGGCCAAGCTGAATTGGCCTGAAGACGCAGAGAACCAGCGCGCGTTGGCTGCCCACTATCTGGCCGCCGAAAAAGCGCGCGCGGGCAGGCCGCGTGATCCAGTTGCGCGGTTTCATCTGGGCAATGGCGCGCTGATACATCAGGTCCACGCTGCTGCAGACCTGTCCGAGAACGGGTTGCGGCAGTCCGGCGGTGTGATGGTCAACTACCTCTATGATCTTGATCGCGTTTCGGACAATCACGAAGCGTTTGTCAGCAGCGGTGCGGTCGCCTCCTCCAAAGAGGTCAGCGCACTTGCGCGCAAGGGGGCTCCTGAGCCTCAACGACCGTAAAGGAGCGCATTATGGCAAATCCACTCTATGACTCCCTGTTTGGACGCCACGCCCAAGCGCAAACTACGTTCTTGGAGCTTCCCGACGGATCCAAGCTCACCCATGCCGACTTCCTGCGAACGACGGCGCGATATGCCCATGCAATCGTCACTGCGGGGTGCGCGCCGGGGGATCGCTTGGCAGTGCAAATCGAAAAGTCCCCCGAGGCGCTGGCGGTCTATGCGGCATGTGTTCAGGCGGGCGTGGTCTTTTTGCCTCTGAATACCGCATACACACCAGCGGAACTGGACTACTTTATCGAAAATGCAGGGGCCACGCTTGTTCTGTGTGATCCCCGAAAATACGAAGCACTGAAGCCCATCGCCGAGGGTCACGGTGCGGCTCTGATGACGCTGGACAGGGCCGGGACGGGAAGCTTCGCCGAGGCGGCAGAACATCAGCCCGAAACGTTCGAGACCGTAGACAGGGCGGCCGACGATCTCGCCGCTTTTCTGTACACATCCGGGACCACAGGCAGGTCAAAGGGCGCCATGCTCAGTCAGGGCAACCTGCTCTCGAATGCGGAGGTACTGCTGGACTATTGGCGGTTCTCCAGCGATGACGTTCTGCTGCATGCGCTTCCAATATTTCACACTCATGGGTTGTTTGTCGCCACCAACGTCATGCTCCTTGCGGGCGGGTCGATGATCTTCCTGCCAAAGTTCGACACGGACACAGTGATCGCGCGTTTGCCATACGCCACGACAATGATGGGGGTCCCGACCTTCTATACGCGCCTCTTGGATGATGACCGGTTCGACCGGGACCTGACCGCCCATATGCGTCTCTTTGTGTCTGGGTCTGCACCCTTGCTGGCGGACACGCATCGACAGTTTGAAGCGCGTACCGGGCACCGTATCCTTGAGCGCTACGGGATGACCGAAACCAATATGAATACCTCCAATCCTTACGACGGGGATCGGCGCGCCGGAACGGTCGGCTTCCCCTTGCCCGGCGTTGAAGTAAAGGTCACCGACCCCGAGACCGGAACTGAGGTGGCGCAGGGCGAGGTCGGATCATTGGAAGTGCGCGGCCCCAACGTCTTTCAGGGGTATTGGCAGATGCCAGAAAAGACAGCCGCCGAGTTGCGCGAAGATGGATTTTTCATCACTGGTGATCTGGGTCTGATCGACGCTCAGGGCTATGTCCAAATTGTGGGACGCGGGAAGGACCTGATCATTTCCGGCGGGTACAATATTTACCCTAAAGAAGTAGAACTCGCACTCGACGAACAACCGGGCGTGTTGGAATCAGCTGTTATTGGCGTGCCTCACCCGGATTTCGGTGAAAGCGTTGTGGGGGTGCTGGTTCCCGAACCCCACGCTGAGATCAATACCGAGTCGATTGGACGAGACCTCGGTGAAAAACTGGCGCGGTTTAAGCAACCCAAGAAACTGGTCGTGGTGGACTCACTGCCCCGCAACACAATGGGCAAGGTGCAGAAGAACGTGCTGCGCGACACCTATGCGACCGTGTTCTCGGAACCGGTTGAGTCCTGATCGCTCTTACGCCTGCTCCGGACCGTCGGGCGTGTCCAGTGTGGTCGGTTTTGGTGGCTCGTCGGGATTCTCGGGCGGATCTTTGGAAACTGGCGAAGCCTTCGACGCCTCGGGCTCCGAAGTGTGCAAAACGACCTGCACAGGAGGGGCGTTTCCTTTTCGGTCTTCGCCAAAGTACAGGGTTTGATGCGGGAATGGGATTTCGATCCCTCGTTCGTCGAACACGCGTTTTAGAATACCATTATACGCCCGTCCGACACCCCATTGCTTACCCGGTGCGGTCTTGATCCGCGCGCGCAAAACGATCGCACTCGCGTCAAACATATTGAGGCCGAACCACTCAAGATCCGCCAGAATAAAGCGCGCCTGCTCTTGGTCCTTCTGGAGTTCTTCGAAGGCATCGTACATGGCGATTTTGACGTCGTCGATGTTCTCGCGATAGGCGACGCCCATGTCGCAAACATAGTATGAGAAATCCCGCATGTAGTTGGAGATCATGTTTGCGGATGAGAACGGGATCATATGCACAACGCCTTTAACGTCGCGCAAGGTTACCGAGCGGACCGTCAGCTTTTCGACCGTGCCAACAACGCCACCGACATCTACGACATCACCAACATTCATCGCGTTCTCAAGCTGGATAAAGAGGCCTGTAATGATGTCCTCGACCATGCGCTGAGCGCCGAACGAGATTGCCAAGCCCAAGACGCCGGCGCCCGCGAGCAGTGGGCCAATATCTACTCCAAGCTGGCTAAGTGACAGCATGATCGCGACCACGACCAGTAAGATAGTCAGAGCATTCCGCATCAGCGTGAGAAGCGTGATCATGCGCGGGGTGGGGGCTTCTCCGACGAACGGATTGAGCTTGTAGTCCACCCAGGAGGCGAGCGACAGATAGATCAGAACCGCGATGAGGCCGACCACCACCACCCCGACGAGGCCGGACAGGAACGCCGAACCTGCGGTCGTGCTGAAGATGCGCACCGGTTCAAAAAACGCGAAGCTGCCGACCAGAAAGACCAGAACCGCAATTAAGATCACGATACGGACGATCGTGAAGAAAGCCGGGACCAATTGGTTGAGGCGCGTCTCGAGCATTGGAAGATTTGACGTGACAATCGCAGGAAGGCGCAGCCGACGCATGCTGGCGGTTTGAGCCATCGATGCTGCTGTGTAACCCACAAAGAGAATGACCAGAAACTCCAGTGTCGAGGTCATCAGCGGCAAAAGGACATTGCCTGTGTTTGTGCTGACGATGAGCAGCAGAACAAACAGGTAGAGCAGCACTGGCATATGCCAGCGTTCTGCCAGTGCCCCCATCGTTTGGTCGAGCGTGCCTTCGCTTTCGTTCCGCCTCAGCCAACGCGCAACGTCATGACGTTTCACTAGCACAACGACGATCACGTAGAGGACACTGAATATTCCCAAGAAAGAGGAAAAGGCGCGTCCGACAAAAACCGATGTGGCATCCGCTACCGCCGCTGCCAGAACAAGCTGCCCATAGCCAAGAAACACAATGGATATTGTGGCGAAGGTCTGCAGACTTTTTGCCCCTGCATCAGGGATCGGGAGAAAACGCAGTTCGGGCGATCTGGGCGATAGAAAGAAACGAAAACCCGCACGTACCAGTTCAACCACGATGAACGCGCCAAGGTAGTTGATCTGGATCTGGGTCGCCTCTCCCTCGGGATTGGTCGCCGCGAACCAGTACGCAGTCGCGAAACTGGCAAGGAAAATGGGCGCAATTTGTAGGAAACTGAGAAGCCCGCGACGTACAAGCTTGGCCAGCCACGGTTTGTCGTTCCCCGTCCGCGCTACCCTTATTAACAGCGGAAAACTTACAATTCTCAGGGCGGTAAGAGATCCGTAGGACACCAGTACCAGACCGCCAATATCCGAAATGACTCGGCTGATAAGATCTTGGTCAAAAGCACGAAGTGCGAGCTGGGTGTTGTAGGGAATCTGCTGCACCCGCACCACGAAGCTTCGTAAATCGTTTACGATGGCATCGCGCAGCCATCGCAGCAATCGCTCGCCAATATTTGCGTCAGCCGGGTCTGCGACGGCAGGCGGTGCGGGAGCAGTCTGGGTTTCAGGCGCGACTTCGGTCGTGCCTGTTTCCAATTCCTGAATGAGGGCTTCACGCGCAGCAGGGTCGCGCAGGATATTGATCAGATCTTGCGCGGCTTGCGAAGGCGCTTGCGTTGCAGGGTCTTCTGGCGCGTCGGTGCTCGGCTCTGTGGACTGCTGCCCTGACAGACCCGGGATCGGAAAAGTCGATTGCGCAACCACTGGAGCAGAAGAACCCTGGATGATCACGAGTAGCGCCGCGATGATCCAAACTCTTGTCCAGTTCAGCCGAATCTGACCGCGCATCACACTCCTCGCCTCAAGATTCTTTTTTACCCAAACCTCTGTGTCAGCACAGTGCAACCGCATTATCGCGACCGACGCAATAGAGGACGATCATCGTTCGGCGTAAGTTTGGATTTTCGAGAAGCGGACGTTTGGTGGAGCCAAGGGGAGTCGAACCCCTGACCTCTTGCATGCCATGCAAGCGCTCTCCCAACTGAGCTATGGCCCCGTTCTGTGCAGCGGTGTTTAGGCAAGCGGCACTCGGGATGCAAGACTATTCTGCCGCCCTGGTGCCGCTTGGCTCTTAGTCGTCCTCGTCGTTGCTGGCCACGTCGGCCAGATCGTCGAGAGAAACATTGTCATTGTCGTCCTCGTCGTCGAGTACGTCATCGCCCAGATCAACGTCTGCAGTGTCTTCATCCTCGTCCAGGATCACAGCATCATCGTCTGTCTGGTCTTCTTTTGGTGCTGACTTGGCCGTCTTTGCAGCTTGGGTCAGCGCGGTCGTCGATTTGCGGCCGGTATCGATTTCGACAACCTCGCCCGTGTACGGGCTGACGATCGGCGACCGATTCATATCATAAAACCGTTTGCCGGTTGTGGGGCACAGGCGTTTGACGCCCCATTCTTCCTTGGGCATTCAGAAATCCTCTCGCTTGGGCGTGGCGCTCAAGATCGGCGTCGGTTGCCACAATGCCAAGAGCATGTCAAAGCCTTTTCAGAGGCAACTCCGGAGAAGCGGGCAAATGACCGAAATCGAACTGCCAGGTTCGCCACCGGCGAGTGTGCAAGTGCGCCAGTCTGCACGCGCCAAGCGATTCACGTTGCGCGTTTCGAGACTCGACGGTCGTATCACGCTGACGGTTCCCCCGCGTGCGCCACACTCGGAGGCTATCGCCTTTGTCAAATCGCAGGCCGATTGGATCCGCCGACATCTCGACAGGCACGCTCCCGCGGAACGTATCCGGTTCGGTGCGCGGGTTCCCGTCGAAGGACGGCTCGCAAAGATCGTACCCACAGATGCAAGGCGCGGCGACCTCGCAGGGGATTTGATCGAGGTTCCAAGAAAAGCCGCTTCCCCTGGTGCGCATGTAGAGGCTTTATTGAAGGCCTTTGCCCGCGACCGATTGGAGGCCAGCAGCACGCACTATGCGCAAGCCTTGGGGCGCAATTACAACGCGATTACTTTGCGTGATACGCGATCCCGCTGGGGTTCGTGTTCATCGGAAGGGCGACTGATGTATTCGTGGCGGCTGATTATGGCTCCGCCCGAAGTGCTCGATTACGTCGTCGCGCATGAAGTCTCTCATTTGGCAGAAATGAACCATTCTCCCGCATTCTGGCGGACCGTGCGTGAGCTGTATCCGGACTACGACGCGCCGCGCGCATGGCTGCGGCGTGAGGGCGCGGCATTGCATCGTTACCGCTTCCGGGATTGACCCGGACTACGCTGCGGGTTTCCCTGTCGTCATGCTTCTGAACCAAAAACCGATCGCTGAGCCGCAGCCAAACCTCCAGGCGGCGCACGATCGGGTGTATCGGACCTTACGCTCTCAGATCATGCATGGGGAGTTGGAGCCAGGCGCGGCGCTCACCCTGCGGGGCATCGGGAAGCAATATGGTGTGTCTATGACACCCGCGCGCGAAGCCGTCCGGCGCCTCGCGGCGGAAGGTGCTCTGACTTTGTCAAGTTCCGGACGGGTGTCCACACCCGAACTCAACGCGGAGCGGCTCGAAGAACTTGCTGCACTGCGCTCGCTGCTTGAGCCAGAGTTGGCAGCGCGAGCCATGCCTCGCGCGCACATGGCGCTGATCGAGAGGTTGGAGATGATCCAGAGCTCGATTGGTCAGGTCATCGCGCAGGAAGATGCCGTCGGGTATCTGCGCACCAATCTTGAATTCCACCGCACTCTCTATCTGCGGGCGCAGGCTCCGGCGATCCTCGCTATGGCCGAGACGGTCTGGCTGCAACTGGGGCCAACCATGCGCAAGCTTTATGGCAGGCTGCGCCGGACCGAGCCGCCTCATTATCACAAGCTGATCATTGCAGCTTTGAAAGCGGGCGATGAGCCGGGGTTGCGGCTGTCGGTGCGTATGGATGTGACGCAGGGCCTGCGACTGCTCGCGACCTAGATAGCGTTCGGCCAGTCCACGTGGATGTAGGATCGCTTGTAAGTCGCCTGTGGTTCATCTTCGAGACCCAGTGCGCGCCATTTCAAAAAATTCGGTTCGCGCAAGTGGTGATTGACATACATGCAGGCTTCGGGCCCGACACTCAATCCATATCCCGCAATCCGCATCGCAACCGGCGCGTAGAAGACATCAGCCAGACTGTACTTGCCCAAAAGCCAGGGACCGTCGCCAGCGTGCTCCCGCGCATATGCCCACAGGGTCTCGATCCGGTCCAGATCGGCACGCACGGCGTCTGATATCGGAACGCCGTTATAGGACGTGCGCAGGTTCATCGGACAGGCTTCGCGGAGCGCCATGAAACCGCTGTGCATCTCAGAAACAAGAGACCGTGCGATCGCGCGCGCTGTGGCGGCTTCTGGCCACAAGCCCGCCTCGGGATGGCGGGTGGCCATTTCCTCTGCGATGGCGAGGCTGTCGGTTAGCACGGCTCCCTCAGGTAACCGAACCGCAGGGACTGTCCGCGCAGGATGGAAGGACTTCAGGTCCTCGGCGAAGCCGGGCTGGTACAACCGCGTGTTCACGACGTCCACAGGGATGCCGAAGGCTGCGAAAGTAAGCCAGCCGCGCAGCGACCAGGAGGAGTAGGAGCGATCTGCAATGAGTAAGCTGTAGGTCATAGGGGGACCTTAGCGGGCGACGGGGCGATCCTGACAACGAATTGTTTTGAGCCAATCCATCAAGGATGATGATTGATCGACCTTACCTCCCAGCTCCGATCGGCGCGCCGGTGAAGATGTGTAACGGATAGGTTGTCGATCTTGTGGGCAAAGGCTTCTTTGGCTGGCAGGCCCATTGCCCTTTGAATTTGGCTGACGATCACTCCGAGATGGGCGACCGCGATCACCGGCCCGGGTGTGGTCCAGGCATCCACAAACCCGTCGACGCGAATGCGCAGGGCATTCCAGCTTTCCCCAGACGGCGGCGCGATATCGCCAGGTTGATCCCAGAAGGCAAAGATCCTGTCGCGATCCTCGGCTTCGACTTCGGCGTGGGTGCGGCCCTCCCAATCGCCAAAGTGAATTTCGCGCAGGGCAGGGGAGGCGGTCTCGTGTCGACGCGCGCCAGAAACGGCCTTTGCTGTGTCTACAGCCCGGATCAGATCCGATGACACCACAGAGGCATCTGAGGGAAGATGAGCCCGAACGCGGGCGATTTGGTCGAGATTGCTCAAATCGGCAGGCAAGTCTGTCCAGCCAATCATTGATTTCGCATGGGTCGGTCCGTGGCGGACCCAATACCAATCCTGCATCAGAAGGCACCTTTAAGCGGCAGTGGTAGCCCGGCTACGATCAATGCCACCCGATCCGCCTGCGCTGCCAAACGTTGATTCAGACTTCCTTGGGCGTTACGGAATGCCCGCCCGAGCGGATGATCCGGTACAATTCCCATGCCGGTTTCATTCGAAACCACAACTACTGGCGCTTTGCACGCGCTGAGCGCATCGAGGAGACGATCGGCCTCCGGCTGCCAAGGGCGGTCAGCGAGCATCGTGTTGGACAGCCAAAGCGTCGCGCAGTCGAGAAGAAGAATTTCATCCGGTGCCGCATCAGCGATGGTCGTAGACGGGTCAAGCGGAGCTTCGACCGTCCGCCAGTCCGCACCGCGCGCTGCTTTATGGCGGGCGATCTTGTCTTCCATTTCTGCATCAAAGGCTTGCGCAGTCGCGATGTAGATCCGCCGCCGCCCGGTTTCGCAGATCAGAGCCTCAGCAAATGCTGACTTTCCAGAGGCTGCGCCACCCAAAATCACGGTTAGATGGGGCATGCCGGCTCCTTCGTCAAAATTTTTTTGAAAGTTTTTTTCATTCTGAGTGATCCACCCCACGCTTTCGTCCGTAAACCCTATGCCAAACGACAAAACGGGACGCGAAGTTTTCGGCAGGGGGTTGAAATGGCACTAGACAGTTACTCGGGCGAAATGAGCCTTTCAAGGCGCGCGATGCAAGCGGAATTGCTCGACGCCGAAACAGAACTCAGGCTGGCCTATGCATGGCGCGATGAGCGGGATGAGGAGGCGCTGCACCGCCTGATCACTGCCTATATGCGTTTGGCCATCTCTATGGCTGCAAAGTTCAAGCGCTATGGGGCGCCAATGAACGACCTGATCCAGGAAGCCGGATTGGGCCTGATGAAGGCAGCCGATAAGTTCGATCCCGATCGCGGCGTGCGCTTCTCGACTTACGCGGTCTGGTGGATCAAGGCGTCGATTCAGGACTATGTGATGCGCAACTGGTCCATGGTGCGCACGGGCTCCACGTCCTCCCAGAAATCGCTCTTCTTCAACATGCGGCGTGTTCAGGCCCGTCTCGAGCGCGAGGCGGCAGCCGTGGGTGAAAATCTTGACAAGCACCAGCTCCGTCAGATGATCGCGACAGAAGTCGGCGTGCCTCTGCACGATGTCGAGATGATGGAAGGTCGCCTTGCGGGCTCCGACTATTCGCTCAATGCCACCCAGTCGACCGAAGACGAGGGCCGGGAGTGGATCGACACACTGGAAGACGCGTCGCCGCAAGCTTCTGAAACGGTGGAAGAGGATCATGACCTCGAAACCCTGCGCGGCTGGCTGGTCACAGCGATGGATGCGCTGAATGATCGCGAGCGCTTCATTGTGCGGGAGCGCAAGCTGCGCGACGACCCGCGGACGCTCGAAAGCCTCGGGCAGGAACTTGGCCTGTCCAAGGAACGCGTCCGTCAGCTCGAGGCAGCCGCCTTTGGCAAGATGCGCAAGAGCCTTATCAACCAGTCCCCCGAGGTTCGCCAATTCTTCGTCTGATCATCCTTCTCCCGGTTGTTCTGGCGTTTATCGCCCGCCCGCTTTGGGCGGGCGAATTGCTGCCGGGGAACCTCGATACCGTACCAGACGCCGATGTCATCATCATTGGCGAGCTGCACGACAATCCATTCCACCATGAGAATCAGGCGCAAGCGGTAGCGGCGATTGCACCCAAAGCTTTGGTGTTTGAAATGCTGACACCGGAACAGGCGTCCGGCGCCACGCCGGAGGCGCGTTCCGATGCCGACACGCTTGGGGCCGCGCTGCGGTGGACCGATGGCGGTTGGCCGGAATTTTCCCTGTACTGGCCGATCTTTGAGGCCGCGCCCGATGCAGCCATCGTAGGCGCTGCCCTGCCGCGCGACTTGGTGCGCCGGTCCGTGATGGAAGGCGCGCCCGCGATCTTCCTGGAAACTGGCGGCGACCCGACAGCGTTGGGGCTTGACCAAGCCCTTCCGGACGCCGAGCAGGCGGAACGCGAGGCGCTGCAAATGGAGGCGCATTGCGACGCCATGCCCATGGAGATGATGGGCGGTATGGTGGCCGCGCAACGCCTACGTGACGCGGCCTTTGCCCAGACTGTGGCCGAGGCTGTGGAAACCTACGGCAGCCCTGTCGTTCTCATCACCGGAAACGGTCATGCGCGCCGCGACTGGGGCGTCCCTGTGTATCTGAGCCGGATTGCGCCCGAGATAGGCATGCACATCATAGGCCAGTTCGAATCTGCGCCGGAACCGGGCTATGCCGCGCAGTTCGACGGATGGATCGTCACCGATCCGGCGGAACGCGAAGACCCTTGTGCCGTCTTCCGCAGTTGAGTTCCCTCAAACAGGGGCTTACATCTTGTGTGACCAAGGTTTTTGGACGGCAGAATGCTTGCGGGCAAACGTATACTCCTAATCATCGGCGGCGGCATCGCAGCGTATAAGGCGCTTGATCTGATCCGTCAGATCCGACGTGCAGGCGGCACGGTTGTTCCGGTGCTGACGCACGCGGCCGAAGAATTCGTGACCCCCTTGTCCGCCTCGGCGCTGGCCGCCGAAAAGGTCTATCGCGACCTGTTCGATCTGACTGATGAGGCGGAGATGGGACATATCGAGCTCAGCCGCTCTGCGGACCTTGTGGTTGTCGCCCCGGCCACTGCAGACTTGATGGCGAAAATGGCCAATGGACATGCCAATGACCTTGCCTCCACGCTTCTGATGGCGACAGACAAACGCGTGCTCATCGCCCCTGCGATGAACGTCCGGATGTGGCAGCATCCCGCAACCCAGCGCAATTTGGCGACCCTGCACAAAGATGACGTGCTGCTGGCAGGCCCCGAGGAAGGGGAAATGGCCTGTGGTGAATATGGTCCGGGCCGAATGTCGGAGCCGGACGAGATACTAAGCCATATCGCCGCTGTCCTGCGTGACGGACCCTTGTCAGGTAAGCACGTTCTGGTCACCTCTGGCCCCACGCATGAACCGATCGATCCCGTGCGCTATATCGCCAATCGCTCCTCCGGGGCGCAGGGCGCGGCTTTGGCAGCGGCATTACGTGATCTCGGCGCGAAGGTCAGTTTCGTGACCGGTCCCGCAGCGGTGGCAGCGCCGTCTGGAGTGGATGTCTACCCGGTTGAAACCGCGAAAGAAATGCTGGCAGCCGTGCGCAAGGCTTTGCCGGCAGACGCCGCTGTTTTTGCGGCGGCTGTGGCTGATTGGCGGGTTGAGAATGCGGCGAAGTCGAAGATGAAGAAAGACGGTTCGGGAAATGCCCCCGCGCTGGAGTTCGCGGAGAACCCCGACATCTTGGCGACGATCGCAAAAGCTAAGAAGAAACCGAAACTTGTGGTCGGCTTTGCGGCGGAAACCGACGATGTGATTGAGCACGCGACCGCGAAGCGACAACGGAAAGGGTGCGACTGGATCGTTGCAAACGATGTGAGCCCGGGCACAGGTATCATGGGCGGCACAGAAAACGCTGTCACTCTGATCACAGAGCACGGGGCAGAGGTCTGGCCGCGCATGGGCAAGGATGCTGTCGCTGAAAAGCTGGCCACCCGTATCGCCGAGGCGCTTTCATGACGCAGCCGATTGTCCGGGTCTTGAGGGAGCCATGGGCTGACCCCGATGTTCCTTTGCCGTCCTATGAAACAGCCGGCGCGGCAGGTGCTGATATCCGCGCAAACCTGACCGAGGCGGACCGGGCAACCGGGCTTGAGATACAACCTCTGCACCGTCTTATCGTGCCTACGGGGTTGCGCGTGGAAATTCCTGCAGGGTTTGAGATGCAGATACGGCCCAGATCCGGATTGGCGCTTAGGCATGGTCTGACTCTGCCCAACACGCCGGGTACAATCGACAGCGATTATCGTGGTCCATTGGGCGTGCTGCTAACCGTAATCGGTACGGAACCAGTGCGTATTCACCATGGCGAGCGGATCGCGCAAGCAATTGTTGCGCCAGTGGTGCAGGCCTATTTCACCACCGCTGAAACCCTGTCAGATACCGCACGCGGATCGGCCGGGTTCGGGTCAACCGGTCGGGGCTAAGCGATGTTTCTCGTTTTCGCGATGGCTCTGACGATCTGGCTGATCGGGCGCAAGATGAACGCGCCGACACAGGCTCGATGGCTTATGATCGGTATCCTCTACGTTATTGTGCTGGCGATCCAGATCGCGTTGCCCCAGGGCAATGCTTTGCGGCAGGCCACGGGTGAAAGCCCGGCTCTGTGGCTTATCCTTGGCGGTGCCGCAGCTTTGGTGGTGATCTATCGCGAAGCACTCAGACGTCTTAGGACCCGCGTTCAGAACCCACCGCCTCCGCAAGACTCGCCCTCGCAGGCGGGACCATTCTCCGACGTGGAGCTGGATCGCTATGCCCGCCACATAGTCATGCGCGAGATCGGGGGTCTTGGACAGAAACGGCTCAAGGACGCCAAAGTCTTGGTGATTGGTGCCGGGGGGCTTGGCAGCCCAGTCTTGTTGTACCTGGCGGGTGCAGGCGTGGGTACGATCGGGGTGATAGATGACGACACCGTGAGCTTGTCAAACCTCCAGCGGCAAGTGATCCATACCGATGAGCGGTCCGGGATGCCGAAAGTGTTCTCGGCCGAGATGGCTATGAAGGCACTCAACCCGCACATCGAGGTGCGGCCATATAACCGTCGTCTGACGGAAGACATCGCAGAAGAACTCTTTGCCGACTATGATCTGATCCTCGACGGCAACGATAATTTCGAGACCCGCGCCTTGGTCAATCGCGCAGCGGTGAAAACGGGTAAGCCTCTGATATCCGGTGCAATATCGCAATGGGAAGGACAGATTAGCCTGTTTGATCCAATACGTGGAGCGCCGTGCTACAATTGTATCTTTCCAAAGGCGCCAGCGGATGGACTGGCACCGAGCTGCGCCGAGGCCGGGGTGGCCGGACCTTTGCCCGGCATTATCGGAACCATGATGGCCCTGGAGGCGATGAAAGAAGTCACGCAGGCGGGGCAGGGTCTGGGCGGACGCATGCTGCTCTTTGATGCGCTGACGGCGGAGACGCGAACCGTAAAGCTGAAGCGCCGTGCCGACTGCGAGGTCTGCGGCGATTTGTAGGTTTTGTTTCCCGGAGCGGGCGCAAGTGCTGTCGTGATGGTCTCGCATTCACCCTTTCTCTCGCCTGTCGCGGAGGAGTGTCGTGGAAATCTGGGAGCCCACTACCTCGATCGCAGCGCTTCTCGACGTGGTCGCGCTGAAAGAGGCGACAATATCAGCCGCTTTTCTTTCGTTTTGTACTGTCCTTAAGTGGCTTAGTACTTATGCCGTGAAATTAGAGAGTTAGGTGGTTCTTTATGACTTTGCGCGCGACGATCGTCTTTATCGCGATTGCCCTTGTCTTTGTTGGCATGCACTCGCCTGCCGTCGCGCATTCCGGAAACGGATACGGTGCCGGATTCATCGGCGGCTTTACACATCCGATTCTTGGTTGGGACCATGTGGCTGCGATGGTCGCCGTCGGTCTCTGGGGGACATTTCTGGGCACTCCGGCAATTTGGATATTACCCGTTGTTTTCCCACTCGTAATGGCGCTCGGTGCTGTTGCAGGTATTGTCGGCATTCCCGTGCTAGCGGTGGAGACAGGGATTGCGCTGTCGGCAGTGGTTCTGGGAATGATGATTGTCTTTGCGGTCAAGCCGCCGCTTTGGCTTGCCGCAGTCATTGTCGGTGTTTTTGCCATTTTTCACGGATACGCGCATGGGACTGAACTTCCTGCAACCGCTAGTGCGTTTGCCTATGCCTTAGGCTTTGTCGTCTCAACGGGTCTGCTACATTTGCTTGGGATCGCCTTTGGCATCCTCGTGAAGTGGCCGGCAGGGCGCATCGCAGTTCGAGGCGCGGGCGGCCTCATTTCTCTCGTAGGGATCGCGTTCCTCACGGGACTGGGTTGAGAATGACTGCGCTGCGACAGCTGGCTTGGTTCCCTGTCGTAATTGCGGCGTCACCTGCCTGTGCGCACAGCCCGGTTCCCGGTCTTGAAGGCTTCTATACAGGGATGTTGCACCCCTTTTCTACGCCATCACAGCTGCTCGTAATGGTGGGCCTTGGGCTTCTGGTCGGCGCTTTTGCTGTGAAGTCAGCGCGTTGGCTCCTGTGCGGATTTCTGGTGGGGACGTTCGCCGGACTTCTGATGGGTCCTCTTATTCCGGACATTGATCCGATTATGTTCGCCCTTGCCTTTGCGGCTTGTTGTCTGGTTGCGCTCATCCCCGGGCGATTGATGCTCATAGCAATCGCTCTGGCGATCACAGGCGGGTATTTGATTGGGGAGGCATCGATCCCTGACGAGGGGCCAACCCGTGATCGGCTGTTCACCATGTCCGGATCCATTGTGGGGGCAAATGTAGGTCTGCTTTATCTTTTTAGCATCGTCGATTTTGTCAGGTCTCGGTGCGTGTGGCCTTGGGTCGGGGTTGCCTTTCGGGTAATCGCTGCATGGCTTGGGGCAATTTCGCTCATGATGCTTGCCTTGGGATCAGTCGAGCCGACTACGCTTTAGCTGAGGGCCAATTGCCGTACCGTCAGCGCCAAATGGGTACCCGCGCCACGGCGGGAAAAGGAAACGAGGGGCTCTCCAAAGCGCCGAGTGGAACAATTCAATGCCATTGCTTCGACTGTTTCGATTTCCGATGTTTTTTCGGATGTAACCTTGCCGTCGGGGTCCTCTGAAATCTGAACTGATACTCAAAAATTCTGTTTAGCTCCGTAAGTTTGCCAGCGGTACGCCTTGGAGATATCGCAGCGTGTGATTTGCAAAACCCTTTTCAGATTGCGACAGCAGCTTGATAGTACAGTAACGGTTTGATTTCGGTTTGTAGCCCATGCAGAAGCTTGTCTTGTTCGGTGTCCGCAGTCCACTTGTTGTTGATTACGAAGAGACAGCGGAGCGGTTGGGCATTTCGGAGGTTATCGGTGTAACTACAGCCCCCCCCATAAGGATGATGCGCCGCGGTGCGGTGATCTCGGACCAAGACGCCACGGCAGCACACCCGGGTGCGCCTTTTGTGGCCTGCGCCTTCAACCCACGTCGACGTGCGGAGTTGTGTGATCGCGCCAAACAGACCGGCCTTTCGCCATCAGCGGCTTTGATCGATCCCACTGCGATTGTGGCGCGCTCAAGCCGGATCGGCGAACTGAGTTACCTCAATGCGGCCGTTGTGATCGGCGGGGCGACTTTCATCGGGTCCAACGTTCTGATCAATCGGTCCACGAGTGTCGGGCATCACTGCTTTGTATTCGACGGTGCCAGTCTGGGACCGGGGGTGACGCTTGCAAGCAATGTCCGCGTGGGGTTCGGCGCGATGATTGGCGCAGGAGCGACGATCTTGCCGGACACAAAGATCGGTGATGGAGCAATCGTGTCTGCAGGTTCATTGGTTCGGAAAGACGTGCCAGAAGGCGCTGTCGTTTCAGGCGCGCCGGCCACTAAGCAGAGCAGACTCGACGCCAACCGTGTGCTGTTAGGGATGGGGCAGGAATGACGCAGGCCGGCTCGGCATTTTCTCGAAGAATCTGGACAAACATCGAGGCCCACTCCGAAAAAGAGTTCTGGATCGAATACGAGCGTCGGTTCACCTATGCGGATCTGGCGGCCCGGATCTCCAGCCTCTGTGGCACCTTTGACGAGTATGGTCTTCGACCCGGAGCTGTGGTGTTGCTATCCCTCAATGATCCTTGGGATGCTTTTACCGTGTGGATGGCGGCCGTTCTCGACGGGCTTGTTCCCGCCAATCTTGCTGCAGATATAACTCCAGATCGTCTTTCAGGTATTGCCAGAATGGCAAGCCCGAGCCTCGCGCTTATTTCTGATAAAAGTCAGCGAAACTGTTTAAGCGATTTGCCGGGCCTCGTTATTGGTGACGCGGAGCGAAGTCCCGCGGCGTCCGGGAGAAAGCCCCGGCTGGTCTCTCCCTCCGACGGCACGGCTTATCTACTGTTCACGTCCGGAACCACGTCAGAGCCCAAAGGTGCTGTCCTGACGCATGAGAACTTGGAAGCGCAGTTGGACACCGTTATGCGGGTCTGGGAGGTTGACGACGCCTCCCGTGTTTTCAACGGCCTCGTGCTGCACCATGTCGATGGGCTTGTTCAAGGACCAGTTCTGGCCGCTTGGGCCAACGCCTGCTTGCTTAGACCGCAACCTTTCTTGGTTTCGCGGCTAGAAAGCGATCTCTGTTGGCTACGCGACCAAGCCGCAACGCATATGATATCGGTGCCGACCATTTATGATATGATCGACCGTCTGACCCTGCGGGACGACTATTTCGCACATGCCTCTTTCCGGTCGATGCTGTCGACATCTGCGAGTTTGAGGCCCGATCTCTGGGAGCGGATCGAGGCGCGGTTCGGAAAGCCAGTCATCAATGAATACGGTATGACTGAAACAGTTGCCGCGACGCATTTCGCGGGGCCACACCGTGAAATGGGCGCGCAGTTTACAATTGGAAAGCCAATTGACTGCGACGCGGAGTTACGCGACGCAGCTGGACAGGTGATTTCAGGTGAGGAGCCAGGAGAACTGTGGGTCCGTGGCCCGAACATCTTCGCGGGCTATCTCAAACGGCCAGATCTGACCGAAGCGGTCGTTGTCGACGGATGGTTTCGTACCGGCGATTTGTGCACCCGCTCACCCTCCGGCGATTACAGCATCGTGGGTCGCTGCAATACCGCGATAAATTCTGGCGGTTTCCTTATCCGGCCCGAAGAGATCGACGAGGTTCTGTTGAGTATGCCGGGGGTCCGCGACGCACAGACTGTTGGTGTTGAAGATGCGCATTTTGGAGCAATCCCGGTGTCTGCGATCGTTGCAGATGACCCGATTTCAACGGATGCGGTGATCGCGTTTTGTTTGGAGAAGTTGGAACATCGAAAAGTACCACGGTTTGTTTGTCAGCTAGATGCCATTCCACGCGTGGCTTCGGGAAAACCCGACCTTCGGGCGTTGAAGGAAACTCTGCAGAAAGCAACGCAAAACCGCGCTGAAGGCTCTGCCCGCAGTAAAGCTGTTCTTGACGTTGCAGCCCGTGTTTTCCATGCGGATCGGAACGACTTGACGCCCGCGTCGGGCCCGGACGACGTGGCCGGATGGGACAGCTATGCGCATTTGGTGCTCGTACTCGAAGTGCAGGAAACATTTGGCGTTGAGCTATCGACACAACAGATTGTGCAGATCGAGACCTTGGGCGATCTTGCGCGGTTGGTATCGTCGGACGCTCCGCAAAAGGCTTCCCGAGGCGCTGATAGTCCCCAAAAATCACTGCCCGATGCGCTCGAACCTCTCTACGAGGCGCCTGATACTCCCACGGCTCTCCTGATTGCGCTTCCGGACATCTACGGAAACGCTCAGTATATTCAGCACTTGCTGGCATACATGTCGGACAAGCTGTCTGTATTTTGTCTCAAGCCTCCGCATGCCGAGGTCGCAAAAAAAGGTCTCACTGCCGTGGGAGAGCATTATGCGGCGATCCTTCGCGAGGCTAGATTCCAGCAGCCCGTGGTCTTGCTTGGGCATTCTTTCGCGGGCCTTCTGGCTTATGAAACGGCACGAGCGCTACATGGGACAACAGCGGAGATCCATCAAACGATCCTGCTTGATACTGGAGTGCCGCCGTCACAGCGGCGCGTGAACCCGCTTAAACGGGCATACGCGAGCGCAGCACATCTATTTCGGGGTAGTGCGCCCAGTCAGAACAAGGCAGATCGTTTTTTGAATCTCGCTGGCATTATCAATGTCGACTTGGCGCAACATCCGCCTGCGCGCCACGACCTCATCCGCGCATTTGTTGCTGGGATCGCTGTGCATGAGGTTGCTCCCTTCGCCGGTCCACTGGCGCTTATTCGTGCGACGGAGCGCAGGGGGTGGAAATCCGGTGAGTGTTTAGGGTGGGAGGACTACGTGGCCACGCCGATACAGGTACATTGGATCGAGGCTAATCACATCGCGCTGATCTTGGACCCGGCGGTCGCGCCAACGACCGGTGCCAAAGTCAGCGCCATATCGCTTCAGGCATTGGAGTGATCTCCGCTTTTGTCGCCCGTGTGGGCACTAAGCAGGACGGATACCAACGATATGTTTCTGTTCCACTTATCTGTCGGCTCTACCACTAGGAATTCCTCGCGCAGACCCGGACTTCAAATGACCGGTCTGTGCTTAGTGCAGATGTTTGCCTGACAAAGCTTTGCGAAAGCCAAATCCAAAGACATGGACACCGGCGCACGTAAGCGCCGTTAACTGGTTTCTCCTGGAACCCGAAATTGATCGGTTCCCCGTTGAGGCTGCCCAATACACGCCCTAGCTTGCGTGGAAAGGAGATCACGACCTATGACAAACCCGCTTCTGTCCAATTGGACGACCCCTCAGGAGATGCCACCCTTCGATGAAATCGAGGACGTGTATTTCAAGCCCGCACTTGACGCGGCGCTGACGGAAGCCCGCTCTGAGATCGCGGCGATTGCGGATAATCCACAGGCGCCGGATTTCGACAACACTATCCGAGCCATGGAACTCGCGGGGGAGACTCTCGGGCGCGTGCTCAGAGTTTTCTTCCACATCTCTGCGATCGATAGCACACCCGAGCGGGAGTCCTTGCAAAAGGAGTTCGTGTCCGCGTTGAGTGCCTACAATGCCGAGATCACCGGAAACGAGGCCTTGTTTGCCCGTATCGCGCAGGTTTGGGAGGGGCGTGAAGATCTTGGCGCGGAAGAAGCCCGGGTCACCGATCTCACCTACAAAAGTTTCACCCGTGCTGGGGCCGCGCTTCGGGGAACGGACAAAGATCGGATGACCGAGATCAAAGCCCGGTTGGCTTTATTGGGCACCGAGTTCTCCCAGAATATCCTTGCTGATGAGCGGGAATGGGCGATGCCGCTTACACGGGCCGACCTCGAAGGCCTACCTGACTTCGTTGTGGCGACCGCGCGCGCCGCGGCTGAGGAACGCGGTGTAACTGGGCATATTGTGACACTGTCACGTTCGTTGATCGTACCCTTTCTACAGTTCAGCCCACGCCGCGATCTGCGAGAAAAAGCTTATGAAGCCTGGGTTGCCCGCGGGGCCAATGGCGGAGAAACCGACAACAGAGCGAAAGCAGCTGAAATTCTTGCCCTTCGTGAGGAGCGTGCGAAGCTTCTCGGCTACGCCAGTTTCGCCGACTACAAGCTCGAGCCGGAGATGGCGAAGACGCCAGAAGCTGTCCGTGATCTGCTGATGCAGGTCTGGGAGCCAGCACGGGCACAGGCTGAAGCCGATGCGGCCGTTCTGACCAGCATGATGCAAGCCGATGGTATCAACGGTGACCTGGAAGCATGGGACTGGCGCTACTATGCGGAGAAGCGGCGGCAGGCCGAGCATGATCTCGACGAGGCCGAGCTGAAACCTTACTTGCAACTGGACCAAATGATCGAAGCGGCGTTTGACTGCGCATCAAAATTATTCGGTCTGAGTTTCAAGCCTCTCGACACCGCGCTGCCACATCCGGATGCCCGCGCATGGGAAGTCTGGCGCGGCGAACGTCTGATGGCGGTCTTCGTGGGAGACTATTTCGCGCGGGCGGGCAAACGGTCCGGCGCGTGGTGCGGAAGCCTCCGCAGCCAGGACAAACTGAAGGGTGACACGCGCGCCATCATCACCAACGTCTGTAATTTCGCCAAACCGGCCGCTGGGCAACCGGCCCTGTTGAGCTTCGATGATGCGCGTACGCTCTTTCACGAGTTCGGGCATGCACTGCACCACATGCTGTCAGATGTCACATACCCTTCTATATCAGGCACATCTGTCGCGCGCGACTTCGTGGAGTTGCCGAGCCAATTGTACGAACACTGGCTCGAAGTTCCTGAGGTTCTGAGCCAGTACGCGATCCATGCGGAAACCGGAGAGCCGATGCCACAAGCGTTGCTTCAAAGGATGCTGGGGGCGGCAACTTACGACATGGGGTTCCAGACGGTCGAATACGTCGCGTCCGCACTGGTGGACCTGGTCTTCCACGAAGGGACGGCCCCGGAGGATCCGATGGCGACACAGGACAAGATCTTGTCCGATTTGGGGATGCCCCACGCCATCCGCATGCGCCACGCGACCCCTCATTTTGCACATGTATTTTCCGGCGATGGGTATTCGTCGGGGTATTACAGTTACATGTGGTCCGAAGTCATGGATGCGGATGCCTTCGCCGCCTTCGAAGAAGTGGGCGACCCGTTCGATGCGTCCGTCGCCGAGAAGCTGGAGACGTCTATCCTGTCAGCAGGGGGATCGGCAGAAGCAGATTTGCTATACAAAAACTTCAGGGGGCGCTTGCCCGGTGTCGCGGCGTTGCTGAAAGGCCGTGGATTGGACAAGGCCGCGTAGGCGCGTTCAGCGCGCGGCGGTGGTCAAGGTCGGGGCAGTTGTCAGATCGCTGTCCAGTCCCCAAAGCGAAGAAGCCTCTATCCAGCCCCTGTCCCGTCCACCGCGAACACGGCACCAGTTTCCGGTGCAAGAGTCCAGTCGGACGATTGCACCAGCTTCTGCGCGTGCGCGCACCGGAGAGTTCGCGGTTGGCTTGGCATGGATAGGAGAAAGATCAACTTCCACGATCACAGTTCGAACACCGGAAAGAAGGGCATAGTGCATCCAACCTCCGGCACCCTCCCGGTCCACGACACGCCGCCAATGGCCGTATTCACCCACGATTTTTAATGGCATGTCACGATGCGTGAATACCCAATCGATGCGGTGGGTCAGGCTCGGCCCGCGACGGACATTGCCCTCTTGAGCTTTCATGGACACGAAGCGTGGCAATGGCAGGTTAGTGACCGGCCCGGTCTGTTGGACCTGTGCCAGTTCCGGTTGTTCCGGGCGAGGCTCGGGTTTCGGCTCAGCTATGGCAGGTCGCATAGCGAGGCCCAGCACAAGGCTGAAACTCAGTACAAAAGCGGGTAGGAAACCGCGTGTCGCTTGCATTGGCTTGACTGCTCTTCGCCTTTTCTGTCCGGGAAGCCGCTGTAAGGCATATCCCAAGAGTAATTTTATTTCGTCCAAAGCCTCGATCAGGGGTCTATCGGGTTGCCCCTGCTTCTGACTTATTGCCAGTATAGCGCGTGATTTGGAAGCGGGGAGGGGCCGGAGATGCCCGGTGAACGCCTAAGTGTTGTCGTCACGCGACGGTTGCCAGAGGTGGTGGAGACACGCCTGAAAGAGCTCTTCGACGTCGAGTTGAACGAGTCTGATACGCCGATGGAGCGCGGTGCGCTGGTGGAGGCGATGCGGCGCGCAGATGTTCTGGTGCCGACGCTGACCGATACGATCGACGGAGCGATGCTGGCCGCTGCAGGAGACCGTTTAAAGCTGATCGCAAACTACGGGGCGGGTGTGGACCACATCGACGTCTCTACTGCCCGGCAGCGGGGCATTCACGTGTCCAACACGCCCGGCGTGCTGACCGATGACACGGCAGACATGACAATGGCCCTGATCCTTGCTGTGACACGGCGCATCCCTGAGGGACTTGCGCGGATGCAAAGCGGAGAGTGGGAGGGCTGGCGGCCCACCGCCATGCTGGGCGGCCGGATCGCCGGGCGGCGTTTGGGTATTCTTGGTATGGGTCGTATCGGACAGGCAGTGGCCAAGCGTGCGGCGGCCTTCGGCATGCAGATCCATTACCACAATCGCCGGCGTCTTCATCGCGCGATCGAGGAAGACCTTCAGGCAACCTGGTGGGAAAGCCTTGATCAGATGGTCAGCCGGATGGACATTTTGTCGATCAACTGTCCGCACACGCCGTCTACCTTTCATCTGATGAACGCAAGAAGGCTCAAATTGATGAAGCCGACCGCTGTGATCGTAAATACGTCGCGCGGTGAGGTGATCGACGAGAACGCGCTGACCCGGATGTTGCGGGCGGGCGAGATCGCGGGCGCAGGGCTCGATGTGTTTGAGCAGGGCGCCGATATCAACCCGCGTCTGCGCGAATTGCAGAACGTTGTTCTGCTGCCGCATATGGGCTCGGCGACGGTCGAGGGGCGCGTGGAGATGGGAGAGAAGGTGCTCATCAATATCAAGACCTTCGACGATGGGCACCGCCCACCTGATCTGGTTGTGCCATCTATGCTCTGACCGCTTGATGCGGATCAATGTGCCATGGTGACCACGCTGGCATATCCCTCTCTGAGACATACAGAAAGGGAACCTAGATGGATTGGCCTGAGTTCATGACCGGGATGCGCAGCGAGTTGAAGGCGCTGAATACTGCGATGCCGGAGACAGCGAAAGGCTTTGGGACGCTGACCAAGGCTGCCAAGGAAAGTGGCGCAGTGGATCTGAAAGTGCGCGAGTTCGTGGCCTTGGGCATTGCGGTTTCGCAGCGCTGCGCGCCATGTATCGGGTTTCATGTCGAAGCGTTGGCCCAAGCGGGCGGGACTCGTCAGGAACTGGTCGATGTGCTGGGAATGGCGGTGCAAATGGGCGGCGGGCCGTCCTACATGTATGCCGCGCAGGCGCTGGCAGCATGGGATACGCTAGCGGAGAACCACTAAGGAGAGTCGCCCTTTATGGCCGCCAGCCGCCATGCATTCACGAAGTAATTCAACGCCGAATGATGCTTTCGGTCAGTGAAACGCTGCGGGTCGTTCTTCGTCGAGCTCGGGGAACAGCCTGCGCAACGCGGATTGCGTATCGACATCAAGCGTGCCCAGCGATTCTTCGTCGGGTGCGTAGCTGTCCACCAGTATTCCGTTGACGGCGAAGATCTGAGGCGTGTCGAAGACAAGGCTGTGATACGTTACCCCTGACGACAAAGCATCGCCGCCCATGTCGACGAAGGCATTCTCAAAATTGTCGAGCAGCTCTGTGGCCGCGACCTTCAACGTGGCGTCGCGCGCATCTTCCGCCAGAAGGTATGCGGGAACGCGGACCAGGTGGCCTGGGGCCAGCGCCACAGGCCGCGCCGGCATCATCGGACCGAGGGCGCGGGGCATGAGCCGGACAGGCGCGAGGCTCGGGTTTTTGCGTAGGTCTTCATGGCTCAGAGTTATCCGGATGACGTGACGCAAGGCCTGTAATCCGTCCGACCGAGTGACGATCAGATCTCCGGGGCGCAGGTTTTCCACCCGGCGTTCGCCGCAAGGTGTCCGCACATTGGCGCCGCTGACGAGGCCAGTGAGATGGGTATCGCGAGGCGGAGCCGCGCCGGTGTCGAGCCGTGTCATCACAGTCATGCGCTTGGTCCTCTGTGCTATCCCCTCCACGCATCATCAACAGTATGGGTAAATGTGACGGAAAAGCGCCGGGCCCGCGGCGAAGACAGGGATTGTTCGCCATTTGCGAAAAAAGACTGCCACCAATTCTTTAAGAATTGGCGTCAAAGCAAGCTCGATTCCGTTATTTTAAGTGCTTTACTATCTGGGCGGGCGAACGCGCCGGGTCAGATATCTATTCGAATTGTTTCGTTTTTCGGATCATATGGGCTGTCCTTGGTGACCTCGGCGTCCCAAAGTTGGTTCTGCAGTCTCACCTTCAGCTTTGTGCCGGGCGCCGCGTGGTCAGGGGTGACATAGCCCATTCCTATGGATTTCCCAAAGGCTACCGAATAGCCCCCCGAGGTCAATCGGCCCACTTTCATACCGCCACTGTAGAGCGCCTCGCGCCCCCATGGATCTGCGTCGTCGGGGCCGTCGATCAGCAGCGTGACGCATTTGGAGCGGATGCCGGTCTCGATCATCCTTTCCTTGCCGAAAAAATCTTTTGAAAGATCGACGAAGCGATCGAGCCCGGCCTCGAGCGGGGTGGCGTCTCGCCCCAGCTCTGTGCCAAAGGCACGATAGGATTTCTCTTGCCGCAACCAGTTCTGAGCACGCGCACCGACGAGCTTGAGACCGTGGGGGGCGCCGGCCTCCATCAGTTGATCCCAGAGATAGGTCTGCATCTCGATCGGGTGGTGCAATTCCCAGCCCAGTTCGCCTGTGTAGGCGACGCGGACGGCGCGAACCGGGCACATGCCCAGTTCGATCTCGCGCGCAGAGAGCCACGGGAAGCGTTTGTTGGACAGCGCTGTTTCAGGTTCAGCATCGTGAAGAAGGCTGCCCAACACATCGCGGGTTCTAGGGCCCGCAATAGCAAAGACGCCCCACATGCCGGTCACATCTGAGACGGTCACATATGCGCCACCTGCAACCATGAAATCCTCTGCAGCTTTGCGCAGATAATCACTGTCATAGCTTTGCCAGGCGCCCGCGGAGACGAGGTAATATGCATCCTCCGCCAGACGGACGATCGTATATTCGGTCCGGGTGGTGCCGTGTGAGGTGAGTGCATAGGTTAGATTGATCCTACCCACGCGAGGCAACGTGTTGCAGGTAAACCAGTCGAGGAAGGCTGTAGCGCCCGGACCGCGGACTGTGTGTTTGGCAAAGGCGGTCGCATCGATCAGGCCGACGCCGCTGCGGATCGCCTGAGCTTCTTCGACCGCGTAGTGCCACCAGCCGCCGCGTCGGAAAGATCGCGCGTCATGGTCGAAACTGTCTGGTGCATCGAGGGGGCCGTAGTAATTCGGTCGTTCCCAGCCGTTGACCTGCCCGAATTGCGCACCAAGCGCCTTTTGCCGATCATAGGCTGGCGCGGTTTTCAGCGGACGGCAGGCTTCGCGTTCTTCGTCTGGGTGGTGGAGAATGAAGACATGGGAATAGCATTCCTCGTTCTTCTTTGCTGCATACTCGGTCGTCATCCAGCTGCCGTAGCGCTTGGGATCGAGGCTCGCCATGTCGATCTCGGCCTCGCCCTCCACCATCATCTGGGCGAGGTAATACCCCGTTCCGCCTGCCGCGGTGATGCCGAAGCTGAAGCCTTCGGCCAGCCACATGTTGCGCAGCCCCGGCGCGGGGCCGACGAGCGGGTTGCCGTCGGGCGTGTAACAAATCGGGCCGTTGTAGTCGTCTTTCAGACCCACGGTTTCCGAGGACGGGAGCCGGTGGATCATGGACATGTACTCTTCTTCGATCCGTTCGAGATCGAGTGGGAACAAGTCCGCGCGGAAGCTGTCCGGCACGGCGTATTTGAAGCGCGCAGGTGCGCCCTGTTCATAAGGTCCGAGGATCCAGCCACCACGTTCTTCACGCACATACCATTTGGCGTCGGCATCGCGCAGGACAGGGTGTTCGGGGTTGCTCTTGCGCCATTCCACCAGCTTGGGATCGGGTTCCGTCACGATATACTGGTGCTCGACCGGGATCGCGGGAATCTTGAGGCCCAGAAGCTGCGCGGTGCGCTGTGCGTGGTTGCCGGTGGCGGTGACGACATGTTCGGCGTGGATGACCACCTTTTCGTCGGTCGGCACCAGGTTGCCGCCCTTGTCGACCATCTTGGTGACGGTCACGTCCCAATGATCACCAGTCCAAGTATAGGCATCGACCTGCCATTTCCGCTCGATCGTCACCCCGTGCTGACGGGCGCCCTTTGCCATCGCTTGCGTCACGTCGGCGGGATTAATGTAGCCATCGGTCGGGTGGTAGATTGCGCCTTTGAGGTCCTCGGTGCGCACCAGCGGGTAGCGATCCTTGATGTCCTTGGCGCTGAGCCATTCATAGGGGATGCCCACGGTCTCGGCGGTTGAGGCATAGAGCATGTATTCATCCGTGCGGTCCTGCGTCTGGGCCATGCGCAGGTTGCCGACGACCGCGAAACCCGGGTTCAGGCCGGTTTCCGCCTCTAGACCCTTATAGAACTTCACCGAGTAATCGTGGATGTGGGAGGTGGCGTAGGACATGTTGAAGAGCGGCAAGAGGCCAGCGGCATGCCACGTCGAGCCGGAAGTAAGTTCATCGCGTTCCATCAGCAGCACATCCCAGCCGGCCTTGCCGAGGTGATAGGCAATACCCGCCCCGACCGCGCCGCCGCCAACGACAAGGGCTTGAACATGGGCTTTCATGGGCGACTCCTCCCGCTGCGTTGTTCACAGTTTAGCCGCTCGGACAGAGCGCGGCGGGGGCATCCGACGGCTGGAGGCAAAAAAACGACGCGTCATACGCCGTTTGGACGGATTGCGTAAATGGGCGGTGCTGTGAAAGGTGGCTCTGTCAGGAAGGAGCGTTCTCATGTCTGCCCAAGCCCCCGTTCGCCGGATCACCGTGCCCCTGATTGCCGCCCGGAAGGGTGGGGAGCCGATCGTTGCACTGACCGCAAGCCATGTGCAGTTCGCGCAGATCCTCGATGCCTATTGCGATGTGCTCTTGGTGGGCGACAGTCTCGGCATGGTGACCCATGGGTTCGAGAGCACCTTGCCTGTAACCGTAGACTTGATGGTTGCGCACGGGGCGGCCGTGGTGCGGGCGACCAAACGTGCACTGGTCGTGGTAGATATGCCCTTCGGGTCTTACGAGGAATCTCCGCAAGTGGCGTTTCGCACGGCGGCGCGGATCATGGCAGAGACAGGGTGTCAGGCGGTGAAGCTGGAAGGCGGTGCACGGATGGCCGAAACTATTGCGTTTCTGACCGCGCGGGGCATTCCGGTTATGGCGCATATCGGGCTGACCCCGCAAAGCTCCAACGCGATGGGCGGGTTCAAGACGCAAGGCCGCGACGAAGATAGTTGGCCACTGCATCATGCGGATGCGCAAGCCGTCACGGAAGCAGGCGCGTTTTCTGTCGTTTTGGAGGGCATGGTGGAGCCACTGGCGGCCGAGGTGACGGCTGCCTGTCCTATCCCGACCATCGGGATCGGAGCTTCGAAAACCTGCGACGGGCAGATTCTTGTCATGGAGGACATGTTGGGTCTCGGGGATTGGGCCCCGAAATTCGTGCGCCAGTTCGCCGATCTGCGCGCGACAGTCGATAAAGCTGTCAGCACCTATGCGAAAGCGGTGCGCGACCGGAGCTTTCCTGGTGAGGACGAGACCTACCAGTAGCGGTGCTTTTGGACGTAGGGTTGCCGTCCATAGAGGGTCGCGGATCTGGACAAGGTTGAGAGGCGCTATCCCAGTGTTGCAGCGCAAAGCCCCGCAGCTCATTCAATAAAAAAAAGGCGCCGGTTTTGGGCGCCCCTTTTGATGTTCCACGATCTTAGGATCAGTTCGGAATCTCGCCGGTGATGCCTTGGATGTAGAAGTCCATAGTGACAAGCTGTTCGTCGGTCGCGACCTCACCCTCTGCGAGGAAGACACTGCCGTCCTGCTTCATGATCGGCCCGGTGAATGGGTGATAATCCCCAGCGGTAATTGCCTCGACCATGCCCATAGCTTCTGCCTTAAGGTCATCTGGTACGGGGCCGGTGATCTCACCGATGACAACTTCGCCCTCGGCCATGCCGCCCCAGCTATGGCCCTGCTCCCAGGTGCCATCCATCACGGCTTTGACGCGCTTGATGTAGTAGGGGTTCCAGTTGTCGATGATGGAGGCCACGCGCGGCGCGGGCTTGTATTCACCCATGTCGGAGGCCTGACCGAAGCCGATAATGCCGTCCGTTTTGGCCATCTCGGCAAGCGGTGCAGTTGAGTCAGTATGCTGGGTGATGACGTCGACGCCCTGTTCAATCATCGCTTTGGCGGCGTCGGCTTCCTTGGCCGGATCGAACCACGTGTAGACCCAGATCACCGTCAGCTCGACATCCGGGTTCACCTTCTGGGCGTGCAGGAAGTAGGAATTAATACCCTGGATCACTTCAGGGATCGGGAAAGAGGCGATGTAGCCAATCTTGTTGGTCTCGGTCATCTTGCCTGCGATGTGGCCCAGAACCGCGCGGCCTTCGTAGAACCGCGAGTCGTAGGTAGCGACATTCGGGTGCAGGCGCTTATACCCGGTGGCGTGTTCGAACTTCACGTCCGGGAACTTGGCCGCAACCGCGTTGGTCGCGTCCATGTAGCCAAAGGATGTGGTGAAGATGATATCGGCGCCAGCGAGCGCCATCTGGGTCATCACACGTTCAGAGTCCGCGCCTTCCGGCACGCTTTCTTGAAAGATCGTCTCAACCTTGTCGCCGAACTCGGCCTCAACGGCCAAACGGCCCTGATCATGCTGGTAGGTCCAGCCGCCATCTCCGATGGGCCCGACATAGACAAAGCCCACTTTGGTGGGGTCTTCGGCCATTGCCATGCCCGCAACGCTGGTCGCGACGGCAAGGGCGGCGCCTTTAAGAGCTAAACGGAATTTCATACGCATCTTCCCTGTTTTTTGGTCCGGTTGTTCGTTGGGCGCCTCCGGGCGGGCGCGTGACCCACGTATCCTACAGCGCGCGCGGGCGGCGGCAAGGGCGGACAGGTCCCTTTCCGCTTGCAGGTTGAGCGAGTGCCTATTTCTTGTGCGCTCTCGAATCACGCTGTGGCGTGGAAGCTGCGGCCAAGATCGGCGGGTGCGTTCAGCGCCGCGCGAGACTTAGAGCGGGACATCAGAACCAGCACCAGGATCGTCACCAGATACGGCGAGGCCGCCAGCAGATCGACAGGAACTTTGACACCTGCAGCCTGAAGGTTCAGTTCAAGCACCACGATACCCCCAAAGAGGTATGCGCCGATCAGCGCATACCACGGGCGCCAGCTGGCAAAGACAACAATAGCGAGCGCGATCCAGCCGGCACCGGCAGTCATGCCTTCGGTCCATTGAGGGACACGAACGAGGCTCAGGTAAGCGCCTCCGAGACCAGCGCAGGCACCTCCGAACGCAATAGCCATAAGCCGGATGCGAATGACCTTGTAGCCCAGTGCGTGTGCCGCGTCGTGGCTTTCGCCGACCGCGCGCAGGATGAGACCACCCCGTGTTCGGCTAAGAAAGAGCCAGACGCCAGCGACGATCAGGAGCGAGACATAGAGCATCGCGTCATGGGAGAAGAGGATCGGGCCGACAATTGGCAGGTCAGAGAGCACCGGGAGATCCAACCGTGGTGTGTTCGGTGCCTTGATCCCGACGTAGCCTTGGCCGATCAGAGCTGAGAGGCCGAGGCCGAAAAGGGTCAGCGCAAGCCCGGTGGCGACCTGATTGGACAGCAGGTATTGGGTCAGCAAACCAAAAATCATGGAAAATGCAGCGCCTGCAATGGCGGCCGCAACAAAGCCGAGCGCGGGGCTGCCAGTTTCCACGGCTGTCGCAAAACCGCAGATCGCGCCGAGGATCATCATTCCCTCGACCCCAAGGTTCAGTACGCCCGCCTTCTCGACCACCAGCTCACCAATCGCTGCCAGCAGGATCGGCGTGGAGGCGACCATAAGCGAAGCAATCAGGACGACAGGATCGATACCACCCATCAGGAGGCTCCTTTCGCCGCAAACCCGGTCAGTCGGATGCGGTAGTTTGACAGTACATCGAGGCCCAAAAGGAAGAACAGGAGCATGCCTTGGAACGCCTGAATCGCGGCGGCGGGCAGACCCAGCATGAATTGCGCAAGCTCGCCGCCGATATAGGTCAGCGCCATCAGAAGCCCGGCCAGCAGGATACCAACAGGATGCAGCCGACCCAGGAACGCAACGATAATCGCGGTGAAGCCATAGCCCGAGTTAAAATCGATTGAGATTTGGCCCGCAGGGCCGGAGACCTCAAAGAGGCCAGCAAGACCCGCGAGCGCACCAGAGAGACCGAGGCAGATTGCGATCAGAAGGTTCGGGTTCACTCCTGCGAACCGGGCCGCGCGCGGGGCTTGGCCCGCCAGCTTGATCTGGTAACCGAGGATGTGCCGGTTTAGCAGAATATATGCAAGAATCACGGCAATAAAGGCCGTCGCAACACCCCAGTGCAGCCCTGTTCCCGCAATCAGCTCGGGATTGTCTGTGCCCGGGTGTTGGGAGAGGTTGCGCGACCCCGGGAAACCGCCCCCCTCGGGGTTTCGGAGCGCGCCAAGCGCCATGGAGGCGAGCAGTTTCTCGGCGACGTAGACGAGCATGAGCGAGACGAGGATTTCGTTCGTGCCGAACTTAATTTTCAAAACGGCGGGTATCATCGCCCAGGCCCAGCCCCCTAGCGCGCCCGCGATCACCATCAGTGGGAAAATGAACGGTGACTCAGAGGGATAGAAAGCCAGACCCACGGCTGCACCGCAGACTGCTCCGAGGATGTATTGCCCCTCCGCCCCGATATTCCAGATACCTGCCCGGAACCCGAGCGACAGGCCGATGGCGATCAGGATCAGCGGGCCGGCTTTTACCAAAAGCTGGGGGCGGGAAAAGGCCGCGAACTGTTCGTTGAAAAGCGGGTCCCAGAAGATGGTCCGGATCGCCTCGAACGGATCTTTGCCGAGAATAGCGAACAGGATACCGCCTGCGATCATGGTCAGAAGCACCGCAAGCACAGGGGTCAGGGCGGTCCAGAGCCGCGAAGGATTCGGGCGTTTTTCGAGGCGGATCACTTGCAGCCCTCGCAATCTTCCAGGGCAGGGCAGTGGGTGATGGGGCAATCAGGCATGGAGTGCCTCTTCTGCGTGGTCGTCGGCGACTTCCATATCGTGGGCGCCGCCGAGCATCAGGCCAATCTGGTCGACGGTCAGACCGGCCGCAGGGACCTTGGCACTCAACTTTCCGCCGTTGAGCGCGGCGAAAGTATCTGAGATTTCCATCAACTCGTCGAGGTCCTGACTGATGACAACGACGGCGGTGCCACTTGCCGCGAGATTGAGCAGCGCCTGCCGGATCGCTGCGGCCGCAGCGGCATCGACGCCCCATGTGGGTTGGTTGACGACCAGCACTTCGGGCCGTTGCAGCACTTCTCGGCCGATCACGAATTTCTGCAGATTGCCGCCAGAAAGGGAGCGCGCCGCCGAACTGGCCGATGGAGTACGCACATCGAAAGTTTCGATGATTTTTTCTGCAAAAGCACGGGTGCGGGGCCAGTTCAGAAAGCCGTTTTTGGCAAGGTTTTCGCGCACCGAGCCCGTCAGAAGCGCGTTTTCGATCAGGCTCATGTCCGGCGCGGCTGCATGTCCAAGCCTTTCCTCGGGCCCCGAAAGGATTCCGATATGGCGCCGTTGCGTCGGGCCCAGGCGACTTATGGCCTGCCCGTGCAGGAATATGTGATCACCGGATTTTCGCTCGCCTGAGAGTGCACTGAGCAACTCGTCCTGCCCATTGCCCGCGACGCCGCCGATGCCCAGAACCTCTCCGGCCCGGACCTCAAACGCGATATCCGAAAGCGGTGTGCCGAATTGCGTTGCGGGCGGCAGCGAGAGGTTCCGAACGCTAAGCACTGCTTCACCCATTTCTTGCCCAGCGGATTTGGTCTGGTGAAGTACCTTGCCGACCATCATCTCCGCCAACTCGCGCGCCGACTTCTCACGCGGGTCACAACTTGCGACGACCTTTCCGAGCCGGAGGATCGTTGCGGCGTCGCAGAGCGCGCGGATTTCTTCAAGTTTGTGGGAAATATAGAGGATCGCCGTCCCCTCATCGCGCAACTTGCGCAGGGTGGCAAAGAGGATTTCTACCTCCTGCGGGGTAAGCACGGAGGTCGGTTCATCCATGATCAGAAGCTTCGGATCCTGCAAAAGGCACCGAATGATTTCAACACGTTGGCGCTCTCCAGCGCTGAGCGTGCCCACAAGCCGCGCAGGGTCGAGGGGAAGGCCATAGGCATGGGAGACCTCGGCAATCCGCGCGGACAGATCGCGCATTTTGGGTGGGTCTTCCATACCGAGTGCGATGTTTTCTGCCACGCTCAACGCCTCGAACAGGGAGAAGTGCTGAAACACCATCGCGACACCACTGGCGCGCGCGGCGCGGGGTTCGGACGGGACGAAGGCTCTGCCGTCCAACGTCATGGTGCCACTGTCCGGGCGAACAAGGCCGTAAATCATCTTTACGAGGGTAGATTTGCCCGCCCCGTTCTCGCCGAGCAGCGCATGAACCTCACCCGGTTCGATGGAGAACGACACATCGTCATTTGCGACCACGCCGGGATAGGCCTTTGTCAGCCCCTCGACCGATAGAAGCGTGGTCATGCGGTTGTCCCCTTGTCTTTTGGCTCTGTCACCCAGGGTGCGGCCATTGCCTCCGACAGTAAGCGTGATGCGACCGAGATCGCAATGGCTTGCGGGTGTTTGCCAAGGGTCGGGTCCCCGATCGGGCATGCAATGCGCGCAATTTGAGCGGGGCCGTGGCCCAGTTGTTCAAGCCGTTTGCGGAAACGGGCCCATTTGGTCGCAGACCCTATCAATCCGATCGATGCCGCAGGTCGCGAAACCAGTCGATGGCACAGCTCCAGATCAAGAGCGTGGGAATAGGTCAGGATCAGGTGGTGGGCGTCGGCGGGCGCAGTTGCAGATGCGGCGGCCGGGTCTGGTGCGGGCAGCATGGTGACGTTTTCGGGACTGGTTTCCGGGAAACGATCCGGGCTCGTGTCGATCCATGTGATCGCAATGTCCGGCAGGGGCGCGAGGGTAGAGACCAGCGCCCGCCCTACATGGCCTGCACCATAGATCCAGACCGGTCGGGTCGGACGGGACAGGGGCTCTATGAACCAGCCGTCTTTCAAGCACGGGCGGATCGTATCCCCCCGATCCCGGTGCCGGGCCAGCAGCCTGCGCACGGAGAGGGGCATATCTGACGGGCCGTCTGGAACGGGCCGCGCGACCGGATCACTGGCAAACGCCTCCAGACGTCCACTGGTCCAAACTTCCGTCAGCAACGAGACAGCTCCGCCACAACACTGCGCAAGCGCTGGCCCCAAAGCCGCGTGGTCGAAACGGTCTGCGCTCTTGCCAAGGGCGCGACGCGCACGGGCCGCAGCTTCATACTCCAGCGCACCGCCACCGATCGTCCCTGATTGCCCGTCCGCCCAGACCAGCATGGATGCGCCCACCTCGCGCGGCACGGAACCTTTGGTCTCCGCCACCACAACGCGGGTGACTTGTCCATGGGCCGCGATGGCCTGTGCAAGTGCTGCGCGATCGAAGCTCATGCCTGAACCCGGTCGATGGCCCAGAGAATACGTTCCGGCGTGGCGGGGGCATCGAGGGCCGGGTAAACAGTGCCATCACCGCAGGCCGCGACCGCATCGCCGAGCGCCATAAGCGCGGAAATGCCCAGCATCAGGGGGGGCTCGCCCACGGCCTTGGACCGATAGATCGTATCCTCCCGATTTGCGCCGTCCCATAGGGCTACGTTGAAGATGGGCGGCGTGTCCCCGGCGGCGGGGATTTTATAAGTCGACGGCGCATGGGTTCTGAGTGCGCCACGATCGTCCCAGACCAGCTCCTCCATCGTCAGCCAGCCCGCGCCTTGCACATAACCGCCTTCAATCTGTCCAATATCAAGCGCGGGGTTCAGGGAGGTACCGCAGTCATGCAGGATATCGGCACGCAGGATACGGTTCTCGCCGGTCAGGGTGTCGATCACGACCTCCGTTACAGCGGCCCCATACGCGAAATAGAAGAAAGGCCGTCCTGTGCCTTTGATCCGGTCCCACACGATCTTTGGGGTCTTATAAAATCCCGTCGCAGACAGGCTGACGCGGCCCATATAGGCTTTGTGCACAGCATCCTCGAAGCTGTAATCCGCGCCGCCCACAAGAACGCGACCCGCCTCGAACCGCACGGTGGCAGGGTCTGCCTGATGTTCTTCTGCTAGGAACGCGGCAATCCTGTCCCGGATCGTGTCGCAGGCGGCTTTGACGGCCATGCCATTGAGGTCCGAGCCCGAAGAGGCTGCCGTTGCCGAGGTATTCGGTACCTTTCCTGTGTCGGTCGCGGTGATTTTGACCTTGTCGAGCGTCACCCCGAACCGGCTTGCAGCTACCTGTGCCACTTTCTGAAACAGGCCCTGGCCCATCTCTGTCCCGCCATGGTTCATGTGGATGGAACCGTCCTGATAGACATGGACCAGCGCGCCTGCCTGATTGAGATGAGTGAGCGTGAAGGAGATGCCGAACTTCACCGGAGTGAGTGCAATCCCCCGTTTGAGCAGTGGGTTTTGCGCATTCCACTCCGCAATCGCGTCCCGGCGCGCAGTGTAGTCGGCCGAAACGACCAGCGCATCGGTCAACTCATCCAGAACGAAGTCTTCCACGACCATATGATACGGCGTGGTCTGTGGTGATCCCGCGTCGTAGTAGTTGAGGCGCCGCACCTCAAGCGGGTCGCGCCCGACCGCATGTGCGATATGGTCCAGAACCCGTTCAATCCCAACCATACCCTGCGGGCCGCCGAAGCCCCGGAAGGCCGTGTTGGATTGCGTGTTGGTGCGCAGGCGATGCGAGCGGATCGAGACGTGCTCCAGATGATAGGCGTTGTCTGCGTGCAGCATGGCCCGATCGGCAACAGGCAGGCTCAGATCGAGCGACCAGCCGCAGCGACAATACTGCTCGAAGGCAAGGCCAAGGATCCGGCCCTCCTCCGTCACGCCGACTTTGTAGTCGATGCGGAAGTCATGACGCTTTCCGGTAATGACCATATCATCGTCGCGGTCATACCGCATCTTCGCGGGGCGGCCTGTCAGTTGCGCAGCCACCGCGCAGGAACAGGCCAGCGCATTGCCCTGGCTTTCCTTCCCGCCGAAGCCACCGCCCATGCGCCGCACCTCGACCCGAACCCCGTGCATCGGCACACCGATGGCTTCCGCCACCTTGTGCTGGATTTCGGTGGGATGCTGCGAGGAAGAATGCACAACCATGTCGCCGCCTTCCTGCGGAAGAGCCAGTGCGGCCTGACCTTCGAGATAGAAATGCTCCTGACCACCAATGTTCATGGATCCTTCGATCACTTTTGGCGCAGCGGTAAGCGCGGACTCGGCATCGCCTTTTGTGTAGTGGCGCGGGGCATCCTCGAAGATCTCTCCCGCCGCGAGCGCGTCCTCGATGGTCAGAAGGGCAGGCTTCTCGTTGTATGTAATCTGCCCGATCTTCGCTGCCTTCCTTGCCTGAAGGTGGCTTTCGGCTATCACAAGGAACACGGGTTGTCCGAGGTACTTTACCTCCCTCTCCGCAAGCATTGGCTCGACCTCCAGCGGTGTTGGGGAGACATCGTTGTGATGGGGCAGATCGGCGGCGGTCAGGACCGCAATGACCCCATCTGCTGCGCGGACCTGAGAGAGGTCCATGTTCTTGATCTCCCCATGCGCGCAGGTGCTCAGACCAAAAGCGAGGTGCACCGCATTGGCGGGTGTCGGGATATCGTCGACATAACGCGCGGAGCCTGTGACATGGAGCGGCGCGGTATCGTGGGGCAGAGGCTTGTGGACGCTCATGGCGCGACCTCCAGAACCGAGACCGGGCTTCCGGAGAGATCGTGGAAATAGCGGATCAGCATGTTCTGCGCTGTGCGCAAGCGATAGGGGGCCGAGGCGCGCATGTCCGAAAGCGGTGTGTAGTCCTCCGCCATATGCTCTGCGGCGGAGGTGATCGTGTCGAGCGACCACGGGGCGCCTGTGAGCGCGGCCTCGGTGGCTGTTGCCCGCTTCGGGGTGCCCGCCATGCCTCCAAAGGCAATACGGGCTTCTTGTATCACCCCCTCCCGTACGGACAGTTTGAAAGCCCCGCAGACGGCAGAAATGTCCTGATCGAACCGTTTGGAGAGTTTGTAGACCCGTAGGGCGGGCTGGCCACGGGGGATCGTGATGGCTTCGACGAACTCACCCGGCGCGCGGTCTTGCTTGCCGTAGTCTAGAAAGAAATCCTCGAGAGCGACGTCACGGCGTGTGTCGCCCTTGCGCAAGTGGAGCGTCGCGCCGAGGGCTATCAGGGGGGGAGGGCTGTCTCCAATGGGCGACCCGTTTGCAATATTGCCGCCAATGGTGGCTGCATTGCGCACCTGCACCGACCCATAGCGACGGAGCATTTCGGTGAAGGTGGGGTAGTCCTCACGCACCAGTGCGAGCAAGTCCGTGATCGAGACCATGGCACCGACACGCCAGTGAGTTGATGTCGCCTCAATGGTTTTGAGGTCATCGCACCCGTTAAGAAACGCGATCGGGGCCAGTTCGCGCAAGGACTTAGTGACCCAGAGCCCGACATCCGTCGCGCCCGCGACCAGAGTGGCGTCGGGGTTGTCGGTGTACCAGCGAGCAAGCGCGTCAGAGGAGCGTGGCCGTGCCACGCCCGCTTCCTCGCTCGCTGTCGTTTCCTCCCGTCCATCTGGCAATTTCGGTTCTTCCATCCAATCCGGGACAGGCTGTGTTGAAGCCGCATCTGCTGCTTTGAGGATCGGCGCGTAGCCGGTGCAACGGCAGAGATTGCCTGCAATCTGATCAGCGTGATCGGTTGCGCCGTTGAGATGGGCACACGCCATGGAGGCGATGAATCCTGGTGTGCAATAGCCGCATTGCGAGCCATGGTGGTCGATCATCGCCTGTTGCACAGGGTGCAGAGCGCCGTCCGGACCACTTATCCCCTCCACCGTCCGCACGGCCTTGCCCTCGAGCTGCGGCAAAAAAAGAATACATGCGTTCAGCGCCTGCGCGCCTTGCGGATCAGTGACGATGACGGTGCAGGCGCCGCAATCCCCTTCGTTGCAGCCCTCCTTTGTCCCCACCAAACCACGCCGTTCGCGCAACCAGTCAAGAAGTGTCCGGGTTGGTGCCTCGCCGGTCACATGCACGGTCTCTCCGTTCAGAAGAAACGTAACATCCATGAAAAATGCCCGCCGCGTTACCAGAGCTGGATTTGGGCCTGTGGCGCGGTCGATGCGGCGTAGACTGCGCGGCCCTCCTGTCACAGTGCTCAGGAAACCGAGAAATTACGGGCTTGGCAAGGCTCTTGTGCAGGATCAACGCGTTAGGCCAGCCGGATGCCGCGATTTCAGGCAGGGGCAAGCATAGTTCTCAGAGGTCCTCGACGAAACGCACACCGGAGAGACTTTTGATTGCGCCCTTGATTTGCGGCGTCACCGGTAGCCGGTCTCCGAGTGTCACATCCACCTCCCCGGGAAGGTCCGGCGCAGAAAGCGACAACAGAATTGGGCCACGTGCGCGCTGGTTCGGATCATTTGCCAAACGGTCCAGCAATCCCTTCAAGGGGTCGATGGCTTCGGGGGCATCCAGGAATATGCGCAAACCTGTGCTGCTTCCCTGCGCATCTGCCACCGCTGTGTCGACCGGTCCGGCGGACCGGCAGAGTAATTTGAGCTGATCCGACTCCAGCGTTGCTTCAACGCTTAGAACTGCATTTGTTCCGGGCTCCAGATGATCCCGAGACGATTCCAACGTGTCGGAAAACACGGTGACTTCATAAAGGCCGGTCGGGTCAGAGGCTTGCACAAAGGCGAACCGGTTGCCGCGCGCGGATTTGCGCTCCTGTCGTCCAGCGATTGTGCCCGCGATCTTGGCGACGAGGGGGCCGGTCTCCACCCGCTGGCGCAACTCTTCAAGGGTGACTATGCCGCGGCGCTTAAGCGGACCCATATAGTCATCGAGTGGGTGGCCTGAGAGGTAAAAGCCCACAGCTTTATGCTCTTCGCCCAGACGTTCGGCGGGCAACCAGTCCTCCGCCTTAGACAGACGCGGTTCCGGCAGGTCCTCGCCAGCTTCACCGAACAACGAGACCTGCGCGGAGGCGCGTTGGTCATGGATCGCCGCAGAATAGGCCACCAATGCGTCGAGACTGTCGAAAACGCGTCGGCGATTCCTATCAAGCATATCGAACGCGCCGGCACGCGCGAGCATCTCCAAAGGTCGCTTGCCGACGCGCTTCAGGTCCACGCGGCGTGCTACGTCGAAAAGTGTTGCGAAGGGTTTGTCGCCTCTGCCCTCTACGACAAGGCGCATCGCCTCCACGCCGACATTCTTGAGCGCGCCCAGCCCATAAACGACGCGTCCCTGATCCACGCTGAATGTCTCCAGGCTACGGTTCACGCAGGGGGGGACAATCTCAATTCCAAGGCCGCGCCGTACTTCCTCGGCGTAGACAGCCAATTTGTCGGTCAGGTGAATATCGCAATTCATCACGCCGGCCATGAACTCGACCGGGTGGTTCGCCTTCAGCCAGGCCGTCTGGTAGCTGACCACGGCATAGGCTGCAGCGTGCGATTTGTTAAAGCCGTAGTTGGCGAACTTCTCCAGAAGGTCGAACACTTCTTTCGCTTTGGCATCGTCAACGCCGTTTTCCTTTGCACCTGCAGTGAACTTCGGACGTTCGGCATCCATCGCCTCTTTGATCTTCTTACCCATCGCGCGACGCAGCAGATCGGCGCCCCCGAGCGAGTAGCCAGCCATGACCTGCGCGATCTGCATCACCTGTTCCTGATAGACGATGATGCCTTGCGTTTCCTCAAGGATGTCGTCGATCAGAGGGTGGATCGAGGCGCGCTTTTTGAGCCCGTTTTTTACCTCGCAATACGTCGGAATGTTTTCCATAGGGCCAGGGCGGTAGAGCGCCACCAGCGCCACGATGTCCTCGATGCACGTTGGCTTCATGCGCCGGAGCGCGTCCATCATGCCAGAGCTTTCCACCTGGAATACAGCAACAGTCTGGGCCGACGCGTAGAGCTTGTAACTCGCCTCGTCGTCCAGCGGGATGGCATTGATGTCGTTCGTCGTGCCAGGGGCGGGGACATAGAGTTCGGTGCCATCCGCCGCGATATGCAGGTCGCGTCCCCCGGAGCGGATCAAATCGACAGCGTTCTGGATTACGGTGAGGGTTTTGAGACCCAGAAAGTCGAATTTCACCAGCCCTGCCTGTTCAACCCATTTCATATTGAACTGGGTTGCAGGCATGTCCGAGCGTGGGTCCTGATAGAGCGGGACCAGTGCATCAAGCGGGCGGTCGCCGATCACGACACCGGCCGCATGGGTCGAGGCATTGCGGAGCAGGCCTTCGACCTGCATGCCGTAGTTCAGCAGGCGATCGACGACTTCCTCGGATTTTGCCTCCTCGCGCAAGCGTGGCTCGTCAGCCAGTGCTTTCTCGATGGAAACCGGCTTGACCCCTTCCACCGGGATCATCTTCGACAGGCGATCCACCTGACCGTACGGCATCTGCAGCACACGACCCACATCGCGCACCGCTGCCTTCGAGAGCAGTGCGCCGAAGGTGATAATCTGGCCCACTTTGTCCCGGCCATACTTCTCCTGCACGTAGCGGATCACTTCCTCGCGCCGGTCCATGCAGAAATCGATGTCGAAATCAGGCATGGAGACCCGCTCGGGATTGAGAAAACGCTCGAACAGCAGTTGGTAGCGCAGCGGGTCTAGGTCTGTGATTGTAAGCGCATAGGCCACAAGGCTGCCGGCGCCTGAGCCGCGCCCCGGGCCCACAGGGATCTCTTTCTCCTTCGCCCATTTGATAAAGTCGGCAACGATCAGGAAATAGCCCGGAAAACCCATGCCCTCGATGATGTCGAGTTCAAAATCCAGCCGCGTCTGGTATTCCTCCACGCTGGCCGCATGCGGGATCACCTTCAGGCGCGCCTTAAGGCCTTCGTTGGCCTGACGCCGCAACTCCTCCACCTCGTCATCGGCAAACTTCGGAAGGATCGGGTCGCGTTTGTAAGCCTTGAACGCACAGCGCTGGGCGATCTCGACCGTATTCTCGATGGCTTCGGGCAGATCGGCAAACAGCGTCGCCATTTCGGATTGCGACTTGAAATAATGCTGCGAGGTTAGCCGCCTGCGAGGCTGCGACTGGTCGACATAGGCCCCATCGGCAATGCAAATCAGCGCGTCATGCGCCTCATACATCCCCTCATTCGGGAAATAGACATCGTTGGTCGCCACCAGCGGAAGATCAAGGTCGTATGCCAAGTCGAGAAAGGCAGGTTCTGTGACTGCCTCTGCCTCAGGTAATCCAGCATCACCCGGATGACGCTGCAGCTCGATGTAAAGCCGGTTTGCAAATATGCCTGAGAGCCGGGTTACAAGTGCATGGGCCTTGGGCGTTTGACCGGCCCGGATCAACTGCCCGATCGGTCCATCCGCACCGCCGGTCAGGCAGAGCAAGTCGCCGCAATACGCCTCAAGTTCGTCCAACGTGACCTGAGGCAATTGCCCGCCCTTGTCGACATACAGACAGCTGTTGAGCTTCATCAGGTTTTCGTAGCCAGCCTCGGTCTGTGCCAGCAGAACCAGAGCCGCCGGATCGCGGGGTTTCTCGCCCGGGGCAGGTGGATCGTAGGCAACATCGACCTGACAGCCGAGGATGGGTTGAATCCCAGCTTTCGCGAGCCCTTCAGAAAACTCGAGGGCCGCGAACATATTGTTGCTGTCGGTCAGGGCAACTGCAGGCATCTGCGCTTTTGCGACCAGATCGGGCAGCTTTTTGAGCCGAACGGCGCCTTCGAGAAGCGAGTACTCGGAATGGACACGCAAATGGATGAATTTCGGGGATCTGCTCATGAGCGCGACGATAGGGCGGTGTGTGTCTGGCGAAAACCCCTGATCCATTCAAGTCCCCAAATATCCCCGCCGGAGGCCCGAGCCCGCAGGGCCGGTCGCGCGCAGCGCGCGCGATTTTTCTGCCTCCGACGGGGATACTTTTAGACTCGAATAACCTGTGCAGTCCCATGTTGGACGTGCGGTACAGGCGGGGACGCCTATGGCCGCGACTTGAATGGTGCCCCGTCGATACCTCGGCGGGGCGCTTTCCGGGGATCGATTGGCGGTTAGTAATGGGGCGGACGTTCGTCGCCGAGGATTACGCCACCACTGCCTTCGGCGTCGCGTTCCGCCTCGCGGGCAATGAGCTTGTCGATCCATACCGAGAGGCGATCGAGCTCTTGTCCGCGCCCGGCCAGCTCTGCTGACAGCTCGTCGACAGTTTTTTCGAGATGTGCGATCCGTTCTTCGAGCTCTTTGTCCGACATATGTTTTTCCCGTTTCCACGCGCTTTCCTGCACCTTGCCCCCTTCAGGCGGGCGCGGTAAAGGCAGCGCCAACGGATCAAAGAGACCAGACGATGGCCAAACCCAAGAAAACGCCACGCCCCAAGGCGGTCACGCCCAAGGGGTTCCGCGATTATTTCGGCGCCGATGTGACCGAACGCAAGACCATGCTCGACGGGATTGCCGCAGTCTATCATCGGTACGGGTTTGATCCCCTGGAAACCTCGGCTGTGGAAACGGTCGAGGCTCTGGGCAAGTTCCTTCCCGATGTCGACCGTCCGAATGCCGGTGTCTTTGCTTGGCAGGAAGAAGACAGCGACTGGCTCGCGCTGCGCTACGACCTGACCGCGCCGCTTGCACGCGTTGCGGCGCAGTTTCGCAACGATCTGCCAAGCCCCTACCGCCGCTATGCGATGGGCCCGGTCTGGCGCAACGAAAAACCCGGTCCGGGGCGGTTCCGGCAGTTTTATCAGTGTGATGCAGATACAGTCGGCGCACCCTCGGTGGCCGCCGATGCCGAGGTCTGCGCGATGCTGTCGGACGCTTTAGAAGCGGTGGGAATTGAGCGTGGCGACTACATTGTGCGGATCAATAACCGCAAGGTGCTGAACGGAGTGATGGAGGTCGCTGGTGTCCTGGACCCGTCAGATCCGTCAAAATTCGAGGCCGAGCGTGGGATCGTCCTGCGCGCCATCGACAAGCTCGACCGTCTGGGCGAGGACGGCGTCCGCGCGCTGCTGGGCGCGGGTCGCGAAGACGAGAGCGGCGACTACACCAAAGGCGCAGGTTTGAGCGACGCTCAAGCCGATCTGGTGATGGCTTTCATGGCAGCGCGACGGGATAGCGGGGCAGACACATGCGCCGCCCTTGCGGACCTTGTGCGCGGCTCGAAGACCGGAGAAACCGGTGTAGCGGAGCTAGAAACCATCGCCGCGCTGATGGAGACGCAGGGCTATGGCGCGGACCGGGCGGTAATCGACCCGTCTGTCGTGCGGGGACTTGGCTATTATACAGGTCCGGTTTTCGAAGCGGAACTCACCTTCGATGTCCAGAATGACAAAGGTCAGACGGTGCAGTTTGGCTCGGTTGCGGGTGGTGGACGTTATGATGATCTGGTCAAACGGTTTACCGGTCAGGCCGTGCCGGCCACAGGCATTTCCATCGGCGTCGACCGGTTGCTCGCCGCACTGCGCGCAAAGGGGCGCATGGGCGGGGCGGAGCTGGGCCCTGTTGTTGTGACGGTGATGGACCGCGACCGTCTGGCGGACTATCAGGCCATGGTCAGCGAGCTGCGCAACGCCGGGATCCGGGCGGAGATGTATCTGGGCAACCCGAAAAATTTTGGCAATCAGTTGAAATATGCGGACAAGCGGCAGTCACCTGTTGCTGTGATTCAGGGCTCAGATGAAGCAGATCGCGGCGTTATCCAGATCAAAGATCTGATCCTCGGCGCCAAGATCGCCGAAAGTGCAAGCCTTGATGAGTGGAAGTCCCAACCCGCCCAGCGGGAGATTGCACGAGGAGAGTTGGTGGCCGAGGTCCGCAAAATCCTCGACGGAGACATCTGACAATGACGGTGACCCTGGCCCATCGTAAAGTCGCAGCGCGGCTTTTGGATGCGTTGGTTTCAGGCGGCGCGACACCCGTTGATGCGGATGTACTGCAACCTGCGGAGACGCTTCTGGACCTCTATGGCGAGAGCATTCGCCACCGGGCCTATGTCACCAACGATCCGGTGAAGGGTGAGCAGATGCTGCGTCCGGATTTCACGGTGCCCGTGGTGCAGATGCATATGAACGGGGGGGGCGAGCCCGCGCGCTATGCCTATGCCGGAGAGGTCTTTCGGAAGCAACTTGCCGGGGCGGAGCGGCCCAATGAGTTTCTGCAAGTGGGCTATGAAGTTTTTGATGGTTCTGACCCGGCTGCGGCAGATGCGGAGGCGTTCACCACCATTCGTGACTTGCTGAAACCGCTCGAGTTGCGCGCGACCGTCGGGGATATCGGCATCCTGCGTGCCGCGATCTCCGGGCTGAACACCACTGAAAGACGCAAGGCCGCGCTGGAACGGCATATCTGGCGGCCCCGCCGGTTTCGGGCTTTGCTGGACCGTTTTGGTGGGCGCGCGGCGCAACCTGAAGGTCGTCAGGCTTTAGTTTCTGTGTTGGCGCAGACCGGGCCGGACGCCATGATCGCCGAAGCTGGCCCCGTACAGGGCGTTCGCGGACCCGAAGAAATAGCGGCCCGTCTGGAGGCGCTGCGCGAGGATGTCGAAGCCGCGCCGATCCCGGACACTCAGGTGCAGGTACTTGAAGACATTCTGCGCTTGCGCGAAATTGCACCGATGGCACTAGAGCGCTTGCGCGACCTGGCGGTCGACTTACCCGCACTCGGGCCAGCGCTGGATCGGATGGAAGCGCGGCTGGCGGCCTTGGCAGAGCGCGACGTAGACATTGGCGCGCTCGAATTTGATGGAACCTACGGCCGCGCATCCCTGGAATACTACGACGGGTTTGTCTTCGGACTCTATGCGCTGCGACGTCCACACCTGCCGCCGGTCGCGTCCGGTGGTCGGTACGATGCGCTGACGACCGTTCTCGGGCAGGGGCGTGCGATCCCAGCAGTGGGCGGGATCATCCGTGCGGGCCTCGTTGCCGATCTGGAGGGAACACTATGACCCTAAAGCTCGGCGTGCCGTCGAAAGGACGGCTTATGGAGAAAACCTTCGATTGGTTCGGTGCGCGTGGCGTGCAACTGAGCCGGACCGGATCGGACCGGGAATATGCCGCGGCAGTGCAGGGGGTCGAAGACGTTTCTCTGGTGCTTTTGTCGGCAGGTGAGATCCCCCGCGAGCTTGCAGCCGGTCGGATTCACATGGGTGTAACAGGCACCGATCTGGTGCACGAGAAAATCGCGGACTGGCGCAGTAAAATCGTACGAATTGAGGAGATGGGCTTCGGCCAGGCCGATCTGGTTCTGGCGGTGCCAAAATCGTGGGTCGACGTCGAAACTTTGGACGATCTGGATGCTGTGGCAGCGCAGTTCCGGCGGAACCACGGGTTCCGGCTGCGGATCGCCACAAAGTACCACAACCTTATCCACGCGCATCTGCGGGCCTATGGTGTAGCCGACTACCAGCTTGTTGACAGTCAAGGCGCCACCGAAGGCACAGTCGCCAACCGGACCGCCGAGGCAATCGCCGATATCACATCAACGGGCGAGACTTTGAGAGCCAATCATCTTAAAGTGCTGAGCGGAGTGCCGGTTCTGCGCTCGCAGGCAACGCTATTTGCATCGCGGATGGCGGACTGGGGGGAGACCGAGAAGGCGGCCTTGCAGGAGCTAGGATCGGTAATGGGTCGGGACATGACGGAAGGCGTGATCCATGACTGAAGTGATCCGGGATGTGGCCAGCTTGCGGATGTTGCAGGCCAGTTGGAGACGCGCGGGGGAAAGTGTTGGTCTTGTGCCGACCATGGGTGCGCTCCACGCCGGGCATATGGCGCTGGTCAATGCCGCGCGCGAAGAATGTCGGCATGTGATCGCGACTATTTTCGTGAACCCCACGCAATTTGGCCCCACTGAGGACCTGAACGCCTATCCAGACACCTTTGACGCTGATCTGCAGCTATTGCGGGACAACGAGGTTGACGTCTGCTTTGCGCCGATGCGCGAATTGATGTATCCCGACGGCTTTGCGACCACTGTGAAGGTGGCCGGTTTGACCGAACCGCTTTGCGGCGCGACGCGCCCCGGGCATTTCGACGGCGTAACCCAAGTCGTTGCGAAGTTGCTTAATCTGGGCGCGGCGGATCGCGCGTATTTTGGCCAGAAGGACTGGCAACAATTGGCAGTGGTGCGCCAGATGGTGCGCGATTTGAACTTTCCGACGGAAATCATTGGTGTGCCGACAGTGCGCGCCAACGACGGCCTGGCGCTCAGTTCGCGTAACGCCTACCTCAGCGCGGCCGAACGCGAGATTGCGCCCAGTCTGAACCGGATCATCCGAAATGCGGCAGCGCAGATCGCGCGCGGCCATGGTGCGGCGGGGGTCTGCGAAGCCGCCGCCCACGAGTTGATAAAAGCCGGGTTCCAGTCCGTAGACTACCTAGAGTGCCGGGACGCTAAGACGCTTCAACAGGCAGAGCGCCCGGCCAAAGGGACGGCCCGCGTGTTCGTAGCGGCCAAACTCGGCAAGGCGCGGTTGATCGACAACGTCTCGGTCGGATAGGCGCGCAAGCGCGCCCCGAGACCCGTAGGTCTGCGCTGAACTGCAGCCACCGGATTACGCCCATCTCTGGTGGATAGCCCAACCAAGAGGAAGTGACCGCCGAGAGTTCGGGTCCGCAGTCTTACATTTTTGTAATTGCGCGGACAGGCGGGTGAGAAGTTCCGCATCCATGTTCTTTGGCATGAGCAAAAGCGCTCGCAACTGATCCGAACACTAACAAGGAGTTTTCCTATGACCGGCAACCGCCTCACCGCACCTGTGCTTGCACTCACCGTTGGCCTTCTCACCTTGCCCGTTGCCGCTCTGGCGATGGACAAGGAGCTACTTACGGCCGAAGACGCCATTTCGATTGCCCTGGAAGCCGAGCCAGGAACGATCGCGGAAGCAGAGCTTGACCAATACGAGGGTCGGCAGGTGTTCGATATCGAAGTCTTGAACGCAGCGGGCGAGGAGATCGAGTTCCAGATTGACGCGCAAACGGGCGAGATTCTGAACGAGTGGATCGATGACGATCCGACAGACGATCCGGTTGCAGGATCTGCCGAGGAAACCGACGGTTAAATAGCTTTGTGCCGGAGGGGCATCATCCTATCGGGGATGATGCTCTGATCTGTCTGGTCGCTATGGTCTCTGCGACGACTATTTGCGGAAGCTGTCTCGCCGGTGATGACGAACGGGCACTCAGGCGCCCGACGGGTTATCGGACGCCAATCTCTGCGAGCGCCATTTCCAGCTTCGGGGGCAGAGCCTGTTCGCGGCGACTCTGGCTGCGGAGGTCGGCGGGCGCGTCTGATGGGGTCAGATACCGCCAGCCCTGGAACGGACGCTTCGGTGCGGCTTCGGTTCGTGTAACTTTTGGATCGAGCACGATCGCACAGCGGGTGATCCCATCGCCGCCGGTCACCTCGTCAAGGCGTAAGATCGGTTGGCGGGCCAGTACAACGCCCTTGAACACCCAGTAGAGCGAGCCGCCATTAAGGATTTCATCCGCGCGTTTGGGCCACATGCGTGTGACATGAACGGGCAATCCTTCGACGTTTTGAGCGCGTTTTTGCTTCTGCCAGTTCAGCAGATCCTCAACCTTTTCCGCACCGACGCAGAGTTTTATCAGATGTACCGTATTTCCCACGCGTGTTCCCCAGACTTATCCCCAGAAAGGCTCACATTTTGCGAGTCGTTCACACATGATATCGTAGGTTTTCTATTCAGTGCTGCAACCTGTTGTGCAAAATACGGGTTTTGCGCTATGGTTTAAAGCCTGCCAATCAAGAGAATCGCTGCCATGACCCGCTTTGCTGCGCCCATCTCCGAGTCGATCTGGGATATGAAATATCGCCTTAAGGAGGCCGACGGTTCGCCCGTGGACGCGACCGTTGAAGATACGTGGCGGCGTATCGCGCGAGCGTTGGCGGCGGTGGAGAAAGACCCGGAGGCCTGGGAAGGCAAGTTCTACGATGCGCTGTCGGACTTCAAATACCTGCCAGCCGGCCGGATTACTGCGGGCGCAGGGACAGACCGCAGCGTAACGCTCTTTAATTGCTTCGTTATGGGCACGATCCCGGACGACATGGGTGGCATCTTTGAGATGTTGAAGGAAGCCGCACTCACCATGCAGCAGGGCGGAGGAATTGGATACGATTTCTCGACGATCCGTCCCAAAGGAGCAGAAGTGCGCGGGGTGGCGGCGGATGCGTCCGGGCCGCTGTCCTTCATGGATGTCTGGGACGCGATGTGCCGGACGATTATGTCGGCGGGCTCGCGCCGTGGTGCGATGATGGCCACCATGCGGTGTGATCATCCGGACATCGAGGCTTTCATCGACGCCAAGTCCGACCCGGCGCGGCTCCGGATGTTCAATGTTTCAGTTCTGGTCACCGACGCGTTCATGGAGGCCGTCAAAGCCGATGGCTCGTGGGATCTTGTCTTCGAAGATCGCGTCTACAAAACCGTGCAGGCGCGCGATCTGTGGAACCGGATCATGCGCGCAACCTTCGAGTACGCCGAACCCGGCGTCATCTTCATCGACAGGATCAATGCAGCCAACAACTTGAGTTACTGTGAGACGATTGCAGCCACAAACCCGTGTGGTGAGCAACCTTTGCCGCCCTACGGCGCATGTTTGCTGGGTTCGGTCAATCTGGCGCGGCTTGTCTCTGATCCGTTCGAGGACGGCGCTGCGCTGGACGAGGACGCTCTGGACGAGCTGGTCCGCACGGCGGTGCGGATGATGGACAATGTGGTTGATGCGTCCAAATTCCCGCTCGACGCTCAGGCCGCCGAGGCGCAAGCCAAGCGGCGGATCGGGCTTGGAGTGACCGGGCTGGCGGATGCACTTCTGATGCTGGGGCTGCGCTATGGGTCGGAAGAGGCGGCGCGCCAGACCGAGCGCTGGTTGCACGCGATTGCCCGCGCCGCCTATCTGGCGTCGGTCGATCTGGCCGCCGAGAAAGGCGCTTTCCCGCTCTTTGATGCGGACGCGTTTCTGGCCAGCGGGACGATGCGAGAGATGGATGAAGATGTGCGCGAGGCTATTCGCACGCATGGCATTCGCAACGCGCTGCTGACGTCCATTGCGCCCACAGGGACGATCTCTCTCTATGCCGGGAATGTCAGCTCGGGGATCGAGCCGGTCTTTGCCTATGCCTACACGCGCAAGGTTCTTCAGAAGGATGGCTCGCGCACCGAGGAAGAGGTCGTCGACTATGCCGTGAATCTCTGGCGCGAGAAATTCGGCGATGCAGATCTGCCGGAGCATTTCGTCAACGCCCAAACGCTGGCGCCACTGGATCATGTGCGGATGCAGGCGGCGGCGCAGAAATGGGTGGATTCGTCGATTTCCAAGACGATCAACTGCCCAGAGGACATCAGCTTCGAGGACTTCAAGGATGTGTATATGGAGGCCTGGGACACCGGTTGTAAGGGCTGCACCACTTACCGTCCGAACGCGGTAACTGGGAGTGTCCTGAGTGTTTCCAGCGAAGAAGACAAGCCGGCCGAGACCGGCGAAGTCCGCGCTGTGTCAGAGGCAGTCCTGGATGGGGATGTGGTTTATATATCGGAGCCGCTCGACCGGCCTCAGGCGCTTGAGGGGCAAACCTACAAGGTAAAATGGCCGCTGACGGATCATGCGATCTATATCACCATCAATGATGTGGTGATGAACGGGCACCGGCGCCCGTTCGAGGTGTTCATCAACTCCAAGAACATGGAGCATTTCGCCTGGACTGTGGCGTTGACGCGGATGATCTCGGCCGTATTCCGGCGCGGGGGCGATGTCTCGTTTGTGGTGGAAGAGCTGAAAGCCGTGTTCGATCCGCGCGGCGGCGCGTGGATGGAGGGCAAATATGTGCCGTCGATCCTCGCGGCGATCGGCGGGGTGATCGAACGGCACATGATCGATATCGGGTTCATCGAGGGCGAGGGGATGGGCCTGAAGACCGACCCGCAAGCCGAAGTGATGGCCGTCGGGGACGCACCGCGCGGTGCGGCCTGCCCGAGTTGCGGAAGCTATGGCATGCAGATGATCGAAGGCTGCAAGACCTGCATGGATTGCGGGTACTCCAAATGCGGGTGAAGGCGGTGCCTTGCTACGGGCCGCGCCGTTTCTGATCGCCTCAGATAAACCCCGGTCCCTTTTGCCTGTCCGTGGTTGACAGCCCGCGCGCGATGCTTATAAGCGCGCCATTCATTGGTGTTGGTGGCCCCCGCAAGGGGATGCCTGTCAGGGCTGCGGCCCAGAGGACAACGCCCTTCATAGCTTCCCGAGGGAGGCGTTCTGACGAAGGAGATCAGCCGTGACCAAACGCACGTCTGCCAAGTACAAAATCGACCGCCGGATGGGCGAAAACATCTGGGGTCGTCCGAAATCCCCCCTCAATCGCCGCGAGTATGGCCCCGGACAGCACGGCCAGCGCCGCAAGCAGAAGATGTCTGACTTCGGTCTGCAGCTGCGCGCCAAGCAGAAACTGAAAGGCTACTACGGCGATCTGACAGAAAAGCAGTTCCGCCGCATCTACGGCGAGGCCGAGCGTATCAAGGGTGACACCGGTGAAAACCTGGTGGGCCTGCTGGAGCGCCGCCTGGACGCCGTCGTCTATCGCGCCAAGTTCGTAGCGACGATGTTTGCCGCGCGCCAGTTCGTGAACCACGGTCATGTCACCGTCAACGGCAATCGCGTGAATGTGCCGTCCTACCGCGTGCAGGAAGGCGACGTGATCGAAGTGCGTGACAAATCCAAACAGCTGGCGGTGTTGCTCGAAGCGACCCAGTTGCCGGAGCGTGACGTGCCGGACTATGTCGACGCGGACCATTCGAAGATGAAAGCCACCTTCGTGCGTACGCCCGGTCTGGCCGATGTGCCTTACCCGGTGATGATGGAACCGAACCTCGTCATCGAATACTACGCGCAGAACTAAGCCGTTTCGCGCATATCAATGTTTTGGGCCGCGCGAGGAATTGCGCGGCCTTTTTTGTGTCTTTAGACATGGGCCTTAAGAACAGAGCAGGACCCGACATGACCCGCATCACGCCACAACCCGGCATCATGGACATCGCGCTTTACCAGGGCGGGGCGAGCCATGTGGACGGAGTTGAAGATGTTCTGAAGCTGTCGTCGAACGAAAACCCGTTTGGCCCAAGTCCTAAGGCCGTCGAGGCGATCCGGGATGCGGCGGCGGAGATGCACCGCTACCCGTCGACAGATCATGCCGAGCTGCGGGCAGCTATCGGGGCTTTGAACGGGCTCGACCCGGAGCGTGTGATTTGCGGGGTAGGGTCAGACGAAGTGCTGCAGTTTCTGTGTCAGGCCTTTGCCGGGCCAGGTGATGAGGTGCTGTACACAGAGCATGGCTTCGCCATGTACCGGATTTGCGCGCTCATGGTCGGGGCAACGCCGGTTGAAGTGGCAGAGACAGAACGGCGCGTGGATATCGACACGCTCATTGCCGGCCTTACAGACCGGACGCGGATTGTGTTTATCGCAAACCCGGCCAATCCCACCGCGACCATGCTGGAAACGGGAGAGTTGGTCCGGTTGGCAGATGCCCTGCCGCCGCAGTGTTTGCTCGTCATAGATTCCGCCTATGCGGAGTTCGCGGAGGGCTACGATGGCGGCAAGTCACTGGTCGACGCCAGGTCAAATGTGGTTATGACCCGCACATTCTCCAAGCTCTATGGCCTGGGCGGGCTTCGCGTAGGCTGGGGCTATGCAGATCGAGAGATTATCGAGGTGCTCACGCGTATCCGCCAGCCGTTCAACTTGTCGACTGTGGCGTTGGCGGGGGCCGAAGCGGCGTTGAAAGACCAAGAGTTTGCCGACGAGTGCGTCCAGGTTAATGCGGCGGAACGTGCTCGCCTGACCGGCGGCATGCGCCAGCTTGGTATTGCCTGCGATGACAGTCACACCAATTTCGTGCTGGCGCGTTTCAACGATGAGGCTGAGGCCGATAAAGCTGATGCGCATCTGAAGTCCCATGGGATTATCGTGCGCTTGCCCAAGAGCTACAAACTTCCTCACTGCCTGCGCATCACCGTGGGCCGGCCCGCCGACAACACCCGAGTGCTGGACGCACTGGCAGAGTTCCGGGGGGCGGCATGAGCAGCGTGATCTACCCCAAAGTGGCCCTGATCGGGCTTGGTCTGATCGCAGGATCCATGGCCCATGGGATGCGCCGCGCCGGTCTGGCAGAGACGATCTCGGGCTATGCGCGGTCCGCCGAGACCCGCGCGATTGCCGCCGAGATCGGACTGGTGGACGAGGTGTGCCAGAGCGCGGCTGAGGCTTGCACGGACGCAGATCTGGTCGTTCTGGCGGTCCCTGTTGGAGTGATGGGCAAAGTGGCTGCCGAGATCGCGCCAGCGCTCAAGCCCGGCGCCGTTGTGACCGATGTGGGTTCGGTGAAGCAATCGGTGATTGCCGATGTGGCACCGCATCTTCCTGAAGGTGTCCATTTCATTCCCGGCCACCCGCTCGCGGGCACGGAACATTCCGGGCCGCGGTCAGGCTTTGCCGAGCTGTTTGACAACAAGTGGTGCATCCTTGTGGCGGTCGAAGGCTCCGACCAGGCAGAGGTTGAGAAGCTGTCGCGGTTCTGGGAGGCGTTGGGTTCGAACGTTGATGTGATGGACCCCGCGCACCATGATCTGGTTCTGGCCGTCACCTCCCATGCGCCGCACCTGATCGCCTACACGATGGTGGGCGTTGCGGATGACCTGCGCCGCGTGACCGACAGCGAGGTTATCAAGTACTCAGCCGCCGGATTTCGGGACTTTACCCGGATCGCGGCCAGTGATCCGACCATGTGGCGCGATGTGTTCCTGACCAACAAAGCAGCGACCCTGGAAATTCTTGGACGTTTTACCGAGGAGCTTTTTGCTTTGCAGCGCGCGATCCGTACCGAGGATGGAGAGCACTTGCACGACTATTTCACCCGTACAAGGGCGATCCGGCGGGGCATCATCGATGCGGGGCAAGACACGGACGCGCCCGATTTTGGGCGGTTCAAGGCGAAGTCAGACACGTGAGAGGGGCAGGTGTCGCGTTCCTCATCTCGGCGGTTCTAACCTGCCCGCTATTTGCGGGGCCTCCTGAGAGGTCCTTCCGCCCTGAGCCACGCGCGGCAAAGGCCTTGCCACCGCCGATCCTGAAAACGTCTGAAGGATTTGTACAACTGGTTCCTTCCGATCGCACACCGTCAGGTCGGATAGCAGTATTCTTTGGAGCGGAGGGAACCCGTCCAGCGCCGCGTCCGGCGCGGCGCGCGCCTGCGCAGCAACGCGCAACAGCTGCGATGCAGATCACGCGGCCTTCGGCGACGCCGGCAAATATGGGCCGCATCTGCGGCTCGCGCGAGATCATTGGCAGGCCCATACCGCCCGTTACCGGGAAGCTGCGCGGCTGTGGGGTGAAAGACCCGGTACAGGTCGTTCAGGTTTCCGGTGTGACGCTCAGCCAAGGCTCAACCATGACCTGTGAGGCGGCGCAGGCGCTGAACGAATGGGTGGACAGGGGGCTGAAACCGGCCGTTGGGCGTATGGGCGGTGGCGTGGAGTCTTTACGGGTTGTGGCCCACTACAGCTGCCGCACTCGCAACAACAAAACAGGTGCAAGGGTCTCGGAGCACGGAAAGGGCAGGGCGATCGATATCTCGGATATCCGGTTAACAGACGGCACCGGGCTCAGCGTTCTGAAGCATTGGGGTAAGGGCAAAAAGGGCACCGCTCTTAAGAAAGCGCACCGCGCTGCCTGTGGTCCGTTCGGAACGGTACTGGGGCCCAACGCAGATCGCTACCACCGCGATCACTTTCATTTCGACGTGGCCCGGCATCGCTCCGGTCCGTATTGTCGCTAGCGCAGAAGGATCGGTCCGGATTGACCAAGAGGGATGAACCCGATGCGTATCTGGCCCTGATCAAAACTAAGCGGAATATCGAGGGAATCCGACCGCCCCGACAAAGCCGACAGCCCTTCTAGTCCACGCTCGATCAGATCGGCCAGGCGGTCCGGCAAGGCGCCGCTGCGGCGCGCGACCTCCAGCATCGCGCGCCAGTTGGCAGCCTTCACATCAATTTCTCCTGTGGGAAGACCGCGTGCGTCCATTTCAAGAGTCCCTGTCGCACGCAACAACAAATCACCCCATTCCCAACGTGCCTCGCGCAGGATGATCTGCGTGGGTTGCGGGCGGCGATCTTCAAGTGCTCCGATATCCCAAACCGTATCAAAAGCGACCTGCGCGTCGAGGCGCATAACTTCGAGCGCCTCGGGCAGCAAACCGGCCGGGTCCAGCCGCGCGCGTTGCGCCTCAGGTAGAATAAGCGACCGAGTCTCGATACCGATGTCATAGGTGTTCAAAGCACCTTCGGTTTCATACATCGCCTTGCGATAAACCTCGGCTTTTACTTGCCAGCCATCACCGACAAGGACCGGCGCATCCGCCACAAGCGAGACCCGCCGCAGCGGTAGTCGTGCGGTAGGTCCCAGAAACAGCGAAGCCTGCATTTCGGACGTTTGCAGTGTGTAAGACCCGAGTGGCGTCAGAATGGTCTGGCTGTTAGGGAACGCTGCGATCACGTCGGTCGGGCGGTAGCTAAGCGACAGGAACTGAACGAACGGCGCTTGCCACGCCAGACCCGTTGCCGGATCTGCCAAGCGCGGCTCCGTTAGCGTTGTGTCAAACCTGTTTGGAAACCCGTTCACCTTCAGGTCCGAAACTTCGGCCTGCCAGCCTTCCGCCTCGCGTGCTTCAAACCAAGCCACAAAAGCTGTTTCGACTGCGCGCGCGCCGACCCACCAGTAGCTGGCCCAGCCCAAGGCCGCGAAGATGACAAATGCTATGAGCAGACGCATCGATTTTCCCTTTTCACGACGATCTGGCTCGTGTTTAACCGCGCCGATGATCGAGAACCAGCACTTGCCTGACCCGCTTTGGGTCTTTGGATACGGATCACTGATCTGGAACCCGGAATTTCCTGTCGCAGAGCGCTCGGTGGCGCGGCTGACGGGCTTTCACCGGTCCTTTTGCATGCGGTCTATCCATCATCGTGGAACCGAGGAGGACCCGGGCCTCGTGCTCGCGCTGGATGCAGCAGAGGCCGCCCATTGCGACGGCGTCGCTTTTCGCGTCGCTCCGGGGGAAGAAGCCTCGACAATAGCCGCCCTGCGCGAGCGGGAACTGGTCTCCTCGGCCTATCTGGAAGCCGCACATAGTGTCGCGCTGACCGACGGGAGAATGGTCAACGCGGTGACCTACGTTGTGGATCGCCACCACGTGCAATACTGTGGCTCACTTCCGCTTGAGGAGCAGGCCCGCATCATTGCGCAGGCCGTGGGCGGACGCGGTCCAAATACTGAATACCTCTGGAACACCGAAAGCCATTTGCGTGAGATTGGGCTGGAAGATGCCGACTTGGCATGGCTGGCAGACAGGGTGCGCGCGCTGACAGGCTGAACCATTGCATTGTTGGCTTTGCATCGCAGCATTAAGCCCTTATTCTGCGGGCAGATAACAAAACAAGAGGCCCGCAGAGTATGAGCAGTCTTGGCCATCAGGTCCGGCCTTCCTTCGCCCGGCCCATCCGCCAGATCGTTTTGATGATCATCGTACTGGCTCTTGTGGGCGTCGGCGCCTGGATCGCCTATCCGCGCGTCGCGCCCATCTTTGCAGCCAATCCTTATCTGAATGGTGTGATCGGCGTGGTCTTCATCGCCGGGATCGTTGCCTGTGTATGGCAGATTGTCCAGCTGGTGGCCGCGGTGCGTTGGATCGAAGGCTTTGCTAATGGTGTCCCGGACCAGACGCGGGATAACGCCCCGCGTCTCGTTGCCTCTTTGGCCGGGCTCCTGGGCTCCCGCCGGTCGCGCATGCAGCTGAGTGCAAACTCGACGCGATCGATCCTCGATTCCGTGGCGACCCGTCTGGACGAGGCGCGCGATATCACTCGATATATCGTTAACCTCCTGATCTTTCTCGGTCTTTTGGGGACATTTTATGGTCTTGCAACGACGGTTCCGGCAGTGGTGGAAACGATCCGCTCGCTCGACCCGGCCGAGGGCGAAGCAGGAGTCGAAGTCTTTGGGCGTCTTATGGACGGGCTTGAGACACAGTTGGGTGGCATGGGCACGGCTTTTGCGAGTTCCCTTTTGGGTCTTGCTGGATCGCTTGTTGTGGGACTTCTGGAGCTGTTTGTCAGCCACGGGCAGAACCGGTTTTACCGCGAGCTGGAAGAGTGGCTGTCGACCATTACCAAGGTTGGGTTTGCAAGCTCAGAGGTCGAAGGCGGTGCCTTTGACATGGATGTGGTTGCGCAGGTGCTGGACCACATGGTGGCGCAGATCGAGTCGTTACAGGATTTGTTCGTTCAGGCCGATGAACGGGCTGAACGACTGGATGTGCGGTTAACTGGCGTCGCTCAATCTGTGACTGGTTTAACAGGCCAGTTACAGCGCAACGACGCGGCAGTGGAAGCCTTGGGCCAGGTCGCTCAGGGCCAGACACGGATCATCGAAGGACAGGGGCGGATTGCGGAGGTGCAAGAACGTGTCGCAACCCTTCTGGAGCGCCAGATCACTGCAGGAGGGGCGCATGATCACGGGATTGACCCGGAAAGCAAGATGCGGCTGAGGTCTATTGACGTGCAGCTTTTGCGCATCCTTGAGGATATGGCTGCGGGCCGGCAGGAAGCGATTGCCGAGTTGCGGGGCGATCTGGCGGCATTGAACATGACGATCAAGGCTGCGGCCCGGTCTGGCGGTGCCGACCCGGCCGCGGTGGCTGCTGAAGCGCTGCGCACTGTGATGCACGACGACTTCGACCCAGATAATCCGCTGTCGCCCAAGAAGGAGCCGGAATAGGACATGGCCCTGTCCCGCAGGTTTACGCAGCGCGCGACGGGCAATATTTGGCCCGGCTTCGTGGACGCGATGACCGCGCTCCTCTTGGTGCTGATGTTTGTGCTGACCATTTTCATGATCATTCAGTCAGTGCTTGCCGAACGCATTCTCGATCAGGACACCGAACTTGACAGCCTGACTGGGCAGCTTTCTGACCTGGCCGACGCATTAGGACTGGAACGGGCACGCTCGGAGGACCTGACGGAACAGATTGGCACGCTCAGCACCACGCTTGAAGATGCCGAGGCGCAGGCGCTTGCGCAATCGGCTTTGATTGCGACGCTGACGCAGCGCATTGATACTGCAGAGGCCACGATTGCAGCACGCGATGCTGCGATTACTCAGTTTGAAGACCGTGTTGCCGGCCTTCTTGCGCAGAATGCAGAGCTAGGTGCTGGTCTGAGCGCCGCCGAAGGGGAGGTTGCCGGATTGCGCGCCACCTTGGCAGAGACTGAAGAGGCCCGTGATCTGGCGCTCAACGAAGCTGAGGCGCTCAACCTGACATTGGCGAGCCTTCGGCAAGAGATTGATGTTCAGACCGAAAATGCCCGTTTGGCAGCCGCTCGCGCCGATGCGCTGGACGCACTTGTTGCAGATCTTCGGGCGGAAGGGGCAGCACAGGAAACGCGGTTGACCGATTTGCTCGCAGCGCTGGAGCGTGCACAGGTCGCCGAGGCCAATCTTGGCGCCTCGCTTGCCGAGCGGGAGGCTGCGCTTGCGGCCTCAGAGGCCGAAGCGGCGGAACTGGCTGATAATCTGGATGCACTTGAGGCGGCACGGATTGCAGAACTGGCTGCGGCGGAGGCTCTGAGGACCCGTCTTGCAGACGCAGAAGGTGCTCTGAGCGAGGTCGAAGCGGAGCGTCTGGCCGAACTTGCCGCTGCAGAGGCTCTGCGCGAGCGGTTGGCGAACGCAGACGCCGAACTCACAGCGATGACCCTTGCGCTTGAAGAACGACGTCGCGAAGCCGAAGAAACCCTGACGCTGCTTGCTGCAGCAGAGGCTGCACGTGACCGGCTTTCCGGGGAGCTTGAACTGGCGCGGGACGGTATCACTCAGTCTGACCGTGATCGCGCGCTGCTTGCGACAGCGCAGGCAGAGTTGCGCGAAGCCGAAGCGCGCTCTGCGGCAGAAGCACGCCGCGTCGCATTGCTCAATGAACAGGTCGCTGCCTTGCGGACCCAACTTGGCTCCCTTGAAGGGTTGCTGCAGGCGGCCGAGGCACGGGATGCTGATGCCCAGATCCAGTTGCAGTCTCTGGGCAACCGCTTGAATACGGCGCTTGCGCAGGTAGCGTCCGAGCAGCGCGCTCGGGCGCGTCTGGAAGAGGCAGAGCGGATCCGGCTCGAGGAAGAGGCCCGCCGGCTGGAAGAAGAAGCGCAGGATCTTGCAAGGTACCAGTCTGAATTCTTCCGCCAGATGCGGGATCTGCTCGGCGATCAGGAGGGCGTTCGAATCGAAGGCGACCGCTTCGTCTTTGCGTCTTCGGTGTTGTTCGATACGGGCCAAGTGGCGCTTAGCTCGCAAGGCCAGCAGGAGATCGCCAAGGTGGCTGAAATCCTGTTTGCAGTGGCTGATCAGATTCCCGACACCGTGGACTGGGTGCTTCGGGTGGATGGTCATACCGACAATGTCCCCATATTCGGCGGAGGAAAATACTCGAACAACTGGGAGTTGAGCCAGGGTCGGGCACTGTCTGTCGTCGAGTACATGATCGATGCACTGGGCATCCCCGCCGAGCGTCTTGCACCGACCGGGTTTGGGGAGTTCCAGCCGATCAATCCCGAAGATACGCCCGAAGCGCGCGCGCAGAACCGGCGGATCGAGCTCAAGTTCACCGAACAATAAGGGAAAAAGCAAAACGCCCGCCGAGAGGCGGGCGTTCTACAGCGATATCAAGATCGGTCAGTCTGCGGTCAGCAGCGGCGGCTTTTTCGAGCCAATTCGGGGCGCCCCGAGGCTTTCTATCTGTAGGTCGATCTCGCCCTTTTTGACCGCAACGCGGACCAGGCCGCCTTTGGCCAGCTTCCCGAATAGAAGCTCTTCCGCCAGCGGCTTCTTGATCTTCTCCTGGATCACGCGGCCGAGCGGTCGTGCGCCCATCTTGTCGTCGTAGCCCATCTCACCCAGCAGCGTCGCGGCGGCAGGCGTCAGTTCAATGGTGACATTGCGGTCCAAGAGCTGCGCTTCCAGTTGCAACACGAACTTCTCAACCACCTGGTTGATCACTTCCTGCGGCAGTGGCGCGAAGCTGATAACGGCATCCAGACGGTTGCGGAATTCCGGCGTGAACGTGCGTTCGATCGCAGCCGTGTCCTCACCCTCGCGGCGGTCGCGGTTGAAGCCAATCGCTGCCTTAGCCTGTTCGGCCGCTCCGGCGTTGGAGGTCATGATCAGGATCACATTGCGGAAGTCCACGGACCGGCCATTGTGGTCGGTCAGCGTGCCATGGTCCATCACCTGCAAGAGGATGTTGAACACGTCCGGATGCGCCTTCTCGATCTCGTCGAGCAGTAATACGCAATGCGGATGCTGGTCGACGCCGTCGGTTAAAAGGCCGCCTTGGTCGAAGCCGACATAGCCCGGAGGCGCGCCGATCAAGCGGGACACCGCATGCTTTTCCATGTATTCCGACATATCAAAGCGCAGAAGTTCCACACCCAACGTGCTGGCCAACTGCTTGGCCACCTCTGTCTTGCCGACACCTGTCGGCCCGGCAAACAGATAGTTGCCAATGGGTTTTTCAGGTTCTCGCAGACCTGCACGTGCGAGCTTGATCGCGGACGAGAGTGCTTCGATCGCGCCATCCTGACCGAAGACCACGCGCTTGAGCGTAACTTCCAGATCCTTCAGCACCTCCGCATCGTCCTTGGAGACGTTCTTGGGTGGGATTCGGGCAATCTTCGCAACCACGGCTTCGATTTCCTTCGCGCCAATGGTCTTGCGGCGCTTGGACTCGGCCACCAGGTGCTGCGCAGCGCCGGCCTCATCGATCACGTCGATGGCTTTGTCCGGTAGTTTGCGGTCGTTGATATACCGGGCCGACAGCTCCACCGCCGACTTGATCGCGTCGGAGGTGTACTTGATGGCGTGGTGATCCTCGAAATAGGGCTTGAGGCCCTTGAGAATTTTCACGGCATCTTCGACCGTTGGCTCGTTTACGTCGATTTTCTGGAACCGGCGGCTCAGCGCGCGGTCTTTTTCGAAGTGCTGACGGAACTCTTTGTACGTGGTGGAGCCCATGCAGCGCAATTTGCCGCCCTGAAGGGCTGGTTTGAGCAAGTTGGAGGCATCCATCGCACCACCTGAAGTCGCACCAGCGCCGATGACGGTGTGGATCTCGTCGATGAACAGTACCGCGTCCGGGTGATCTTCCAGCTCGGTCACAACCGCTTTCAGACGCTCTTCAAAATCGCCGCGGTAACGAGTTCCGGCGAGCAACGCGCCCATGTCGAGGCTGTAGATCGTGGCGCCTGAGAGTACCTCAGGTGTCTCACCGTCAACGATCTTCCGCGCAAGGCCCTCTGCGATAGCCGTTTTACCAACGCCCGGATCACCGACGAGGAGCGGGTTGTTCTTCCGCCGACGGCAAAGCACTTGGATGCAGCGCTCTACCTCATGATGGCGCCCGATCAGAGGATCAACGTCCCCTTTGCGCGCTTTGGTGTTCAGATCGACACAGTATTTTGCCAGTGCCGACTCTTTTTCGTCACCACCCGCGTCACTGCTGGCGGCTTGTTCTTCTTCGGCCTCGGTGGCTCCCGTGACCGGGCGTGTTTCACCGAATGACGGGTTCTTGGCCACGCCATGGGCGATGAAGTTTACCGCGTCATAGCGGGTCATGTCCTGCTCTTGCAGAAAATAGGCCGCGTTAGACTCGCGTTCGGCAAAGATCGCAACCAGCACATTCGCGCCGGTGACTTCCTGCCGTCCGGAGGATTGCACGTGGATGGCCGCGCGCTGGATCACGCGCTGGAAGGCTGCGGTTGGAACCGCTTCTGACCCTTCAACGTCAGTGACGAGGGTTGACAGATCATCCTCGATGAACGCCTCAAGTGTTTGACGCAGGGCGTCGAGGTCGACGTTGCAAGCCTTCATAACCTTCGCTGCATCCGGCTCATCGATCAGAGCCAGAAGCAGATGCTCAAGAGTTGCAAGCTCATGCCGACGGGCATTCGCCTGGGCGAGCGCGGTGTGAATTGCCTGTTCCAGAGTGTTTGAAAACGAAGGCACCCGGGAGCTCCTTATTTTTGGGGTCGGCGGGGGCGGGGCGCCCACTGCAACCATTTCCCTTGTTAGTTAAAGTTCGGTGTTCTTTGCGCGGCTTCAAGCCTTTTTTGATCAAATATGACGATGGACCTGAAAGGTTGCGCCCTTGCCCAGTCGTGCGGCGTGCTGCAATTTTCTCGCGCGAACGCTGTGTTGGATTGGAAACTGCATCACTGCATTCAGTGGTTTTCTACGAAAAACACGTTTAATCCCAATGGTTAAGAAGCGTTCGTCTTGACGTTGGATGTGTGCCAAGTATGAGTTTGCTCGGGTGCAGGCTGCACAAATTTTGTGCATCTATCGTCTCGTCGCACGCGCAATTCTTCTCGTCACATAGTGGTGTTGCCGAGCGGCTGATGTTGCGCGTATTCGGTGTCAGAGGGTCCTTTTGCGCATTGGGCGCAACAGTTTGACAACTTGGTTTTGGTGTCTGTGTCCGCTACCAAAGCGGAAGAGCCGTCAAAGGAAGAGACTTCGGAATGCATCTCGATGTGCTGGATTTGCGTCAGTTCTACTATCGCACCAGACTCGGGCGCGTGGCGCAAATGGCCGTTCGGGATGCGTTGTTGCATCTTTGGCCCGACACTTCATCGGAAACGGTTGCCGGGTTTGGCTTCGCGGTACCGCTCTTACGTCCTTTCCTCGCAGATGCCCGTCGTGTCGTGAGCCTGATGCCGGGGCCGCAAGGGGTCATGCATTGGCCTGCAGGCATGCCGAACGTCTCTGTGCTTTGCGCCGAGAAAGACTGGCCGCTTGAGACCGGATCAGTAGATAAGCTTGTGGTTCTCCATGGACTGGAGACGTCAGAAAATCCAACAGCGGTTCTGGAGGAAGCCATGCGCGTGCTGGGCCCGGGAGGTCATGCGGTTTTCATCGTGCCGAACCGGGCAGGACTCTGGGCACGGCGAGACGGTACCCCTTTCGGCTACGGGCGCCCGTATTCTCTCGGCCAGTTGGAAGCTCAGGTGAAAGCGCAAGGGTTTGTCCCGGAACGTCACGCATCTGCGCTTTACGCCCCACCGTCGGTGAAAAGATTTTGGCTGCGCTCACACGGAATGTGGGAACGCACAGGCCAGAAGATGTCTGCTTTAATGTCTGGGGGGGTTTTCCTGCTGGAAGTTTCCAAGCAGGTCTACAAGCCGACACGAGTGGGAGCTCCGGAGGTTGTTCGAAGGCCCTTGCGAGTCTTGGAAGGCATGCCCGCGCCTGGGGCAAAGCCGGTCTCGGGCCGCGCTGTGCGAGTTGTCCCGCAAGCGCCCGATTCACCTGTCGGGCGCTAACATCGGGTGGATTCTCGGTCGTCTCCAAGCTTCAAAGTGTCGCGCTAAACCGCTGTCATCCTTAATGCACTGAAATCGTGAGATTTTTGTCAGCGCCTGTAGCGCTTAAGGTTGTTGCGGCCCCGGGGGCTGTCTGCTAAATCCGCCGAGAATTTTGGGAAATTGCGAAAGCAGGGTCCTGTGGAAGGCCGGGTCAGGGGCAACTCTGGCACGGCAAAACTGCGGAAGGGTGGGCGTGTCAGACTCAGTTTCGATCTCCTCCGGTATCGCAGATCGCTATGCGACTGCGATTTTTGAACTGGCAAACGAAAACAAAGATCTCGCCGGGCTTGAAGCCGGCGCAGACCTGCTGGAAGCGACCTTGGCCGACAGCGCCGATTTCCGGGACCTGATTTCGTCTCCGGTCTATTCCCGAGACGAGCAGGCCGCTGCGATTAAGGCCATCGCTGCCAAGCTTGGGTTGATGCCGTCGCTCGCGAATGCGCTTGAACTTATGGCAACCAAACGACGCCTCTTCGTACTGCCTCAACTGGTAGCCAGCTTGCGCGCGCGCATTGCAGAGGCGAAGGGAGAGGTGACCGCAGACGTTGTCTCCGCAGCACCGCTGAGCGATGAAAGCCTTGCCGAACTTACCAAAGTGCTCGGCGAGCGGGCGCAGAAAACCGTGAAAGTTAATACGACCGTCGATGAAAGCCTCATTGGCGGTCTTGTCGTAAAAATGGGCTCGAAGATGATCGATACCTCGATCCGCTCGAAGCTCGATGCACTCCAGAACACCATGAAAGAGGTCGGGTAATGGGTATCCAAGCAGCCGAAATCTCTGCGATCCTCAAGGAGCAGATCAAGAACTTTGGCCAAGAGGCCGAAGTTGCCGAGGTGGGCCGCGTGCTCAGCGTCGGCGACGGGATTGCCCGCGTGCACGGACTGGACAACGTTCAGGCCGGCGAAATGGTGGAATTCCCCGGTGGCATCCGGGGCATGGCGCTGAACCTCGAAGTTGACAACGTCGGCGTTGTGATCTTCGGCTCCGACCGCGACATTAAAGAAGGCGACACGGTTAAGCGGACCAACGCCATCGTGGACGTGCCCACCGGTGACGCGCTGCTGGGCCGCGTTGTAGACGGTCTGGGCAACCCGCTGGACGGCAAGGGCCCGATTGAAACCTCGACCCGTTCGGTCGCGGACGTCAAAGCACCGGGCATCATCCCGCGTAAATCGGTGCACGAGCCGATGGCTACAGGCCTGAAATCTGTGGACGCGATGATCCCGATCGGCCGTGGCCAGCGGGAACTGATCATCGGCGACCGTCAGACCGGTAAGACCGCTGTGGCGCTCGACACGATCCTGAACCAGAAAGCCTATAACGACGCCGCGGGTGACGACGAAGGCAAGAAGCTCTACTGTGTGTACGTGGCTGTCGGCCAGAAGCGCTCCACCGTTGCGCAGCTGGTGAAGAAGCTCGAAGAAACCGGCGCGATCGAATACTCGATTGTTGTGGCCGCGACCGCGTCCGACCCGGCGCCGATGCAGTTCCTGGCGCCTTACGCCGCGACTGCGATGGCAGAGCACTTCCGCGACAACGGTCGTCATGCGCTGATCATCTACGATGACCTCTCCAAGCAGGCCGTGTCCTATCGTCAGATGTCGCTGCTGCTGCGCCGCCCGCCGGGCCGTGAAGCCTATCCGGGTGACGTTTTCTACCTTCACTCCCGTCTGCTGGAGCGCTCCGCGAAGCTGGGCGACGACCACGGCAATGGTTCTCTGACGGCTCTGCCGATCATTGAGACCCAAGGCGGCGACGTGTCCGCGTTTATTCCGACCAACGTGATCTCGATCACCGACGGTCAGATCTTCCTTGAAACCGAACTGTTCTATCAGGGCATCCGCCCGGCTGTGAACACCGGTCTGTCGGTGAGCCGCGTGGGCTCGTCGGCCCAGACCAACGCGATGAAATCGGTCGCTGGTCCGGTGAAGCTGGAACTCGCCCAGTACCGCGAGATGGCGGCGTTTGCGCAGTTCGGCTCCGACCTCGACGCTGCAACCCAGCAGCTTCTGAACCGTGGCGCGCGCCTGACCGAGCTGATGAAGCAGCCGCAGTATTCGCCGCTCACCAACGCCGAGATCGTTTGCGTGATCTTCGCGGGCACCAAAGGCTACCTCGACAAGATCGACGTGTCCGAGGTTGGTCGTTACGAGCAAGGCCTGCTAGCGCATCTGCGGTCCAAGCACAGCGATCTGCTGGATTACATCACCAACGAAGATCCGAAGATCAAAGGCGAAGCCGAGGACAAGATCCGCGCCGCAATCGATGAATTCGCTGCGACCTTCGCATAAGGGTTCCTGAGCATGCCAAATCTCAAGGACCTCAAAAACCGGATCGAGAGTGTGAAAAGCACTCGGAAGATCACGAAGGCCATGCAGATGGTGGCCGCCGCGAAACTGCGGCGGGCACAGGATGCAGCCGAGGCTTCGCGCCCCTACACAGAACGCTTCAACGCTGTTCTGGCCGGGCTCGCGGCTTCGGTGGGCGACAGTGATGCAGGGCCGAAGCTGCTTGTTGGCTCCGGCAGCGATCAGGTCCACCTGCTGGTGGTCATGACCGCAGAACGCGGCCTTTGTGGCGGCTTCAACTCCTCCATTGCCAAGCTGGCGCGCGCAAAGGCTGAAGAGCTGGTCGCGGCGGGCAAGACGGTCAAGATACTGACCGTTGGCAAGAAGGGGCGGGAACAGCTCAAGCGTGATCTGGCGGATCACTTTGTCGGCCATGTGGACCTCTCTGAGGTCAAGCGCATCGGCTATGACAATGCCGCTGACATCGCAACGGATGTACTTGGCCGTTTCGACGCGGGAGAGTTCGATGTGGCGACGATCTTCTTCAACCGTTTCCAGTCGGTGATCAGCCAGATCCCGACCGCTCAGCAGATCATCCCGGCCTCGTTCGAGGCTGAAGAGGACGCAGATGCGACGCTCTACGACTACGAGCCGTCGGAAGAGGCGATCCTCGCAGATCTGCTCCCGCGCGGGGTAGCAACTCAGATCTTTGCGGCGCTGTTGGAAAACGGGGCGTCCGAGCAGGGCGCGCGCATGTCCGCGATGGACAATGCAACCCGGAACGCGGGCGACATGATCGACCGGCTGACGATCGAGTTCAACCGCTCGCGTCAGGCCGTCATCACCAACGAGCTTATCGAAATTATTTCGGGCGCCGAAGCGCTCTAAGAGAACCGGAGACACGACATGGCAAACGCAAAAGGCAAAGTGACCCAGGTCATTGGCGCCGTTGTGGACGTGCAGTTCGAAGATCACCTGCCGGAGATCCTGAACGCGCTGAACACCGACAACAACGGCAAGAAACTGGTTCTGGAAGTGGCCCAGCACCTGGGGGAAAACACCGTCCGCACGATCGCGATGGACGCCACCGAAGGTCTCGTCCGCGGCGCGGAAGTGTCCGACACGGGCGGCCCGATCACGATCCCCGTGGGCAACGCAACGCTGGGCCGTATCCTGAATGTGGTGGGTGAGCCTGTGGACGAAGGCGGCCCGGTCGAGGCTTCCGAGACCCGCGCAATCCACCAGGACGCACCGGAATTCGCCGAACAGGCCACCGAGTCCGAGATCCTCGTGACCGGCATCAAGGTTATCGACCTTCTCGCGCCCTACTCGAAGGGCGGTAAGATTGGCCTCTTCGGCGGTGCTGGTGTGGGCAAGACCGTTCTAATCATGGAACTGATCAACAACATCGCGAAAGTGCACTCGGGCTTCTCGGTGTTCGCCGGTGTGGGCGAACGGACCCGTGAGGGCAACGACCTTTACCACGAAATGATCGAATCCAACGTGATCAAGCCCGACAACCTGTCAGAGTCTCAGGTGGCGCTGGTTTACGGTCAGATGAACGAGCCTCCGGGCGCACGTGCCCGTGTGGCGCTGACCGGTCTGACGCTGGCCGAGCAGTTCCGTGACCAGTCCGGGACCGACGTTCTGTTCTTCGTCGACAACATCTTCCGCTTCACGCAGGCCGGTTCCGAGGTGTCCGCGCTTCTGGGTCGTATCCCGTCTGCTGTGGGCTACCAGCCGACGCTTGCCACCGACATGGGCGCGATGCAGGAACGCATTACCTCAACGAAGTCCGGCTCGATCACCTCGATCCAGGCCGTCTACGTGCCTGCGGACGACCTGACCGACCCCGCACCGGCCACCACCTTTGCGCACCTCGACGCCACGACCGTTCTGTCGCGTGCGATCTCCGAGCTGGGCATCTATCCGGCAGTGGACCCGCTCGACAGCTCCAGCCGTATCCTCGATCCGGCCATCGTGGGCGAAGAGCACTACAACGTGGCCCGTGACGTGCAGGGCATCCTGCAGCGCTACAAGTCGCTTCAGGACATCATCGCGATCCTCGGGATGGACGAACTGTCGGAAGAGGACAAGCTGACCGTGGCCCGCGCCCGGAAGATCCAGCGTTTCCTTTCCCAGCCGTTCGACGTTGCGAAGGTCTTCACCGGCTCTGATGGTGTGCAGGTGCCGATCGAAGACACGATCTCGTCGTTCAAGGCGGTTGTTGCCGGTGAGTACGACCACTTGCCGGAAGGCGCCTTCTACATGGTTGGCGGCATCGATGAAGTGATCGCCAAAGCCGAGAAGATGGCCGCGGAAGCAGCCTAAGGGGGCCTCATGGCAAACACGATGCAATTCGACCTGGTCAGCCCCGAGCGGAGCCTTGCTTCGCTCGAGGTGACCGAGGTGCAGATCCCCGGCGCGGACGGGGACATGACGGCGATGGCCGACCATGCCCCTACGATCACAACGCTGCGCCCGGGCATCTTGAAGGCGGTTGGCCCTTCCGGCACCGAAGCCTACGCCGTCACCGGTGGGTTCGCCGAGATCAGCGCGACTGGCACGACGGTTCTTGCTGAACGCGCTTATCCTGCCGCATCTGAGTCCCGTGAGGCACTGGAAGCGCATCTGGAAGAAGCCCGCGCCAAGGTTTCTGGTGTGGAGGGCGAACACAAGGACGTGGCAGAGAAGATGGTCGCAGATCTGGTCAAGCTGTTGGAAGATATGGTCTGACACGCAACTAAAGAACACTCCGAAAGCCCTGCGGACCACCGCAGGGCTTTTTTTTGGACAGCTTTTTCCGCTTGATAGGGCCGCGCATGACGGTTGTTTCAGCGCGCGGGAGGCGCTAAGGCAACGGCCTGCACATCGGGAGGGGTCGGCATGTCGCGTTATGAAAACCTTATGCAGCGTCTGCGGGCTGGTCAGAGAATTGTTATCGACGGCGGCACGGGCAGTGAAGTGGAACGCCGCGGTGCGCCTAGACTCGATAACGCCTGGAGCGGTGGCGGCGCTCTCGACGCGCCTGAAATCGTGCGAGAGATACATGAGGACTACATCCGCGAAGGCGCGGAAATCATCATCTCCAACACGTTTTCTACGGCGCGAAATACCTTGCAGGACGCGGGCGCCGAAGAACATTTTGAAGCGCTGAACCGTCGCGCGGTGGAGCTAGCCTGCGAAGCGCGCCGTCGTATGGATGCGCCGCATGTTCTGGTCGCGGGCGGTATTTCTTACTGGTCCTTTGTTCAAAGGCATCCTCCCCTCGAAGAACTGGCCGACGGTATTGCGGCACAAGCTGGAATTATGAAAGACGCGGGCGCTGATTTGCTCATGCTGGAGATGATGGTCGATATCGACCGGATGCTGGTGACACTAGATGCCGCCCGCTCCAGCGGTTTACCTGTCTGGGTGGGCCTGAGTTGCAAGCCGAATGAGAGCGGTGAGATGTGCCTCTATAACGGCGCTCCGCTCGCTGTTGCCCTGGAAGCATTGGCCGATAAAAACGTGCCACTCGTCAACATCATGCATACGGATGTCGTCTACATCGATGCCTGTCTTGATATCGTGGCGGCGCACTGGGATGGGCTCGTTGGGGTTTATGCGCATTCGGGAGTATACACTGACGGTCAGTGGGTTTTCGATGATACGATCACACCCGCAGGGTTCGCCCATAGCTGTGCGCAGTGGGCCAATCGCAAAGTACACCTGATCGGCGGTTGCTGCGGTATCCGCCCTGATCATATGGCGGCAGTCAAAGCGGCAATTTGATCTGAACGCGGTTTCTAAATGCGTCGGGGCTCCGGCAACGCACCGGCACTCTTTGGAAACAGGCTTTGAGTATCCATCATGTGTTTGAAAACATCTCAGTCCGTGTAGGGTGGGCAGGCAGACTTCCTCTGCCAGTTTTCCTAAAGAGGGACATTTGAGCTATGAAGTTCATCAGTGCACTTATCATTTCGGTCTTGCCTGTGGTCGCCAGCGCGCAGAACGCTTTGGGCACCCTCGCGCATATTGAAGAAACCGGCGAGTTCACGATCGGGTATCGGACAACCCATCCCCCGGTGTCTTTCGCCGATGCGGCCGGACTGCCAACCGGCTATTCGGTCGCGATCTGTGACAGAGTTGCGGCCGAGGTGAAAGCAGCGCTGGGGCGGGACGATATCAAGGTAAGCTATGCTGCAGTAGGCGCGGAAGATCGTTTCGATAAGATCGAAGACGGCACCATCGACCTCTTATGCGGGGCGACGACGAAGACCCTTAGCCGCATGGAGCGTGTCGGATTCTCTCAGCTGACGCTTGTTACAGGGGGAACGTTTCTGAGCCTTGATCCAAACCGGATCGACAAGGTGGGTGACCTCGCTGGACAGCGCGTCGCTGTCGCCGGGGGCACCACGACGGAAACCGCCTTAATCGCTGCGCTCGAAAGAGCCGGGATCGAGGCTGAAATCGTCAGAACGTCTACAGCAGAAGACGGGCTCGCAGCACTGAACGCTGGCGAGGTTTCTGCTTATGCTGCCGACCAAATTGTACTGGTCGGGCAAGTCATGACGCAGTCCAGCGGAAATAGAAACTACTACCTATCGAGTAACTTTTTCTCGTTTGAGCCATATGCGTTGGCCTTGAAACGCGGTGATCCCGATTTCGCGCTGCTGGTGGACCGCACAATTTCCCGCTTGTTCGGATCCGGGCAGATTACAGATGTCTATACCGAGTTTTTTGGTCCCTTTGGTCTCAAACCGCCGAGCACATTGCTCACTCTGTATCGACTGATGTCGACGCCAGAATAGGCCTGCCGCGTTCGCTAGCTCACATTAGCGTACATGCCCTCATAAATCGGCGTCAGCGTGTCTTTATCGAACAGCGACGACACGCTGGTGCCGTTCCAGATATTCAGGATGGCTTGTGCGAATACCGGGGCAGTGGGCACGATGCGGATGTTCGCGGCGTTTTTGACGGACTCTGTCGCTGCAATGCTGTCGGTGATCACAAGACTTTTCATCTTGGACTTCGTCACGCGCTCCACCGCCGGACCGGACAGAACTCCGTGCGTGATATAGGAATGCACCTCTGTTGCTCCGTTCTCGATCAGCAAATCGGCTGCTTTACAGAGCGTGCCAGCCGTGTCGCAAATGTCGTCCACGATAATGCATGTCTGTCCCTCGACCTCCCCGATTACGGTCATCTCTTCGACCACCCCAGGTTTGGAGCGACGTTTGTCGACGATGGCAAGGCCACAACCGATGCGCTTAGCCAGCTCCCGGGCGCGGGCCACGCCGCCGACATCAGGTGAAACCACTGTGACATTTTCCAGCCGTCCGGCGAAGTGATGCATCACGTCGAGAGCAAAAATTGGCGCGGCGTACAGATTGTCCACGGGGATATCGAAGAAGCCCTGAATCTGGGCAGCGTGCAGATCCATGGTCAGAATCCGCTCTATCCCGGCCTCGACCATCATGTTGGCTACGAGCTTTGCGGTGATCGGTGTGCGGGCCTTGGTACGGCGGTCCTGCCGGGCATAGCCAAAATAGGGGATAACCGCCGTGATGCGCGCGGCACTTGAGCGGCGCAGCGTGTCACACATGACGAGAAGTTCCATCAGGTTGTCGTTTGCCGGGTTCGACGTGGACTGGATGATGAACATGTCCTCCCCACGGACATTCTCGAACACTTCAACGAAAATCTCGCCATCGTTGAACCGCTCTACACGGGCGTCGACCAAGCCCACTTGCATGCCGCGATGCATCGACATCCGGCGTGAGATTGATGTGGCGAGCGGCAGGTTGGCATTGCCGGAAATCAGCTTGGGTTCTTGTTGAACGGGCATGAGTGGGCTCTCGTCCTGTATTGTTTGGCAGCGGGACTCACAGCGCGGTGGACGCTGTTGACACCGCTTATCAACTCCATACGGTCTTGCCTAGGCGGGCGCGCAACAAAGCGCCTATGAGCCGGACTAGGGGGGACCATGGCCAAGATCGACTATTACTTCGCGACACTCTCGCCGTTCACTTACCTTGCAGGCACAAGGTTTGAAGAAATTGCCGCGAAGCATGGGGTTGAGATTTCCTACAAGCCGCTCGACATCATTGCGCTCTTCGGGCGCACCGGAGGGACACCACCCAAGGACCGGCATCCCAACAGGCAGGAATACCGCAAACAGGACCTGGCTCGACAAGCGAAGAAAGCGGGGCTGCCGTTCAACTTACAGCCTGCCTTTTGGCCGACCAACCCTGCGCCGAGCTCCTATGCGGTGATCAATGCTGTGCAAGCGGGCGGTGGCGACATGGGCAAGCTTGTTCACACGATTACAGGCGCCTGTTGGGCCGAGGAAAAGAACATCGCCGAGGATGACGTGATCCGGGAGTGTCTGGAGCGCGCGGGCTTTGATCCCGATCTCGCGGGGCAGAACCTGCTGGGAGCGGCTGAAACCTACACAGCCAATTTGGAAGAAGCGATAGCAAAAGGGGCGTTCGGTGCGCCGTTCTATATCACTGACCAGGACCAGCGGTTCTGGGGGCAGGATCGACTCGACGATCTGGATGCGCACTTGGCCGGCACGCTCTGATGCCTGTCAGCGTCCTCGCGGATACCTCCACCCACTGGACCGAGTACGGAAAGGGCCCGACGGCAGTACTCGTGCATTGTTCCCTTGGATCGGCCGGAACATGGCTGCCTTTGGTCCGCGCGTTGCCGGGGCGACGGCTTGTGGCGTTTGATTTGCCGGGGCATGGCCAATCCGGCCCGGTGGATACCGTGCGTGGCGCACATTCCCAAGCCTGCGATATCCTGCGAGAACTGTGCGCGAAACAACCGAGCGGTCGGGTCGATCTGATAGGCCATAGCTTTGGGGCTACAGTGGCGCTCAGACTGGCGATTGAAGCGCCCGAGCTTGTACGCAGCCTGGTCTTGGTTGAACCTGTTCTTTTTGCGCTCGCGCGTGAAACGAGACGCGAAGTCTTTGCACAATACTTGAAGAACAGAGCCGACGAAGATGCAGCTTTTGCAAGTGAAGATGCTGAAGCCGCCGCCCGGGCGTTCCACGCGAAATGGGGCGGACCGCGGCCATGGGACGATTTGGGAGTTGATACTCGGCGCTACATCACCTCCCGCATCGACATGATCAAGGAAGCGAAGCCAGTTCTTGAAGATGATGCGCACGGCTTGCTGGAAAACGGGGGAGCTGCGCGTGTTCAGAGTCCGACATTGCTTGTTTCAGGTACGGAAAGCCCGCCGGTGATCGAAGCGATTATGGATGGGCTCGCACAGCAAATTCCGATTGCCGAACGTATGCTGCTTGTCGGCGCTGGTCATATGAGTCCGCTGACTCATGCCCGTACACTGGGGCCCGCGATCGGGCGCTTTTTGGCCACCGCAGGCGTGCGGCTGGAGTTTCAGCCCCCGTACGGCTCGATAAGGTAGTCTTCCAGATCGTCCTCATCGACCTCGAATTCGGGGACGACCCAGCCGGCGACCGAAACGCCGGCCTCCTGGACAGACTCCGCGCGACCGGAGATAAGCGGGTGCCAGTCATATAGCGGGCGGCCCTCATGGAGCACCCTGTAGGCGCAGGTGGCGGGCATCCAATATCCAATGTCGTCGATATTCTTTGGTGTCAGCACCACGCAATCCGGCACCAGTTGCTTGCGGATCGCGTAATTTCCGCAGCGGCAGGTTTCGGTGTCCAACAGCCGACAGGACACGCGGGTAAACGCGATCTCTTCGGTTTCCGCGTCCTCAAGTTTAAGCAGGCAACATCGCCCACAGCCGTCGCATAGCGCCTCCCATTCCGCTTCCGTCATCTGGTCAAGCGGGACGCGTTCCCAGAATTTCGGTCGCAGGGACGCAGGTTCTGATTTCGGGAGACGCTTGCGCTTACGGCTCACGGCGTCGCCTCGGCGAGCCGTGCCCGCGCCTCGGTGCTGTCGCTGTTCATTTGTGAAACCAGCGCGTCCACACCGTCGAACTTGCGCTCTGATCGGAGGTAGGACACAAGCGCGACGGATATTTCGCTTCCGTAAAGATCGCCCGCAAAGTCAAAAAGATGGGTTTCAAGGTTGGGGCGGTTTTCTCCGAACATGGGGCGCACGCCCATAGACGAGACGCCCTGGTAGCGCCCTTGAAACGGGCCTTGCAACACGTCCACCAGTACCGCGTAAACGCCGTATTTCGGGGGATGAAGTCCGTCGATTGACATATTGGCGGTTGGGTAGCCCAGCGTTCGCCCACGCTTTTCGCCATGGATGACAGGCCCTTCGATCCGGTGCCAATGGCCCAGCATGCGTGCGGCGTCTTCGGGGCGGCCTTCAGAAAGCGCGGTGCGAATAGAGGTAGAAGACACAGTTTGATCCGCGTCCCGCAGCAGGTCGGCAATGGTGACCCCGAAGCCCATGCCGGCGCCGAATTCTTCGAGCATCTTGGCCGTCCCGCTCCGCCCCTTTCCGAAGCAAAAGTCGCTGCCAATCACGACATGGCGCAGGCCCAACTTGTCCGCGATGATGTGCTGCGCGAAGGCTTCGGCGCTCAGGCTGGCGAGATCGGCATTGAAGCTCAGCTGATAGAGAATGTTGACCCCAAGTTTTTCAAGCCTGTGGGCCTTGGCCGTGGCTGACATGAGCCGAAAGGGGGCGGCGGCCGGCGCGAAGAACTCGCGCGGGTGCGGCTCGAACGTCATCACACCCAACGGCGCATGCAGGCGCCGGGCTGCATCTTGCGTTAGGTCAATCACGCTGCGATGCCCCAGATGGACGCCGTCGAAATTCCCTATCGCGGCCGCTGCGCCACGATCAGCAGGGCGCACATAGTCAGGGTCTCGGACAATCGTAATCATGTCCGTCAGGTAACGCCATGCGCGCAGGCTGGCAAGCCGGGGGTAAGGTCAGTCGAACTTGCGGCTGGGGGCGAGCACCATGGCATCGCCCTTCAGGACAATCGTGTCATCCACGTAGCACCGCGTGTCGAGCGAAACGCGCCGCCGGGAATGGTCGATATCGGCCACAGTAACCTCGGCAAGAACCATGTCACCGGGGCGCACCGGCGCCATGAACTTTAGGTTCTGGCCTAAATAGACGGTTCCGTGGCCCGGAAGTTGTTCGCCGATCACAGCCGAAATCAAGCCTGCGGTCAGCATGCCGTGGGCAATACGGCCATGGAACATCGTTTCCTTGGCGTAGTCTTCGTCCAGATGCACAGGGTTCCGGTCGGTTGACACTTCCGCAAACATCTCGATGTCGCGATCTGTCACAACCTTGCGCAGGGACCGGGACATCCCGACCTCAAGATCTTCGATGCAAATTGTGCCGCGGGGCTGGTTGTCCAACATGGGGTCCTCCGGAACGCTCGCCCCGGGTGTAGTCGAAAAACGCTCATGCTGCAACTGCGAAAGCAAGATTGCGACAAATTATGTGGCAAATATTGAAATATTGTTACGCCGCCGATTCCTCTTTCGGCGTTATCTTAGTTTCCCAATGGCATAGCTCGGGGTTACCATCTTCCCGGTCAGATAGGCTTCCAGTTTCGCAGGGTCAGGTTGACGGGTCGTTCCGGTTTCCGCTGCTGCAAGGCCGCCTGTGATGAACAGAGAGTCGATATCCTCCCCCTGTGCCCCCTGAATATCGGTGGCAATGCCATCCCCGATCGCGAGGATCCGGTCGGGTGCAGGTGTTTTCCCGAGCTCGGCCAAGCGCGCGCGCGCGAGGTCATAGATCGGCGGATGCGGTTTTCCGAAGTAGAGGCTCTCGCCGCCCATCTCCGTGTAGAGCTGGGCTAAGGCACCTGCACACCATTCGCGCCGTTCGCCGCGGTCAACGACGATGTCGGGGTTGGCACACAGCAGTTTCATACCCTTCTGCTTGGCGAACAAAAACGCGGGGCGATTGACCGCCGGGTCCGCCATCGGATCGAAGGGGCCGGTGCAAACAATCCCCTCGGCCTGTTTCAAAGGGACTTGCGAGATAGAAACCGGATCGTCCATTAGCTTCAGCGGTTCAAAAAACCGCTGATCGTGGTCCTCACCGATGAAATAGACGTTCTGCCCCACCGCTCCGCGAAACATGGCCATCCGCGCGCTGTCACCGGAGGTCGCGATCGTGTGCCACACCTCTTCTGGAACGCCCATGTTTTTGAGCTGCTTCTCGACACCCGCCCGCGGGCGGGGAGAGTTGGTCAGCAAAAGTACCGTGCCACCGGACGCCCTATACCGCTCAAGCGCGGCGACGGCCTCGGGGAACGGTTCGATGCCGTTATGCACACAGCCCCAAAGGTCCACGAGAAGCGCATCATACTGGTGCGAGATCTCGTCGAGGCTTTCGATGATGCGGGTCATGCGGGCGGCTCCTGAAAGTCACAAAACGGCGAAAGGATGTGCGTGGGACTTTTGTCTGGCCATTGCAAAGGGCGCAAGGGGCAGCTTGCTCCCGTCAAAATGAAAAGAGGCGCCAGAGCGCCTCTTGCCAGTGTCAACGTCCGGTCTGGTTCAGACCTTCAGGTTCGGAATGATCTGCTTTTTCCGGCTCACCACGCCGGGAAGAACGACCGTATCGCCAGTGGCCTCCGCGCCGAAGCTTTTTTGCGCAACAGATTTCACAAGGTCATTGGGCACGAGCAGCGTGGACGCCTCGTTCAGGATATCGACCACGAAAAGCAGGACCTGATCGACACCGTCTTCGGTCGCAACACCCGGCATCGTTTCCATGATCGAGGCTTTGCGATCGAGCACCGTGGCAGGAGAGGTCGTTTCAAGCACTGACACGCGAAACTTGGTGCCATCGACTTCGTAGGCCTTGCTGTCCATACGGATAAGCTCTGCATCCGAGAACGCGGACACATCTGATTTCGCTGCAAACATCTCTGCGGCATAATCGGGGATCGAAATCCCGAGTTGATGCGCGAGATCCTCCGCCACGTCCTTGTCATGCGGTGTTGTCGTGGGCGAGCGGAATTCCAACGTGTCTGACAAGATGCAGGTCAGCATCGCACATTTGATGTTCTCCGGCAGTTTCGCCGTGTCGTCGCCCATCAGGTCGTACATTATGGTTGCCGTGCACGCGACCGGGCGGACGGTGATGTCGATGGGTCCCTTGGTTTCCAGCCCACCGACGAGCTTGTGGTGGTCGATGATCTGCAGGATATCGGCCGCGTTTATGTTGTCTGGAAGCTCTGCCGGATTGTTGGTGTCGACCACGACGACCGGTTCGTCATCGGCGACGTCTTCGATAATCTCGGGTGTCTCAAATCCCCAGCGCTCCAACATGAATGCAGCTTCGGTGTTCGGCTGGCCCAGAAGTACCGCTTTAGCGGGCGTGCCTTTGACTTCGCTGAGGTACCAGGCCCATGCCAGCGGCGAGCCGGTGGAGTCCGTGTCGGGGGATTTATGGCCAAAAACTTTGATCGTCATGAGTCTCGCATTCGTTCGGAGATGATGTTGCGCGCCTTATAGGAGCGTGTTGTGACGTTGTCACCGGGCAGCACGGGCGGCATTTGGACGCCGACCGCGTCCAGCTCGCTTCACGACTTTGAGGAGATCCAGTTCACGTGGCCCATCTTCCGTCCTGCGCGTGCTTCGGCTTTGCCGTAAAGGTGCAGCGCAGCAGCGGGATCGGCGGCAAGATCGGGGACACGGGTCATATCGTCCCCAATCAAGTTCTCCATCACCGCGTTGGCGTAGCGGCTGCCGTCTCCCAAGGGCCATCCGGCCACTGCGCGAATATGTTGCTCAAACTGGTCGATGGTGCAGGCGTTCTGCGTCCAGTGGCCCGAATTATGCACCCGCGGGGCGATCTCGTTCACCACGAGGCCCCCCGCGGTCACGAACAATTCCACCCCAAGCACCCCGACATAGTCGAGCGCATTGAGGATCTTGCCTGCGAGCAAAACAGCGTCGGTGCGCTGTGCTCCAGTCAGTCGCGCCGGAACCGTGGTCGTTGCGAGAATGCCATCCTTGTGAACGTTCTCCCCGGGGTCGAAACAGGCAACCGAGCCATCAAGGCCACGCGCCGCGATCACCGATACTTCGTGGGAGAAGTCGATAAAGCCCTCAAGGATTGCAGGCGCGCCATCCATGGCAGCCAAAGCATTTTCGGCGTCGTCAGTGGTTTTCAGCCGCGCTTGACCCTTCCCGTCATAGCCCAACCGACGGGTCTTCAGGATCGAGGGAGTGCCGAATTGCTCCAGCGCGGCTTCGAAGCTCTGGCTGTCGCCGACCGGCGCATAAGGGGCCGTTTGCAGGCCAAGTTCACGCAGAAAATCCTTCTCCGTCAGCCGGTCTTGGCTGACCGCCAGTGCACGACGGCCCGGACGAATGGGTCGAAGTGCTTCCAGCGTGTCCAGCGCCGGCACGGGGATGTTTTCAAATTCATAGGTGATGACATCGACGCTTTCGGCGAACCTGCGCAGCGCATCCAAGTCTTCGTAGGACGCGGTCGTCACCTGCGCCGCAACATGTCCGGCGGGAGGATTGGCGCCAGGTTCGAAGATGTGGCACTGCAACCCAAGCCGCGACGCCGCTGCCGACAGCATCCGACCCAATTGGCCCCCGCCCAAGATCCCTATGACCGCCCCCGGGGCGAGCGGCTCAGTCATCAGACGGAACCTCGGGAATGGACGCAGAGAGCGCCGCACGCCACTTGTCCAATCGCTCGGCGAGTGCCGGATCTTCGTTGGCCAGGATTGCAGCGGCCATCAGGCCTCCATTGGCCGCACCTGCGGCGCCGATCGCCATGGTCGCCACTGGAAAGCCCTTGGGCATCTGCACAATGGAATACAGGCTGTCGACGCCCGACAACGCTTTGGTCTGAACTGGCACCCCGATCACCGGCACGCGGGTTTTGGACGCCACCATGCCGGGCAGGTGCGCAGCGCCCCCGGCGCCAGCGATAATCGCTTTGAGCCCGCGCGCAGCGGCTGTCTTCCCATACTCCCACAACCGGTCCGGCGTCCTGTGAGCGGAAACGATCCGCGCCTCATAGGCGACCCCAAGTTCATCAAGCACGCTCGCGGCCTCGCGCATGGTGGGCCAGTCGGACTGACTGCCCATAATGATACCGATTTTGGGGTCCATCGACGCCTCCGGATCGTTTTTGGAAACGCGCACTATACGCAGACACTGACGCGGTGCAACGCGTCAGGCAATGATGTCCGGAAAAAGCTCGTCCTCGATCCGTGCGATCTTGTCCTTGATGGACAGTTTTTGTTTCTTGAGGCGCCGGATTGTCAGCATATCCGCGCGCCCCTGTTCCTCGAGTGCGTGAATGGCTTCATCGAGGTCGCGGTGTTCGCGTTTGAGCACTTTGAGCTCAACCATTAACACCTCTTCCCGGCTCATTTCCCCGGTTCCGTGCATAAATGTGCGTTGCCCTGTGCTGCGTCCTCTACCGTGCATGATTTAAAGGATTCTTCCTCATTGGGGAAGGCTTTGGCTTGGCCGCAATACCCCTTGTCGCACGCCCGGCCTTGCGGCGCGGCAGTACCGCGCCCATATTTATACCATCAGACGCGTCGCCAAAATGGGGCGCCAAATTGCAGTCGCTTTTCGAAGGACATCGCATGAGCAAGATGACGTTGGGTGCCCATCCCTTTCTTTTGGGCTTCGACCAACTCGAACGGTTGGTGGAAAGAACGGCGAAGACCGGCAATGACGGCTATCCGCCATACAATATTGAGCAGGCCTCCGAGAACCGCTACCGCATCACGCTCGCGCTGGCCGGATTTCGCGAAGAAGATCTGAGTATTACAGTAGAAGACCGTCAACTCGTGATCCGCGGCCGCGCTGCGGAGGACACAGAAGACCGCGTTTATCTGCACCGAGGTATCGCGACCCGCCAGTTTCAACGCAGTTTTGTATTGGCGGACGGGGTTGATGTGAGCGGGGCGACGATGGAGCACGGCCTGTTACATGTCGATCTGCAACGCAGTGTTCCCGAAACAGTGGTCCAAACCATCGCGATCAATGGAAAGAACGGAGGTGATGCATGACCGAAGAGTTCGACTTCAAGACGCCCGGTGGCGAGCCGATTGTTTATGTGCGTCCTGTCGCGGTCCGCGACCTGCCGCAAGAGGTTCAGGCACAGGTTGGCGATGCCGATCTTATCTATGCAGTCCATGACGAAAATGGCGAGCGGCTTGCCCTCGTCAATGACCGTCAGATGGCCTTCGTGCTGGCCCGACAGAACGACCTCACACCGGTAAACGTGCACTAACCGTGTGCTGCGCGCCGCTGCTTAGGTGGCGCGCCCTGCGATCCGCCCCAGAACCACGGCCGTCAGAAGCCCGTTTCCAGACAGGTATCCTGCATCGCCAGACCCTGACACGCCGCATGCTGCGCCGCCCACCGCATACAGGTTTGGCAGGACACCGCCGTCTGTGCGCTTGACCTGGGTATTTGGTGCGATGTCCAGCCCGCCTTGAGTGTGGAACAGGGCCCCGGTCACCTTCACGGCACGATAGGGGGGGCGCAGGCGCTTTTGAGGGTCGAACGCGCGGCCAAAAGGGCAGCGGCCCGAAGTCATCTGTGCGAGGCTTTCTACCAAAGGCCCAAGCTCTGCGCCAATCAGATCCGCCAAGGCCTCGATATCCGCAGCGCTTTGAATGGCGCCTTGGTTCTCGGCAATCCTGAAATCTTCAAATTGCTGCGCGACTCGCGATATCCGGGAGTCAAAAACAGCCCAGGCTATACCGCCGGGTTGTGAGAGGACCTGCGCGGCGGCCTCCGAATACCCCTGGCTTTCATCCCAGAACCGCTCGCCCCGCGCATTCACTTGAACGCCGCCCTCTGTCATCGTCGCCCATGTGATCAGAATGCCGTGGGGGTGGGCGACGTTACCATGACCCTGAAACGCCCCCAGGTGCCGGGTGGCACCGCCGAGCGCTGCTCCCCAATCCAGTGCATCGCCGCGATTGCCGCTGTGGCCGAAGTAAACAGCATCCGAGATGGAAGGTACCAGCTTGGCGACCTTTGCCGCGTTGCCGCCAAACCCGTTGCAGGCCAGGATCAGTCGATTGCACCCGATTGTTTCGGTCCCGTCATCTGGTCGTGTGATCTCGACTCCTGTGATCCGGTCTCCGTCGGCGAAAAGAGCCGTCACCGCCGCTTCGCATAGAATGTCGATGCCTTCTGCTTCCATTGTACTGCGCAATCGGTCGATCAACTCGCGTCCTGACCGCGACGGCAAGCCATGCATCCTTCGTGCTGTGTGCCCCGGGTAGTCGAAATCATCGATGACGGAGAACGGAAGACCGTACCGTTCTGCCAGCCAATCGAGTGTTGGTCCCGCGTCCTCGGTCAGTGCCTTTACGATCGCCGTGTCCGGCTGGTTCTTGGCCTTCGTCATAATGTCCCGTGCGAAGCGAGCCGGGCTGTCTTCAAGGCCTGCTGCGATCTGTGCTTTGGTACCTGCGGCAGGGATCAGCCCGGCCGACAAAGCGGTAGAGCCGGACGGGACCGGATCACGTTCAAGGACCAGCACCTCCTGTCCTGCTTCTTTCGCGGATAAAGCGGCAACAATACCCCCGGCGCCTGCGCCGACGATCAGAGTTTCGACATCTGCGGGAAACCCACCGCGGGGTGTTGGCTTGATCGTCACGGCCTAGTCCGCGCCGTAGAGCTTTCCAGCCGCAAGCATCGCGGGTGTTTCAAGCCGGTCGTTCAGGGCGTTGAAATCAAACATCCGGTTGGCAAAAGGCGCGTTCGTTCCATGGGTCTTGAGCGAGGCGTAGTAGTCCTCGGCCGCGCGCGCGAGCGCGCGCACAATCCCGCCGGGGAAGATGACAATGGAGAAACCGAGAGCTTCCAGATGGCTCGCGGATTTAATCGGGGTTGCGCCGCCCTCCACCATATTGGCCAGAAGCGGGACGCACCCGGCAAAGTGCACAGCGGTCGCAGAAAGTTGAGCCTCATCTTCCGGCGCCTCGATGAACAGCACATCTGCGCCTGACTCGATATACAGTTCGGCCCTGTCAATTGCGGCGTGGTATCCCTCCACCGCAATCGCGTCCGTGCGCGCGATGATCAGAGTTTCCTCACTGGCGCGCACATCGGCCATCGCGCGAATCTTCCCGGCCATCGCCGCGGCGGATATCAGGGTTTTGTCCGAGAGGTGCCCACAGCGCTTGGGATAGCTCTGGTCTTCTATCTGCAGCGCATTGGCGCCGGCGCGTTCGTAAAGGCGCATGGTGCGCTGAGCGTTCAGCGCATTGCCGAACCCGTTGTCGGCATCGATGATCACTGGCAGGTCGACCCGGTCGCGGATCAGCGCCATAGTCTCTGCCATTTCCGTAACAGATGTCAGCCCGATGTCAGGCCGCCCCAACCGCGTATAGGCGACTGCGGCTCCGGACAGGTAAAGCGCCTCGAACCCGGCGTCTTTCGCAAGCTTGGAGGTCAGCGCATCGTACACGCCAGGTGCACATAAAATCTCGTTGTTGGAAAGACGAGCACGCAAAGTCATAGCAACGCCTCCGCCTCGGCGCAGGTCATCACATGCGTGACCGTTGCCAGTGATATCAGCGTGGCGTCATGCACGTCCTGCTTGAACGCTGCCGACCCATCTGAGAGCAGAATTGTCTCTATGTTTCGCAAATGCGCGTCCCGCACGGTGGAGGCGACGCCACCATTGGTAACGATCCCACCAATGATCAGGGTATCGATACCTACCGCGCGCAGTATGTACTCCAGCCGGGTTTGATACAGCGCGGAATAAGCAACTTTTTCAATCGTGTAATCGGCAGGCGAAAGCTCGTCTACCAGCCCATGCCCCCATGCGCCGGGACAAAAATCTCCTGCGCCCAAGAACGGCCGCAGTGCTTTCAGGTGCGGCGCGATCAATGGTTCTCCGCCAGGGCTGGGGACCAGCGTGAACTGCGCGGACACATAGTGTCCACCTTGGGCCCGCAGGGCATCCCGCAAGGGCGCAATCCGAGCGGGCAGGGCGGCGATGCTGTCTGCGGTCTGGCCCGCGCGGCCGTAAGCGCCTTCGGGGTGGAGAAAGTCGTTTTGCAGATCAATGGTCAGAAGCGCGGTGCGCTTGGGATCAAGCTCCATCGGCGGTCTCCCTTGGGGCAAGAATGATGTTGCCGAACCGATCGATCTCGGCCCGCAGATGTGGCTCCACGAGGATTGTGGTGTCAGGCTGTTCCAGAATGGCGGGGCCGTTGATCACAGCGCCGACGGGAAGGGTCAGCCGCGTGTAAAGCGCCGTGTCGTGCCAAGCGCCGTCAAAATAGACCGGCCGCGAGCCTTTGCGGCTCTCTGCCAGATCAGCCTCTTCACCGGGCGCGAGGGTCGACAGGTCGAACTTGGGGCGCTTGCCGATGACCGCCGTGCGCAGGTTCAGAATGCGAGGTGTGCCGCCCTGCAAGAGACGCCCAAACGCGGCAAGATAAGCCGCCTCGAACGCCGCAGCGATCTCACAAGTCTTGGGTGCGCGGGCATCGGCCGCGGGGCCTGCCCAGACTGTGACATCGACCGTATGGGTTTGACCGGCATAGGCCATGTCGAAGCTGATAATCGCTTCGCGCGCTTCGAACTTTACCCCGGCGCTGTCGAGCAGGCCCGCACCCTCGGTCAGGTGCGCGGAAATGGTCTCGGTCAGCGCGGCCTCGTCGAGTGCGGATAGAGCTGTATTCAGTGTCTGTACGAAATCCTGACGCATATCCGCGATCACGCAGCCAAGCGCTGAGGTCACGCCCGGATAGCGCGGGACGATTGCACGACCGATCCCGACCTCGGCCAGCATCGCCCCTGCATGCAATGCACCACCGCCGCCAAAGGGCATGAACGCAAACTTCTTTGGGTCGTGCCCGCGCTCGATACTCACCAGCCGGATCGCGCCAGCCATGCGTGAATTGGCGACCTTCAGGATCGCTTCTGCGGCCGCCAAAGGATCAAGCCCAAGGGGCGTGCCGACATGAGTGGCGATCGCCTCCCGCGCGGCCTCGACGTCGAGCCGGTCGAGCTTGCCGCCGATAGGATTGTCCGGGTCGATCCGGCCCAATACGACGTTTGCATCCGTCACCGTGGGCCGCGTGTTGCCCTGCCCGTATGCCACCGGGCCGGGGGTGGAGCCTGCGCTTTCCGGGCCAATGTTCAGCAGCCCGCCCTTGTCGACCCAAGCGATAGAGCCACCGCCCGCGCCGATGGTGGCAATCTCGATCATCGGGGCACGGATGACCATGCCAAAATCGATCGAGGTTTGGGCACTCAGCGCGGTCTGCCCGTTGGCAATCAACGACACATCGAAGCTGGTGCCACCCATATCGCCGGTAATGACATTCTCGAAACCGGCGCTGCTCGCGATATGGCCGGCCGCAATCACGCCCGCTGCCGGACCGGAAAGGGCGGTACGGATGGGGCGAGCAGAAGCGGTCTCGACACTCATCACCCCACCGTTAGACTGTACGATCAGGAATTCCCCCCCGAAGCCTTGACTGCGCAGCGCGCCGTCGAGCCGCGTGAGGTATCCGGCCACTTCAGGCTGGAGATAGGCGTTGAGCGCAGTGGTCGAGAAGCGTTCAAACTCTCGCAACTCGGGAAGGACCTCATGGCTCGCGGCAACGTGCCCGTTCGGCCAAACGTCTCGCACTGCCGCTACGGCGGCGGCTTCGTTACCCGGGTTGGCATAGGCATTGATGAACAGGACCGCGATGGATCGACAGCCGGCTTCTTTCAAGGTCGCTGCTGCTGCGCGCACCGCCTCCAGATCCACGGGAGTGTGTAGTATACCGTCGGCCAGTGTGCGTTCCGGAACCTCCAACCGCAGATCGCGCGGTACCGGCGGGTCGAAATCCCCGCGTAAGCCCCACGTGGCACGCCGGTCACGGCGGCGCATTTCCAGAACGTCACGGAAGCCCTCGGTCGTGATTACCCCGACTTTCGCGCCCTTACGTTCCAGAAGCGCGTTGGTGCCCGCCGTCGTGCCATGCACAACCGTGGCCACGCCGCCCAGGTCTCGCACCTGCCGCCCGATCCCGTCCAGAAACCCGCCCGACTGGTCGGGACGAGAGGTGGGAACCTTGGCAACACGCGCTGTGCCTGCGACTTCATCCAACACAAACACATCCGTGAAGGTGCCGCCCACATCGACGCCGATCAGAGTGCTCAAATCCGCACCTCCCGCCAGGCTGGGCCGTAAGCGGCTGTGGCAGCTTCGGCGCTGAGATACCCCAGTGCCACGTCCCGCGCGACGGCTTCCGGTCGACGTTCCCCGGGCGGCCCGTATCCCCCGCCGCCCGGGGTTTCAAGACGTACACGCTGGCCCTTCGAAAGGGTCATCCCGACCATTTTCGACGTGAGTGGTGGCTGGTGCCAGCCGTCGTCTTGTTCATAGGCGAAGCAGTTCATTGCCCCTTCGCCGCCATCTGCCACGCCTTTCGGCGCGAACTTCCCGCGTTCGCCAAAGAGGAATGCCTCGGCGTTTTCTTCCAGCAATTCAATCTCATAGACCGCGCCCAGCCCGCCGCGATGCGCGCCTGCGCCTGCGCTGTCGGGGCGCAGAGCCCATTGGCGGAACATCACCGGGTAGGCCGCTTCAAGGATTTCCGCCGGTGGAATTGTCGCGGTGGAGATCGGCGCGTTGCCGTGGTTAAGACCGTCGCTGTCCGCGCTGCCGCCATGCCCGCCCCCGTAGAACGAAAACATCACCCAGCGGCTGCCATCGCCGCGACGTCCGGCGATCGAGAGCGCGTTAATCGTGCCATAGGCGTTGGCGACCACGCGTTCGGGTGCTGCTTGCGCCGCTGCCGAAAAAATCACGTCGATCATCCGCAGGATTGTTTCGGTGTAGCCGCCTGTCGGGGCCGGAAACTCCGCCGACAGCAGCGAGCCTTCGGGGATGCGAATATCGATGGGCCGCATTACGCCGGCATTCGCAGGCAAGCTCGGGAAGACGTGCTTGATCGCCACATAGGCCGTCGCGATGGAGGTCGGCAGGGCGATGTTTACCGGTCCGCGTGTCACCGGTGCTGTGCCGGTGAAATCGAGCACCAATCGCTCGCCCGTGACCTCCAGCGCGACGCGGATCGGCAGGGCTACGTCGCTGATCCCATCATTGTCGAGGAAATCCTCGGCTTCCCACCGCCCTTGGGGAAGCGTTGCGATCTCGGCGCGCATAAGTTTCTCAGCCCGGTCCGTCAACGCGGTCAACGCCCGCGAGACGGTGTCTCCGCCGTATTCTTCCAACAGCGCATCGAGCCGTTTCACCCCAAGGTCCAGCGCGCCAAGCTGGCCGTTCAGATCGCCCTGCGCTGAAGCAGGCAGACGGGTGTTGCGCAAAATGATGTCGAGGATGTCTTGCTGGAATTCCCCGCCGCGCACCAGCCTCACGGGTGGAATGGCTACGGCTTCCTGGAACACTTCCGTAGCGGCCGGGTTGTAGTTCCCCGGTACAGCGCCGCCCAGATCATGCCAATGCCCGACCGAAGCGAGATAACAGAACAGCTTGCCATCCCGAAAATAGGGGCGCACCAGCCGCATGTCCGACAGGTGCGTGCCGCCGATATGCGCATCGTTGAAGATCCAGACATCGCCGTCCTGCGGGGGCGTGTCCGCGCCGCGGTCAATCACGGCCTTCACCGCTGCCGCCATTACGCCTACGAAAATGGGCAGGCCGGATTTCCCTTGCACCAGCGTGTCGCCGGTCTGTGCATCATAGATGCCGTGGGACGCGTCATGCGCCTCGGCAATAATCGGGTTAAAAGCCGCGCGGAACAGTGTGGCGTCCATTTCATCGGCGATTTGTTCCATGCGACCTGCAAGAACAGCCAGAGTGATCGGGTCGATCTCAGGCATTGAGGCGAGCCTCGCCCAGGTCGTTCCAGACGTCCTGCTGAGTGATTAGCCTGCCTCTGAGTTCAAACCGGTCGATAAAGCGGACGTCCCTGAATTCTGTCCCGTCACACCACGTTCCTGAGAGCGTTCCATAACAATACACAACCTCGGTACGTGTCGCCGCCATCGTATCGAAGCCAGCAAAGGACTTGCTAACCTTTGTGTAACGTTTGCGGGCCCAATTGGTGAGTTCGGTGAGTTTTTTCATGGTCACGCCGCCGGGAAAGGTCATCTTGAACCCGGGCGCGAGGTATTGCTCAGCCGCGTCGAGGTCCCGCGCATCCATCGCATCAAGATACGACCGAACGATCTGTTCTGGTTCAGCCACAGTCTAACTTCCCTCCCCGATCTGTATTATCTTTAATACAGGTTGATTTATTTCTGAAAACAGAAAAGTGTATAGTGAAAGTCGCAAATTCTTGGCTGACAGGTATGTCGACCTATGTTTTTGCTTGGAAAGTCGGGGAGCAGACGCAATGGCAGCCAGTGGCGGTGCACATTTGCCAGAAGGGGGTAAGGCGCGGCGCGTTTACCTTCAGCTGCGTGACGAGATCCAGCGCGGCACACACGTACCCGGAAAGGTCCTTCCCGGCGAAACCCGGCTCGCTGAAGCCGCAGGCGTCAGTCGCGTCACGATCCGCCGCGCCCTTGATGCGCTTGCGGCGGACGGACTGATCGAGAAGCGCGTTGGCGCCGGGAGCGTGGTGCAAAGCCTCGAAGGGCGCGACACGCCGCTTTCGGGGGATCTGGCGTCACTGATGCCCCAACTCCTTGAGATTACGCAGCGCACCGAAGCGCGGCTCCTGTCGTTTTCTTACGGAACAGCGCCGCTGCCTGTGTCATCCGCGCTTGGTCTGGACCCAGGAGCACGCGTTCAAACAGCAGAGCGCATTCGCCTGGTTGAAGGCACGCCATATTCCCATCTGACCACCCATGTGCCTGAGGCGATCGCTGTGAGTATCTCGGAGGCGGACTTGGCGACCACCCCACTGTTTCGGCTACTGGAACGTTCTGGAGTGCAAATCGAAGATGCGACGCAATCTGTGACCGCGGCGTTGGCCACGCCGGACATCGCGCGAGCGCTCGACGTGGCAGTTGGCACTGCGCTTTTGTCGCTGACCCGCGTCGTCCGTGATGCCGAGGGCAAAGGCGTTGAGTACCTTTCAGCGCTGTATCGGCCGGACCTCTATCGGTTAGAGATGAACCTTTGCCGCGTCGGCTCTGACGGAGAGCGTCACTGGCAACCTGTAATCGGGGCATCTCCCGCGATGAAGGCGGCGGAATGACAACGCGGCAGACATTACTGGACAAGCTCTGGTCCAGCCATGAAATCACCCGCCGTGCGGACGGGGTCAGCCTGCTCTGGGTTGATCGGCATCTTGTACATGAGGGCTCCCACCACGCCTTTGCCAAGCTTGCCGAGCGCGGCTTGAGCGTTGCAGAGCCATCGCTCACATTGGCTGTGGCCGATCACTATGTTCCCGTACGTGACCGCGCCAGCGGAGGAGCATCCGCGCAAATCCGCGATATGATCAGCCGGCTCACACGAAATGCCGACGCTCATGGAATAGAACTGCTTGGACTGGACGACCCACGTCAGGGGATCGTTCATGTCGTCGGCCCCGAACTGGGGCTTACGCTTCCGGGTTTGCTGATCAATTGTGGCGACAGTCACACGTCCACTCATGGGGCCTTTGGCGCGCTTGCATTCGGAATTGGGGCGACCGAAGTGGCGCATGTCTTGGCGACGCAAACCATTTGGCAGAAGAAACCCCCGGTTATGCGATTGACGTTCACCGGTCGGCTTGGCCCGGGGGTCAGTGCCAAGGACCTTGCGCTGAACTGGATTGCTAAACTGGGGGCGGATGGTGCGCGCGGTCATGCGCTCGAGTATACAGGATCGCTGATCGACGGGTTGTCGATGGATGCGCGGATGACGCTTTGCAATCTGTCCATTGAAGGGGGTGCCCGGTTCGGGATGATCGCGCCGGATGCCACGACACTCAACTACATTCGCGGTCGCGCCTATGCGCCTCAGGGCTGTGCACTTGACCGAGCCGAGGAGGCGTGGGCGAAGCTGCACAGCGATGCGGACGCGGGTTTTGCGCGCGAGGTGACGATCGACGCAAGCGAAATCGTCCCGATTGTGACATGGGGCACCCGTCCGGATCAGGCCGCGCCGGTGACGGCGGCGGTGCCAGACGATGCGCCGGAAGCCCTTGAATACATGGGGTTGCGTGCGGGTCAGCCGATTGCCGGAACACCTGTTGATCAGGTGTTCATCGGCTCCTGCACCAATGCGCGGATCGAGGATTTGCGCGCTGCAGCCGCTGTACTGGCCGGCCGTCGCGCGCAGGTGCCTGGGCTAGTGGCTCCGGGGTCCATGGAGGTAAAGCGGCAGGCCGAGCAAGAAGGCCTCGATTTGATCTTCATCGCAGCCGGGCTGGATTGGGTCTCGGCAGGCTGTTCGATGTGTGTCGGTATGAACGGTGATCTGGTCGCGCCCGGCAAGCGCTGTGCCTCGACAACCAACCGCAATTTCCGGGGTCGTCAGGGACCTGGCGCACGTACCCATTTGATGAGCCCGGCTATGGTTGCTGCTGCCGCGATAACTGGCAAGATCACTGATGTCCGACCGATGCTGGCGGGGCGGGAGGTCGCATGACCGGATGGACCACACATACCGGGCGCGCTGTGTCGTTGCCGATCGATGGGATCGATACGGACCAGATCATTCCGGCACGTTTCATGTCGCAACCGCGAAGCAAAGGTTACGGCCACTTCTTGCTGCACGACCTGCGCGACGACAGTGACTTTCCACTGAACAATCCGGCGGCCAAGGGCGCGTCGATCCTTGTCTCCGGGCGCAACTTCGGGTCCGGGTCTTCGCGCGAAGCGGCGGTCTACGCACTTGTGGATGCTGGGTTTCGCGCAGTGATCGCACCCAGCTTTGGCGACATCTTCTCCTCGAATGCCGTAAATAACGGGCTTGCTCCGGTTCAACTTGCCGAAGAGGAAGTCAATGCCCTCCACCGCGCCCTTTCGAACCGGGCCATGTCTGTCTCGTTGGACATACAAAAGGGTCGGCTTACCCTCGGTGAAATCGAATTCGGCTTTCACCTCGATCCGGTCTGGACGCAGAAGCTGGTCGAGGGCTGGGACGACATAGATTTAACCCGCGCTTGGGCGTCGAAGATTGCAGCCTTCCGTAGTGCTGACCGCGCGGGGCGTGACTGGGCATGGCCAAAACGTCAGGCAAAGGACACCGCCCACTAGGCGGACATGGGTGGGCGCCCCCTCACGGCGCCACAACAGGGAAAGGGTGCCGGCGCACCCGACAAAAGGAGCGAAAAACATGAAACATACCATGATGGGCGCGATCCTCGGGGGAGCCATGGCCGTGGGCGGCGCCGCCCAGGCAGCAGAGACGATCACTGCGGTCCATGCTTTCCCTACGACGCTGATCTACACCAAAAGCTTCTTGGAATTCGTCGACAAGGTGAACGAGCGCGGCGAAGGTGTGATCCAGATCGAGGTGCGCGGCGGCCCAGAAGCCATCGGCATGTTCCAGCAGCCCGACGCGGTGCGGGACGGCATTGTGGACATGGTCTACACACCCGGCTCGTTCTACGGCGGGGCGCTGCCCGAGAAGGATGCGATGGTGGCGTCCAACCTGACCGCGATCGAAACGCGCGCGAACGGTGGCACCGAGTTGATCGACCAGATCCACCAGGAGAAAATGGGCCTGAAGTACCTCGGGTGGTTCGACAGTGGTGTGACCTACAACCTCTGGACCCGGGACGAGCCGCAATTCACCGCGGACGGCGATCTGGAAGTCCAGGGCCTGAAGCTGCGTGGCAACGCGGTCTACAACGCCTTCTTCACCGAGTATCTGGGCGCACAGGTGATCGACTTGCCGACTACGGATGTATACGCGGCGCTTGAGCGTGGTGTCGTAGACGCCACCGGCTGGACCCAGATCGGCCTGATCGATCTGAAGTGGAACGAGTTCCTCAACTATCGGATCGAGCCCAACTTTTTCTCCACCGATCTTGGCGTCATCGTGAACCTTGAAAAGTGGAACAGCCTGAGCCCTGAGGCCCAGACGATCCTGCAGGAGGTTGCGATTGAACATGAGGCGGCGTCCGTTGAAGCACTTCGCGCCAAGCGCGATGCGGACTTCGCCGCGCTGGAAGAGCAGGGCATGCAGGTCGTCTCCCTCGAAGGGGATGCCAAGGCGCGCTACCTGGCCGCCGCCCGCGAAAAGACGTGGGAACGTATGGAAGGCCTGATGTCTGAACAACCCGGCGGCACCGGCAACTACGACCGCCTGATCGAGCTCTTTTACGACCCGGCGCTCGACTGACAGCTCAACGGGGCGGCGATTGCGCCGCCCCACCTATTGGCCCCAAACGTTCGGCCCCGATGCGCCTTCTCAAGACAGCCTATGACTACCTGATTTACGGCATGGCCATCCTTGCCGGGCTTGGGCTTGTCTGGCTGATGGTCTCGACCATTACCTCCGTCGTGATGCGCAACATGGGCGTGCAACCATTCGCTTGGCTGTTCACGTCCGCCGAATACAGCATCCTTTATCTGACCATGCTCGGGGCGCCATGGCTCGTCCGCGAGAAGGGCCACGTGCATATCGAACTGCTGACCGCTGCGCTGCCGGATGCGACCCGCGCCTGGGTCAGCCGGGGGGTGTCGCTGGCCTGCGTTCTGGTCTGCGCGATGCTCGCCTGGAAGGGCGCAGAACTGGCGATAACCAATCTGGAGCGGGGCGATTTCGACGTCCGCGCCTATTTCTTCCCGCGCTGGATTCTGACGATTTCGTTCCCCATCGCCTTCGGCTGTATGGCGATTGAATTTGCACGCTACGTGTTCGGGAGAGAACTCTGGCACTCGGGCGAGGCGGGGATACACGAATAATGGAGTGGTTCGAGGCGCTCGCCCTGTTGCTCGGGGCCATTGTCGCGCTGATGGCGATCGGCATGCCCGTGGCCATCGCGTTTCTGGCCGCCAACATCCTTGGCGCCTGGGTGTTCATGGGCGGCGAGCGCGGGGTCGTGCAGCTTCTCAACAATGGGCTTGGGTCCCTCACGACCTACGCGCTGGTGCCGATCCCGCTTTTTCTGCTGATGGGGGAGGTGTTCTTTCACACCGGCCTTGGCGGGCGGATGTTCAACGCGATTGACCGGCTGCTGGGCCGACTGCCCGGACGGCTCAGCTATGTCACCGTTCTGGGCGGCACGGGCTTCTCCACTCTGTCAGGCTCCTCCATGGGCTCCACCGCATTGCTGGGCTCGCTGATGGTGCCCGAGATGACCGAGCGCGGCTATAAAAAGAAAATGAGTATCGGGCCGATCCTCGGCACCGGGGGCCTCGCCATCATCATCCCGCCCTCGGCACTCGCCGTGTTGCTCGCGACCCTCGCGCAGATTGACGTGGGCGGGCTGCTGATCGCGGGCGTGATCCCGGGGCTGATCCTTGCCTGTCTCTATATCGCGATGATCTGGGTCCAGACCAAGCTCGACCCCAATGCCGCGCCGGCATACGACGTGACGCCTATTTCACTTCTCGCCAAGCTCGGCCTGCTCGCCCGCGACGTGGTGCCGATGGTTGGCGTGATGATCATCTGCATCGCGCTGATGATCTTCGGCATCGTCACCCCGTCCGAAGCCGCCGCCTTCGGCGCGCTGGGCGTCATCCTCCTCGCCGCGGTCTTCCGCTGCCTGACGATCGAGGCGCTCTATAAGTCGGTCAAAGGCGCGCTGAAGGTGACGCTGATGGCCTATATGATCGTCTTCGGCTCGGCGACCTTCAGCCAGCTTCTGGCCTTCTCCGGCGCGTCGCGCGGGCTGATCACCTGGGCCACCGGGTTTGATCTGGACCCGATCTGGATGCTTCTGGCGATGTTCGGCGTGCTGCTGATCCTGGGCATGTTCATGGAGCAGATCTCGATCATGCTGCTCACCGTCCCGATCTTTTTTCCGCTGGCGGAAAGCCTCGGGTTCGACCTCATCTGGTTCGCGCTCATCATGCTGCTGGCGCTGGAGATCAGCTTCACAACCCCGCCCTTCGGGTTGCTCCTGTTCGTGATGAAAGGGGTCTCGCCCCCCGGCACGACCATGCGCGACATCTACCTTGCCGCGATCCCTTTCATCTTCTGCTCGCTGTTGCTGGTCGCGCTCCTGATCGCCTTCCCCCCACTGGCCACGTGGTTGCCCGGACGCTAACCTCCTCAGCGGGAGGGACCGGCAATGAATCCAAGCCTCTGGTTGTTGCGAAGCGCGGCACGTGCGCCAGACGCGCCCGCTCTGCTGACTGGCACGGAACTCGAAAGCGACTATGCCAGTTTCGCCTATGAAACCGGTTGCCTCGCCTCCGGGTTGACTGCGCGTGGTGTTGGCCCGGGTAGCCGGATTGGGCTCTTTATGTCCAACTCGACGGATTACCTGCGCGTGCTCTACGCCATCTGGATGACCGGCGCGGCCGCCATCCCGGTCAACTCGAAGCTTCACCCGAAAGAGGCCGCCTGGCTCCTCTCCGACGCAGAGGCGGCGCTGTGTTTCGTCTCCGAAGATCTTGCCGAAGGGCTGGCCGAAGCGAAACCGCCCTGTGGCTGCGTTCGGGTTGGCGGTGCGGAGCATGCCACGATGACAAGCTACCCACCGATGGAAACCCCCGCCGATATGGGGCGCGATGACCTGTGCTGGCTCTTCTATACGTCCGGGACAACGGGCAAACCCAAAGGCGTGATGATCTCGGCGGGCAATGTCGCCGCTATGACGCTCAGCTATTTCGTGGATGTGGAGGACGTCTCCCAGACTGGCGCGATCCTGTATTCTGCACCCATGAGTCATGGTGCCGGGATCTACAACTTCATGTTTGTGATCCGAGGGGCGCGCCATGTCGTGCCTGCGAGCGGCGGGTTCGACCCGGCGGAGATTTTCGCGCTGAGCCGTGATCTGAAAGAGGTTTCGTTCTTTGCGGCGCCGACCATGGTGCGCCGCCTGATCGACCACGCCGAAGTGGCTGGAGAGACGGGCGAGGGCATCAAGACCTGCGTCTATGCGGGCGGTCCGATGTATCTCGCCGATATTCTTGACGCGGTCGACACGCTCGGGCCCCGCTTCGTGCAGGTCTATGGGCAGGGCGAATGCCCGATGTGCATCACCGCCCTGTCGCGCCATGACGTGACGGATCGCAGCCACCCACGCTGGCGCGAGCGTCTGGCCTCTGTCGGTGTCGCCCAGACAGTGAACGAGGTCGCCATACTTGGGAAAAACGGCCGTGCGGTGGCTCCAGGACAGACCGGCGAGATCGCCGTGCGTGGCCCGGGGGTGATGCCGGGATACTGGAACCGGCCGGAAGCGACGGTCGAGACAATCCGCGACGGTTGGCTCTGGACCGGCGATATGGGCCGGATGGATCAGGACGGCTACGTCACCATGGTGGACCGCTCAAAAGACATGATCATCTCCGGCGGGTCGAACGTGTACCCGCGCGAGGTGGAAGAGGTGCTGCTGATCCATCCCGATGTGGCCGAGGCCTCTGTCGTTGGCCGCCCGCACCCCGAATGGGGGGAGGAGGTCGTGGCCTTCATCGTCCCGGCTTCGGGCGGCGCGCTCGACCCCGCCGCGCTTGACGCCCATTGCCTTGATCAAATCGCGCGGTTCAAGCGGCCCAAGGCGTATTTCGCACTCGATGCACTGCCAAAGAACAATTACGGAAAGGTCCTAAAAACAGACCTACGGGCGCGCTTGAGTGAGACTTGAGCGGACTTTCAAATCCACATGATATCGGGAGCCTAAACTGCTGCCACAGTCCAGTTCCCACGTTCACTCAAACGGGCAGAAGCCAGTCTGGATCACGCCGGTTTGCCGGCCCCTATATCGTGAAGCCCAGTCGGCCAAGGGCTTCGGTTGCCTGCGCCTTTTGATCAGGCTCGCCGTAAAGAACGTTGGAGTTCAGGTCTTTGACGATACCGCTCAGGCGTTTGCTTGACATCGCTTGCCGCACGAACTCGCTTACCTCGTCTTCTGGCAGCGACAGCACCTTGGCGATAATCGACGGGTCGTGAGGATGTGGCATCAGTGGTCCTCCCGGGCAGCAGAAATTCCCTAATATTTGCGTAGCAGTCGGGGCCGCGACCAAGCGAGTCATTTCTTGACGCAGGTATTCGATATGAGTTTTGACCCCTGCTCAGGCCCAACTCGGGCGCGACGTGCCGTCGGTCAGCGAAACCGCCGTCGCCGTCCGTCCCCCAAGCGTAAGCGTTTCTTTTTTCTAGGATTTCGATAGCCCTCTCTGACTGTTCCGGCAGGCGGGCCACCGAGACTGGCTCCCCCAGTGTCTCGCGTTAGGGCTGGCGATGTTTGTTGAGTGTCTCATGAAACAGTGAAATGTCGCGCAACTTGGGGTAGATAAATTCAACGAAAAACAATACTGGGTTGCGCTTGCGCATGTTCGCGGGAATCACTGGCAGGTCGAACTTGCGCGCGATCATCGCCGCCGAGGCCATCCACTCCCGTTCACGCAACCTCAAGCCAAGCCGCTTGACCAGACGGCCCGAAGGCAAGCGGACGCCGGGGTTACCACACGCGCCAACCAGCGAAGGCGGATGTGCGGAGAGCAAAGCGTCAAGCTTGCCCTTTACGCCCGACCTTCGACGAGGCTGGTGTATCGGATTTGGGACGCTTTCTTGCGAGATCGGTGATGATCCCTGAAGCTTAAGTGCGGCCCGCGCTGCCTCTGGGCGTAGTCTCCGAGCCGGCCCCTTTCTTATTGACTGTGCTGAGCCAAGGTTCGACTGTTGCTCTTGGGCGTTTACAGGGGGAAGGCTCGGTGCCGAACAAGCTGACAACGGCCGCGGCTGCGGCGGAACTGGTGCGTGACGGCGACTGGATCACCACATCCGGATTCGTTGGAATTGGTGTCCCGGAAGAACTGCTGTCTGCGTTAGAAGAGCGTTTTGAAAAAACCAAGTCGCCGCGGGACCTGTCTCTCTTTTTTGCAGCCGGGCAGGGCGACGGCAAAGACCGGGGATTGAACCGACTGGGGCATGAAGGCTTGCTCGCGCGGGTGATCGGTGGGCATTGGGGCCTGATCCCGAAGGTCGCAAAACTTGCCACAGAGGGCAAAATCGAAGGATGGAACCTGCCGCAGGGCGTGATCAGCCATCTTTACCGAGACATTGCGGCAGGAAAGCCCGGAACGCTCACCCGGGTCGGGCTCGGTACATTTGTCGATCCACGCCTGCAGGGCGGGCGGATCAACGAGCGCACGCCAGAAGGCCTCGTTCAGGTGATGGAGATCGGCGGGCAGGAACATCTGTTTTTCAAAGCCCACCCGCTCAACGTTGCTCTCCTGCGTGGCACCTCGGCCGATCCGGCGGGCAATATCTCGATGGAACGCGAGGCGCTGGTGATCGACAATCTGGCGCAGGCGATGGCGGTGAAGAACTCCGGCGGGGTCGTGATCGTGCAGGTCGAACGCATCGTGGCACGCCATGGGTTGAATCCGCGCGACGTGGTGATCCCGGGCGCACTGGTCGATGCTGTGGTGGTCAGCCAGCCCGAGAACCATCACCAGACCTTCGCCACACCCTACAGCCACGCGTTTTCGGGCCAGTTCCGCGTCGACGCGGACCAAGTGCCGGACATGCCCCTGACCGCGCGGAAAGTAATCGCGCGCCGTGCGGCGTTCGAGCTGCCCGTCAACGGTGTGGTCAATCTCGGTATCGGCATGCCGGAAGGAGTCGCCGCGGTCGCCGGCGAAGAGCGTTTGCTCTCCCACCTCACCCTGACCGCCGAGCCGGGCGTGATCGGTGGCCAACCTGCTTCAGGCCTCGATTTCGGAGCTGCAGTCAACACGGACGCAGTGGTGGCCCAGAACGCTCAGTTCGATTTCTATGATGGCGGCGGGCTCGATATTGCCGTGCTGGGCATGGCCGAGGTCGACGCAACTGGAAACGTCAATGTCTCGCGTTTCGGGCCGAAACTTGCAGGCGCAGGCGGGTTCATCAATATCAGCCAGAACGCCCGTGCGGTGGTGTTTGCCGGCACCTTCACTTCGGTCGGGCTCGATGTCGCGATCGCGGAGGGAGCTCTTGAAATTCGTTCGGAAGGCCGGGTGCGCAAATTTGTCGACGCGGTGGAGCAGGTGACGTTCTCGGGCAAGCTTGCCGCCGAGGCGGGCAAGAAGGTGCTTTATGTTACCGAGCGGGCTGTATTCCAGCTCAAGCCCGACGGACTGCATCTGATAGAGATCGCGCCGGGTGTAGACCTGCAGACAGATGTTCTGGACCATATGGGGTTCGCGCCGGTGATCGGCGAAGTAACCGAGATGGACCCGCGCATCTTCCTCGATGCGCCGATGGAGCTCGCCGTGGATCTGCTGCATCTCGACCTCGACGATCGTATGGCGCTCTCACCCGACCAAAGACAACTGTTTCTGAACTTCGAAAAAATGCGGGTCCGGGCGCAGGTCGACGTGGATCGGGTGCGCGACAAGGTGGAGGCGCTGTGCGCCCCGCTGTCCCATCGGGTCGATGTTATTGCCAATTACGACGGAGCCAAAATCGATGATGAAATCGAGGATGCCTGGGTGAACATGGTCAAGGCCATGGAGGATCGCTTCTACGGCACGGTCACGCGGTATTCGGGCTCGGCCTTCATGCGCATGAAATTGGGTGACGCTTTCGCGCGGGATGTCAAAGCCCATGTATTCGAGACCGCGACCGAAGCACGTGCGTTTTTAAGTGCTGCCAAAGACGGCGGATTGAACTAAGTCTCCCACCAGCGAAAATACAAAACGCGTTGGAGGCACGCATGAGCAGGCGATATGAGGCGGTGGTCTTTGACCTCGACGGCACCCTTGTGGACAGCGCGCCCGACATGGCCGATGCGTTAAACGCAACAATGGCAGAGGTCGGTCTCGCACCATTTTCTTTGGCCGAAGCCACCTCTTTTGTCGGCTCGGGCGCTCTCATCCTGCTGAAACGCGCTCTGGCAGCGCGCGGCGTGACGGAGTTTGATCCGGCGCAGATGCGGGATCGGTTCGTGGAAATCTACGAAGACAAGCTCGATGGAAAAACAGCGCCGTTTCCCGGGGTCGTCGAGATGTTGCAGCGCCTGCAGTTTGCGGGCGTTCCCATGGGGTTGTGCACCAACAAACCCGAAGGCCCGGCGCGCGCTGTGTGCGCCGCGCTCGGTCTTTCGCCTTTCTTCAAGGTGATCGTGGGCGGCGACACGCTTCCAGTTCTAAAACCCGATCCGTCCCCGCTTCTCCACGCCTGCACAGGCCTTGGGGCGGCGCCAGAGGCCACGCTCTATGTGGGGGATAGCGATGTGGACTACGCCACTGCAAAAGCTGCGGGAACACCCTTTGCCTTCGTGGAGTGTGGGTATCAGTCACGTCCGATTGCGAACTTCGATCCCGATTTCCGACTGGGCGGCCCGCATCTTGTCGATGGCCTTCTCCTGCCTCAGGCCGCGCCTTCCTGACGGGCATCGTCGGCGCGCAGCGGGATCGACTGTCCGGTTTCAATGGATTTCTGTGCCGCGAGGCCCATTTCCACTGCTTTCCAACCGTCCTGCGCAGTCACCTCGGGCGCCTCTGTTTCTCCGCGCACGAGCGCTGCAAATCGCACATGCTGGAAGAAGGTCGCGCCGTTGTGGTCACCGGCGTCGAGAAGCGCGGGGTTGACCGGCACCTCTTCACGGTGCGGCCCCATCGGGTGGCGCGGGCTGATCTGCAGTTCCGGGACCGGCGGTGCGCCCATCTCGGCAGGCCAGAATCGCCCGGGTCCCGGCACAAAGGCTTCGATCTTTCCTTTGGGGCCAACCGCTGCAAGCTCTTCCTGATAGCGGCTGCCCTCAGCATACATGCACAGCTCAAGCATCGCGCGGGCGCCGTTTCTGAACTCGGCAATCACATAACCTGCGTCCAGAATGTCTGGTACACCCTCGCCATAACTTTCATCCTGATGGTTCCTGGCAGGGGGCGCGGAGGCCATGATGCGTACGGGTTCCGAGCCGAGTGCCAGCCGCATCAGGTCGAAGAAATGGCAGCACTTTTCCACGAACGTCCCGCCAGTGTAGCGATTGAAGCGGTTCCAGTCGCCGACCTTTGGCAGGAAGGGGAACCTGTGTTCGCGGATGGTCAGCATAGTGATACCACCCGTCGCTTCCGCCGCGCGCTCAAGGAAGGCCGCGATCGGCGGCATGTAGCGGTACTCCATGGCGACCCAAACCGGCGCGGGGTAGCGCGCCAGCAGCGCCTTCAGTCGCGGCAGGTCTGCCGGATCGGTAAAGAGCGGTTTCTCCACCAGCAGCGGCAGCGGGCGCTTGGCTGCGATCTCGGCGATCTGGGAGACATGGGTAAAGTTCGGGCTGGCAATCACAAGTGCGTCGAGGTCGGGGCGTGCGAGAAGCTCCGACAATTGGGCAACCGCAACTGCACCCGGCGCGAGCGCCTGCGCTTGGGCCCGCATCGCCGGATCGGGCTCGCAGATGGCTGCAACACGCGCGCCATCCAGCAGCGCGAGGTTTCGGATGTGTTCCTGTCCCATCATGCCGGTGCCGATGATGCCGTAATCGAGGGCTTTGGCCATTTGCCTGCGTCCTTACCTCAGCCGTTGCACATACCGCGCCCGGTCCCCGTGAAACCAGGTGCGCGAATACTCCACTTCCGCCCCGCCGGTTTCCCAGGCCATGCGCTCCACGAACCCGGCGGTCTCTCCCGGGGCGGCCAATGCCTCGGGGGTCCAGTCCGGGAAAGGCGCAATATGCAACCGGTCCTCCGCGCGCGCGACCCACAGACCAAGCCGGTTTTGATAAGTCCTGTAAAGTGATTCGGACATTTGGGCCGCGGTAAGCGTGCCGGACGCAGCGTCGAGCCAGATCTCTTCGGCTGCGACGGGGGTATTGTCCAGAAAGCGGAGACGCCGAATGCGCGTTGCGCGGTCGCTTGCCCCGAATTCGGGCAAGTCAGCGGGCTTTGCCATTTTTCGGATGTCGAGCAGTTCCGCGCGCGGCAGGCCCCCTCCGTCAGGGCGCTCCAGTCGGAAAAAGGCATAGACACCGGCCTCGGCATCGTCCGTCTGAATGTAGTTGCCCGAGCCTTGGACGCGACGCAAAAATCCCTTGTCCTCAAGCGCGGCAAGTGCTTTGCGCAGCGTTCCGACCGACGTTCCGAGCTCTGACGCCATCGCGCGTTCGGGCGGCAATCGCTCCCCGTCCAGCAGCCGCCCGGCCTGAATGTCGCGGATGAGGCTTTCGCTAATCTGCATGTGTTTCGGGAGCGCGGTGAGAGGCGGCATTTGGCGTGGCTTCAAAATTGATACAGTATTGATCTACATCATTGCGGGTGCTACGCAAAGATTAAACTGCACCTTAAACGAAAGGTCTCGACATGACCGTCGTGCCCGTCACCTCCGCCGATCTGGACGCTGCCGAAGTCTCCTGGTTCTCAGCGTTGTGTTCCGATGATTACCAGTTCCTGGGCGTGCCGGACGGCGCGCTGCGGTCCAGCTGGGCGCATTGCTCTGATATCGTGAAAACGGCAGAGCGGCTGGGATTTCGCAACATTCTTTGCCCGTCCTCCTATCAGGTGGGGCAGGACACGCTGAGCTTCGTGGCGGGCTGCGCGCCGATCACGTCCAAAATCAACCTTCTGGCTGCAGTACGCTGTGGCGAGATGCAGCCGATCATGCTCGCGCGCACGATCGCGACGCTGGACCACATGCTCGAAGGGCGGCTGACGGTGAACATCATCAGCTCGGACTTCCCCGGGGAAAAGGCAGAGTCGGGCTATCGCTACCAGCGCTCCCGCGAGGTGGTGGAGATCCTCAAGCAGGCCTGGACGCAAGACGAGATCAACCACGACGGCGAGGTCTATCAGTTCTCAGGCCTGACCACCGATCCCGCGCGTCCGTATCAGACCGGTGGGCCGCTTTTGTATTTCGGCGGCTATTCCCCGGCCGCGCTCGACCTTTGCGGGCAACATTGCGACGTCTACCTGATGTGGCCCGAACCCAAGGACCAGATCGCCGAGCGGATGAAGGCCGTGAACGCCGTGGCGGCGAAATACAACCGCACGCTCGACTACGGCCTGCGCGTCCACATGATCGTCCGGGAAACCGAGGCCGAAGCGAAAGAATACGCCGAGCACCTCGTGTCAAAACTCGATGACGAATACGGCCAGCTGATCCGCGAACGCGCACTGGACTCGGGCTCGCTCGGTGTCTCGCATCAGGCCCGCGCGCGTGAACTCGCGGACCAGTTCGGCTATGTCGAACCCCATCTCTGGACCGGTGTCGGACGCGCACGCTCGGGCTGTGGTGCAGCGCTTGTCGGCTCTGCCGACCAGATCCTGTCGGAGATCGAAGAATACAAGAAGATGGGCATCCGCGCCTTCATCTTCTCGGGCTATCCCCATATCGAAGAGGCAGAATTTTTCGGCAAACTCGTCCTGCCGGAGTTGAAAACCTGCTCAATGCCCCATGTCTACGGGCGGGTCCCCGCGACCGCACCCGCAACCCCCTTAGGTATAGGAGAGCGCCGCTGATGGAGCGCGTATCCCTCACAAACGACCTCAGCCTCAGCCGCATCGTCTACGGTATGTGGCGGCTGGATGAAGACAAAGACACAAGCCCGGCGCATATCCACGCCAAAATAGAAAGTTGCCTTGCCCAAGGCATCACCACCATGGACCAGGCCGACATCTACGGCGGCTACATGGCCGAAGAACTGCTTGGGGCAGCCTTTGCTGCCGCGCCGGACCTGCGTAGCAAGGTCGAGGTGGTGACCAAATGCGATATCATCGCGCCGATGGGCCGCTACGCCACAGCGAAGGTAAAACACTACAACACCTCCCGCGCGCATATCGAAGCCTCGGTCGAGCATTCGCTGCGCCTGATGCGGATCGAACAGATCGACCTGCTGCTCATCCACCGCCCGGACCCCTTCATGGACCCGTTCGAAACCGGCCCGGCCCTGGATGATCTGGTCGCGTCGGGCAAGGTGCGCGCTGTGGGGGTGTCAAACTTCAAGCTGCACGACTGGACGCTGCTGCAATCGGCGATGAAAACGCCCCTTTGCACCAACCAGATCGAGATCAGCCTGACTTCCAACGAGGCCTTCACCAACGGCGATATCGCCTTTCTGCAGGAACGCAAGATCGCGCCAATGGCCTGGTCCCCGCTTGGCGGTGGCAGCCTGATGACCGGCGACAGCCCGGCAGGCAAGGCGCTGGAGGCAATCGCGCAGGCGCAGGGCGTGGACCGTGCGTCGGTCGCGGTGGCGTGGTTGCTGGCGCATCCGGCGGGTATTCTGCCGGTTATGGGTACGAACCGGCTTGACCGCATCGCCCGCTTTCAGGAAGCCTTGCAGGTGAACATGGACCGCGAGACATGGTTTGCCCTTTACGAGGCTGCCAATGGCGCGGAGGTCCCCTGATGGCTGACGGAGGACGCCCCTTACCCATGGATCGCTTCATTCCAGGACCGGACAACACACGCACCTTGCGCAATGCGCTCGGTCGTTTCCCGACCGGCGTGACAGTGGTCACGATCAGCACGCCGGATGGCCCGATGGGCATCACGGTCAATTCATTTGCTTCGGTCTCGCTGGAACCGCCGTTGCTGCTCTGGTGCCCCGGCAAGGCGTCCTCGCGCTACGAGGCATTCGCGGGCGCCGACCGCTTCGCCATTCATGTGCTGGGACAGGATCACCTTGATCTTGCAATGGGTTTTGCCAAACGGCCTGATGCGTTTGAAGGCATCGCGCTCGACGATTGCCCAAACGGCGTGCCGTTAATTGCGGATTGCCTTGCGCGGTTCGAGTGTGAGACGGTGCAACGACACGAGGCCGGCGACCACTCCATTGTGGTCGGTCAGGTGACACAGGCGTCGCTTCGCGATGGCGAGGCGCTGGTCTTTTCCGAAGGGATGTTCGGAAGGTTCGTCGGGGCCGTTTAAGCCCGACACGATAAACGCGCAGAGGCTGGGCGCCAAATGACCCGGCCCGCGCACGGACGACAGGGAGGACGCGCCAATGGGCGCATTGCTGGGCATTCTTGCCCCGATTTCTTTCGTGAACGAGCATGTGTTCCGGCTCGGACGCGCGATTGGCATCGTTGCGATGGCCCTTATGGTTGTTGCCATCCTGATCCAGGTCTTCTTTCGCTATGTCCTGAACAACGCGCTGCCCTGGCCGGATGAAGCCGCGCGCTTCTGCATGCTGTGGATGACCGGCCTGATGGCCCCCACCGCGTTCCGTCGGGGCGGGTTTGTAGCGATTGACATGATCATGCTTGCCTTGCCGCGCGCGCTGGGCGCAGCACTGAACCTGTTCTTGCTCTTGATCTGCTTGCTTGTTCTTGTGGTCGCCGTCCAGATCGGATGGTCTGAGGTAACGGGATTCGGCGGCAAGTTTGCCACCGCCTCGCTCTACGTGCCCACCGATCTGACGTTCACCGAGTGGTTCCGCGTTCCGCGCAGCTGGATGATGGCGTCCTTGCTGGTGGGGATCATAATGATGATCTCAGCAAATATCGAACTGATCCTGCGCGCGGTCGTAACCCTGTTAGGGGGCGGCGACAAATTGCCGGAGATTCCCGGAGCTGATGCGGTGGGGGCCGAATAAGATGCTGATATGGTTCCTCCCCGTCTTTCTCATCTTCCTGATGATCGGCCTGCCGGTTTTCTTTGGCCTGATTGCGGCCCCGGGGTTGCTGCTATGGCTCAATGGGCAAGAGAAGGACATCACGCTTCTCTACCGCAATGTTTACAACGGTATGGACAGCTTCCCGTTGATGGCGATCCCGTTCTTCATGCTGGCGGGCGAGTTGATGAACCGTGGTGGTATTACGATCCGGCTGGTGGAGTTCTCCCAGGCGCTTATGGGCCACCTGCGTGGCGGTTTGGCACACGTAAACATTCTGTCCTCGATGCTCTTTGCAGGACTTTCCGGCTCGGCGGTGGCCGATACTTCGGCGCTGGGCTCGATGCTGATCCCGGCGATGGAGAAACAAGGCTACACCCGCCGCTTCGCAGCCGCGATCACGGCCGCCAGTTCGGTGATCGGCCCGATCATTCCACCCTCGGGCATCATGATCATTTACGCCTATGTGATGGGCGAAAGCGTCGCTGCGCTGTTCCTTGCGGGCATCGTGCCGGGGATCATGGTCGGCGTCGGTCTGATGCTCGTCACCAAGTTCATGGCCGACAAGTACGACTTCCCGGTCGCCTCGCGCAAAACCACATGGGGCGAGCGTGGCCAGGCGAGCCTCAAGGCCTTCTTCCCGCTGCTGACGCCCGTCATCATTCTCGGCGGTATCCTCGCCGGTGTTTTCACCCCGACCGAAGCCGCTGCGGTCGCCGTGGCTTACGCACTGTTCATCGGGCTGTTTGTGCTCCGCACACTGAAGGTATCGGAAATCCCAGATGTGCTTGGCCGCGCCGGTCTGACGTCAGCCGTGGTGTTGTTGCTCGTTGGCGCGGCAATGGCCTTCAAGACCGTGGTGTCGCTCAGCTACGCGCCGCAGATCATGGCCGACTTTATGCTGTCGCTGTCGGAAAACCCGTTGATCCTGCTCTTCCTGATCAACCTGCTTCTGTTCGTGGTGGGGATGTTCCTCGATGCCGGCCCGGCGATCATCATTCTGGGTCCCATCCTCGGCCCGATCTTCGTCGATCTCGGCGTCGACCCTATCCACTTCGCGATCATCATGTCGGTGAACCTGACCGTGGGGCTTGCAACGCCGCCGATGGGGCTTGTCCTTTTCGTGGCCAGTTCAGTCTCAGGCGAAAGGGTCGAGAAGATCGCCCGCGCCATCCTGCCCTTCCTCGCGGTCGAGATCTTGGTGATCTTCCTGATCACCTATGTTCCGGCGATTTCCATGACGATCCCGCGGATCACCGGGTTCGCGAATTGATACAAATTGTAAAACAGGTCCATCTAGGGAGGTACAAGATGTACAAAACAGCACTGAAAGCGGCACTGGCCGGGGCGATGCTCCTGTCCGCGCCGCTCGCGGCAACCGCGCAGGAATACACCATCCGCGCCACCGCGAACTCCAATGAAAATGACGAAGACTATGACGGTCTGATCGTCTTCAAGAACTTCGTGGAAAGCGCGTCGAACGGGGCGATTGCGGTGGAGCTTTTCATCGGCACGCAGCTTTGTTCAAACGGTGCAGAATGCCTGCAGGGTGTGGCGGACGGATCCATCGACGTTTATATCTCCACCTCAGGCGGTGCCTCGGGAATCTTTCCTTATGTTCAGGTGCTTGACCTGCCGTACCTGATGGCAGACGACCGGATTGCCGAGACGGTTCTGCAGGGCGACTTCACCCGCAAGATGCGCGAGATGGCGCTGGAGGATTCCGGCGGCGCGATCCGTCTGATGACCATCGGGAACACCGGCGGCTGGCGCAATTTCGCGAACACCCAGCGCCGCGTGGCAGAGCCCGGTGACATGGACGGCCTGAAGATCCGCACCGTGGTCGCAGACCTGCCGCAGGAACTCGTCCGCGCCCTCGGCGCCGCCCCAACGCCGATCCCATGGCCCGAGCTCTTCACCTCGCTTCAAACCGGCGTCGTCGAAGGCTCCAAGAACGGCATCACAGATATCATGGGCATGAAGTTCCCGGATGCGGGCTTGCAGTACGTCACACTTGACGGTCACGCCTATATGGGCGCGTTGTGGTGGATGAACAACGAAAAGTTCCTCGGGATGCCCGAAGACATGCGCCGCGTTGTGGTGGATGGATTCTATGCACTCCAGCAAGCGACCTTCGCGTCACCAAAGCGCAAGTCGATTGCTGCCTATGAGGAATTTGTGGCTGGTGGTGGCGACCTCTACGTGCCGACACCTGAGCAGAAGGCTGCCTTCAAGGAAGCGGCTTCGCCAGTCTATGACTGGTTCAAGTCCAACGTTGGCCGTGGCGAAGAAATCTTCAACGCGCTGAACGAGGCGGTCGCAGCGGCAGAAGCGGACATCGACGCGGGCCGCGCCGCCGATCTGAACTGAGCTGTTTCAGCTTTAAAAGTAAGGGGGCAGGCCGCGCGTCTGCCCCTTTTCTTTGCAAAAAGCATGCGAACTGCAGGGATGCGCTTACCTGAACGGATACATCCAGACCCGGTAATCGTCGACCAGAACCAGCGCACGATCAACTTGCTCCTGCGTCATCTTCCGACGAATTTCTTCCTGGCTGATCGCCGCATCCGGGTCGCCGCCAATTGTGCTCAGCACGTACCACATATAGGCCCGCACCAGATCAGGCGCGGGCATCCCAAGCCCGAGTTCGTAATACCAGCCGACGCCTGACTGCGCGCCGGCATGTCCCTTCATTGCGGACCGCAGATACCATTCAAACGCGCGCTCATAATCCTGTTCAACGCCTAATCCCAGCGCATACATCACGCCGATCAATTCCTCGGCCTCGGCATTCCCGGACCGAGCGGCGGGCCAGAGCGCCAAGCGGGCGTCTTCGAATTGCCCGGCCTCCATCATGTCGCGTGCTTCTTCCAGATCGGCCATCGCAGGGCTTGCGAGCCCGATCAAAACCCCCAAGATGGTTCCATGAAACGCGCGCTGCATCTGCTTGCCTTTTTGTGCTTCTCAGCCCCCGTAGGGGCCACCGGCCTGCCCGCCAAACTGGGACCGGCGGACTTTCATACCTTCGATGAAAAGCAGGCCGAGATTGGCCAGCTTTTGTTCTACGATAAGATCTTGTCCGGTAACCGCAATATCTCATGCGGGACCTGTCACCACCATGACCATCATGGCACGGATGGATTGAGCCTGGGCATTGGCGAGGGTGGGGAGGGTGTGGGACCGAAGCGGACGGCGGGCACCGGCAAGGACCGTATCCGGAAGCGCATTCCACGCAATGCACCTGCTCTTTGGAACCTTGGCCACAAAGATATCCGGGTCCTGTTCCACGATGGGCGGCTGGAGGTCTCGGACCTCTATGGCAATGGGTTCAATTCACCGGCACAGGAATGGTTGCCCGCGGGTTTCGATCATATCCTGGCGGCACAAGCCGTCCTGCCGCTCGTTGCTCAGTTCGAGATGGCGGGAAATCCGAAGGAAAACGAGATCGCAGGTGCCGTGCATGACCGGATCGACGCAGCGTGGCCGATCCTGGCCAAACGCGTGCGCACAATCCCTGAATATGGGGAGAAGTTTGTCGAGGCCTTCGACCACATCAACCAGCCGGATCAAGTTACGATTGTCGAGATCGCAAACGCACTTGCCGCTTTCATCGGTCGGGAGTGGCAAAGCTACGATGCGCCGTTTGATGCGTGGCTGTCGGGGGATGCTGACGCCCTGAGCCCGGACCAAGATCGGGGGCGGCAGTTGTTCTTCGGTGAAGCAGGTTGTGCGGCATGCCACTCCGGACCGCTTTTTTCCGATCAGGGCTTCCACGCCTTGGCATTGCCGGCATTCGGGCCTGGCAGAACGCGCCAATGGGATCCTATGCCGCGTGACGTGGGTCGCGTTGGCGAGAGCAACCGCCTGGAGGACAGCTATCGCTTCCGAACGCCCTCTTTGCGCAATGTCGCACTGACTGCGCCTTACGGACATAACGGCGCCTACCCGACGCTTGAGACGATGGTGCGGCACCATGTCGATCCCGATGCCGCTCGCGCTGCTTGGAAGCCCGCCTTGGCGGCATTGCCCGAGGTGCCCTGGCTGGAAGAAATTGATTTTGTGATTCAAACAGACCGGTTGGAGATGGCGCGGCAAGCCGCAACACGTGACATCAGGATCGGCCTGCTGGACGAGGACAAAATCAGCGACCTGGTGGCGTTCTTGCACGCGCTCACAGGCAAAACCGCGGATGGCCCGCGTCCCTTGGGGCGACCCGAGGCGGTGCCGAGCGAGCTTCCTGTCGACTAGTCCAAGACAGTATCTCTGGCCTTTGACTTGTCTCCGACCTTGTCAAACACGTGAAACTGCCCGCTTATGATCCGACGGAAAGGGGAGCCAATGCGCGACGTTTTCATCTGCGACTACATCCGCACACCGATTGGCCGCTACGGCGGCGCCCTGGCCCAAGTTCGTGCGGATGATCTGGCCGCCCATGCTATTCGCTCTTTGGCGGAAAGGATGCCGGGGATCGCCACTGCCGGTGTTGATGAGGTGGTGTTCGGGTGTGCCAATCAAGCGGGAGAAGACAACCGAAATGTCGCGCGCATGGCGACCTTGCTTGCCGGGCTACCCGAAACTGTTCCAGCCCTCACCGTGAACCGTCTTTGCGCTTCGGGTCTAGATGCAGTGGCGGCGGCCACGCGCCAGATCGCCTGCGGCGAAGCTGAGATTGTGATTGCAGGCGGGGTCGAATCCATGTCGCGCGCGCCGCTTGTCATGCCAAAGCCTGAAGCCGCATTCTCGCGCCGCGCTGAGGTTTTTGACACCACAATCGGGTGGCGTTTTATTAACCCGCAGTTGGCAGCTGAATACGGCACCGACAGCATGCCGGAGACGGCTGAAAACGTTGCAAGCGACCACGCTATCGCACGGGCCGATCAGGACGCTTTTGCCTTGCGATCTCAGAAAAAGGCCTTGGCCGCGCAGGAAAACGGGCGGCTGGCAGCGGAAATCGCCCCGGTTTCAATACCGCAGCGTAAGGGCGAGCCTGTTGTTGTCTCCGAGGACGAGCATCCCCGCCTGACCACAACTGAAAAACTGGCAAGTTTGCCCACACCCTTCCGAGAAGGCGGAACTGTGACGGCAGGCAACGCCTCCGGAGTGAACGATGGTGCCGCCGCTCTTGTCCTCGCTTCCAGGGTCGAGGCGCAGCGGCGCCGATTGCGGCCATTGGCGAAGGTGCTTGGAGCGATGAGCGCGGGTGTTGCGCCGCGTGTCATGGGGGTTGGCCCGATCCCGGCCTCCAACGCGCTCTGCCGACGCCTTGGGCTGACGCTTGACGATTTCGATGTGATCGAACTGAACGAGGCGTTTGCGGCTCAAGCCTTGGCGGTTTTGAGAGGCTTGGATTTCGCCGATGACGACCCGCGTGTAAATCCAAATGGCGGAGCGATTGCCCTTGGGCACCCGCTCGGTATGTCCGGGGCACGCCTGGCTGGAACGGCCGCGCTGGAGCTTTCGCTGCGCGGATCCGGACGTGCGCTCGTAACCATGTGTGTCGGCGTGGGCCAGGGTGTGGCGATGGCCTTGGAAGCCACCTGAGATCTCAAGCCACTCATGCTATGATCGGGTGTCATGCATTGCGTCGGGGGTGTTGTGTCGACTTTAAAAACTAAGGTTTTGCCTCTGAGCCTTGAGGACCATCTCGCAACGCTGCCGCCAAACCGCGGGCAAGAGGCCAAGCTACTTGATAAGATTTTTCGGGAAGCCTCGGGTTACGGCCCCGAAATCTGGACCGGGGGAATCGTCGGCTACGGGCGCTACAGCTACACGTATGCCTCTGGCCATAGCGGGGAGTGGATGGCCACGGGTTTTGCCGCTCGAAAGGCAAAACTGTCGATTTATGTGATGCCGGGCTATGCCGATTTCGGACTGATTTTGGACCGGCTTGGCCCGCACAAAACCGGGAAATCCTGTCTCTACATCACGAGGCTTTCCCGAGTGGACCCAGACGTACTGGCTGAGTTGATCCGAGCGGGCCTGGCTGATTTGTCGTCGCGATGGCCGATCCGAGCGACGTAACGCCTTGGCTGGCTGGACAAGTGCGAATGGCTGTGACACGAGGCGGTCGCAAGGAGTTTGCCGATGACCACGACCCGTTTTGCCCCATCCCCCACCGGCTATATCCATGTCGGAAACCTGCGGACCGCGCTTTTCAACTTCATGATTGCGCGCAAGGCCGGGGGCACCTTCATCCTGCGGATCGACGACACGGACCCTGAGAGGTCTAAAGAAACCTATGTCGATGCGATCAAGCAGGATTTGGAATGGCTTGGCCTGACCTGGGACCGGGTTGAGCGGCAATCTGAGCGGCTTGATCTTTATGTGGCCGCAGCGGAGGAACTGCGGGAGAAGAAGCGGTTCTATGAAGCTTTTGAGACGCCCACGGAACTAGATCTCAAGCGCAAGAAGCAACTCAATATGGGCAAGCCACCGGTCTACGATCGCGCGGCTCTTGCCTTGTCGGATGCCGAAAGGGACGCCCTTCGGGCCGAACGCGGGCAGGGGGTCTGGCGCTTTCTTCTCGATCACGAACGCATCGAATGGACAGATGGTATCCTTGGGGCACAGTCCATCGACGCAGCGTCGGTCTCGGACCCGGTTCTGATCCGAGGCGATGGGCAGGTGCTCTACACTCTGGCGTCGGTGGTCGACGACACGGATATGGGCGTGACCCACGTCGTGCGGGGCTCTGACCACGTCACCAATACGGCAACACAGATCCAGATCATGGCGTCGTTGGGTCACGGGCATCCGGAGTTTGCGCACCACTCCCTACTTACTGGCCCGCAAGGGGAGGCGCTGTCTAAGCGTCTCGGCACATTGGCCCTGCGTGATCTACGAGAAAACGGTGTAGAGCCCATAGCTCTGTTAAGCCTGATGGCGCGTCTGGGGTCGTCTCAGCCCGTGGAGCTTGCCACGTCGCTCGATGAGCTGGTCGCCGGGTTCGATATTTCTACGTTCGGCGCCGCGCCCACAAAATTCGATGCCGAGGACCTGTACCCGCTGACAGCCCGTCACCTGCACGGGGTCGCCTACGCAGAAGTCGCAAGCGAAATCGCAGCTCTGGGCGTTCCAGACGCGATCGCACTCAGGTTCTGGGAGGTGATGCGCGCCAACATCACGACCAAGCAGGAGCTGGCGGACTGGTGGGCGATCTGCCGCGATGGGGCAACGCCGGAAATTGTCGAGGACGACCAAGAGTTCGTTGCGCAAGCGCTGGCCGCTCTGCCGCCGCTGCCGTTTGACGAAAACACTTGGAGCAGTTGGACAAGCGAGATGAAAGACGCCACCGGGCGCAAGGGACGGGCGCTCTTCATGCCCTTGCGGCATGCTCTGACCGGGCGCAAGCGCGGTCCGGAAATGGCGGACCTGATGCCGCTTCTGCAAGTCTTGCCGAAGGACTGAGGCCATGGCGGACGCACAGGCCAAGTTCCTGAGCGGCAATCTTTTTCGCCATGTGACGGTGATGTCCCTGACAGCCTCCATTGGACTGGTGGCGGTCTTTTTCGTCGATTTCATCGACATGGTCTTTATCTCTATGCTTGGGCAGGCGGAGCTCGCCGCCGCCATTGGCTATGCCGGCGCGATCCTGTTTTTTACGACTTCTTTCGGGATCGGCATGGCAATCGCGGCAGGCGCTCTTGTGGCGCGTGCGCTTGGCGCTGGTGAGACAGACCTTGCACGACAGCGGGCCAGTTCTTCACTTGTGTATGGGGTCCTGTTTGGGAGCGTCTTTGCGGCTTTGGTCTGGGTGAATATCCCTGTCTTGGTCGATCTGATGGGAGCCAGCGGACAAACCGCCGACTTCGCGACGCTGTACCTGCGCATCGTCGTTCCCTCACTACCTCTCCTGATGATCGGGATGGCGGGCGGCGCGATCTTGCGAGCCCATGGGGCGGCGCGCATCGCGATGATGGCGACGATCTGGGGCAGTGTGGTGAATGCTGTTCTTGACCCGATCCTGATCTTTGGTTTGAACCTCGATCTCGTTGGCGCGGCGTTGGCCTCAGTCGCTGCGCGGATCACCATTGCGGCTGTGGCGTTGCGCTGCCTGTTGCGCGAACAGGATGCATTGGTCGTTCCGTCAGTTTCATGTCTGATCCGCGATCTCGGCCCCCATCTTGCGATCGCTGCACCTGCGATTATGACCCAATTGGCAACACCGGTTGGCCAGGCCTACGTCACGCGGGAAATGGCCGCTTTTGGGGAAGATGCGGTTGCCGGGCTCGCAATGGTCAGCCGACTGACACCGGTGGCCTTCGGCGTGGTCTTCGCTCTGTCCGGGGCGTTGGGGCCGATCATCGGGCAGAACTTCGGAGCGGGGAAACCAGACCGGGTGCGTGCGGCCTTTCGAGCGGGTTTGGTGTTTGCCGGGATCTACGTTGTTGCTGTGGCGATCGTCCTCTTCGCATTGCGTGGCATCCTCGCTGATCTTTTTGGAGCGACCGGCACAGCCCGTGACCTCGTGTTTCTTTTCTGCGGGCCGCTCGCGCTGGCGTTTTATTTCAACGCCGTGCTGTTTGCGGCCAATGCTGCTTTCAACAATCTGGGGCGCCCATTTCTGTCGACCCTTACCAACTGGGGCCGCCATACGCTTGGGACCATACCGTTCGTCATGGTTGGGGCTACTCTTTTTGGTGCGCCCGGTGTGCTGATCGGCCAAGCTGCGGGTGGTGTACTGTTTGGGCTATTCGCGGCATTTCTGGCGCTTCGGGTGATGGCAGATCCTGGCGATAAGCCGAAAGGGGCCTTCGCGCGAGAAGGACGCTTGTTGTCACTTCTGCACTTGCGCCGATAGCGCGCGCAACGCGCCGTCTACCATGCTTCGAACTTCGCCATCCGGTTGGGTGGCGCGCGTATAGACAGGTGCCTCCCGGTCATCGCGAATGGGCGCATCCCATCCGGCCGTCGTTGCAAAAAACTCTGCAACGCCGCGCGCGCCGAAGACGCTCAGATACCCTTCGACCACTGTGTCGAGATAACTCAAAAGAACGGGATGGCGGAGGCTCGGTGGGCCGACATGCGCCGGCTTGGCACGGTAGAGATGCAGATCAAGCGCCTCAGCTTCGTGAGTGTGATGTGAAGCCAAGGGCAAGCGATCGTAAGCATGCTCGCGTGCATCCAGTGCGGCCCAGTCTGCTTGTGGTACTTCGGCGATTAACCCGGCAATTGTGACACTTGGAGCTTCTTCGACCGTCAGAAATGCCACGCTGCGTTTGGCCGAGTGCCGCCACACTCGCCGCCATCCCTGCACATGGGCTGTCCGGCGCACGGGATAGGCATGGGTGCCGCGGTTCACAAGCGATCCGTAACCAAAGAAATGGGGTGTGTTCATGTTCTAGCTGTGCGGCCTTCACAGACCGATTTCAAGGTACTGATGTGCAGAATGTCGCACAGGCGCGTTAGCAGGCTTGACCTCGCCCCGCCGCGCCACATCTCACCAGTAAATTTGACATGGGGAGAAGTATGTCCAACCTAGAAAACCGCGTCTACGCTCGTGATGAAAACCCTTACGCCGAGAAGTTTGCGACGGCGATGGCGTCGATTGAAGAAAAGAAGCGCGCCAAGGAAGCTTCCGGCTACGCCTGGATGGCGGCCATCATGAGCTACGGCGAAGCCGCCGAGAGCGAGTCGCGGTTCGGCAAGTTCGCCCGAGCGTCGAAGTGGTTTGTGATCTGGTTCGCGATGATTGTTGCGCCTCTGTTGTTCTGGCGCGTCGCATTCTGATCAGCTGGGCGGCGGCGTCAGCGTGCCGCTCATCACCGGAACAGCATGACCAGAGACATAAACGGCGCTTAACGCGCCGTTTTTTTGTATGATCCGCAAGGAGATCTCGCTGGGTCGGCCCATATCTGTGCCTTGGCGCAGCTCAAAATTAGTCTCCTCGTCGGCCAACTCACCAGCCTGCAAAAGTTGTGCGGCCAGTATCGCTGAAGCCGACCCCGTGGCGGGGTCTTCCGGAATACCCGCCGTCGGTGAAAACATCCGTACTTCATATCCCGTGGCCGAGCGGCAATAGAGATAGGCGCTGTCGACCTCTCCGGCGGCCATGAGGCTGGACCAATGAGGCTCCTGCGGCTGTGCTCTGCGCAATGCGTCGCGGTGTGACACTGGCACAAAAAGGAATGCCGGCCCGCCCGCGAGGACTGACGGGTCGTGGTTGCAAAAGCCGATATCCTCCGGTGTCAGACCCAGAGCCGGAGCGAGCGCGCTATGGTCTACGCGACCCGTATGCATATGTGGAAGAACCGGCGCCTGCAGTTCAGCGCGCAGCACGCCCGCTGCGCGCGATACACGGACTGGTACATTTCCTGCCGCTTCTTCCAGCACAAGGTCCGCCGTAAAGTCCTCCGCACCTCGGCTTTGGGTCGCCAAATGGATCGCGCAGCCAATTGTCGGGTGCCCGGCAAACGGAATCTCAGCCGTTGGAAAGAAGATGCGTACTCGTGCCGTATGCTCTGTCGAAACTGGCGGCATGACGAAGACCGTTTCCGACAGATTAAACTCGCGCGCAATGGCCTGCATCTGTATCGTGCCGAGACCTTCGGCGCCTTCGACAATTGCCAGTGGATTGCCGGAATAGGCCTGCTTGGTGAACACGTCGTAGGTGAAAAAATCTAACTTCCGCATCAGAGCCGCGCGCCTCTCTATACACTTAAGCAATACGCAAACTTGGCCGTGTGCGGCCGAACGCCGATCAGACCAGACGACTGTTGTCCTTGGCAGCGCGGACGAAATCGGCGAACAAAGGATGCGGTGCAAAAGGTTTGGACTTTAGTTCGGGGTGGAACTGCACACCAATAAACCAGGGGTGGTCTTTCACCTCTACAATCTCAGGCAAGCGGCCATCAGGGGACATGCCTGAGAAGATCAAACCTTCTTCCTGCAGCTTGTCTCGGTATTTGATGTCGACCTCATAGCGATGCCGGTGGCGCTCTTCGATGTGTTGTTGGCCATAAATTTTAGCGACTTTGGAGCCTTCCTTCAGCACAGCATCGTACGCGCCAAGTCGCATGGTGCCGCCTTTGTCGTCGTCGACTTTCCGCTCAACTTTGTGATTGCCCTGAACCCATTCCTTGAGGTGATAGACGACCGGTGTGAAGCGCCTTTTTCCAGCCTCGTGATCGAACTCCTCAGAACCCGCATCGACGACGTCGGCGAGGTTCCGCGCGGCCTCGATCACAGCCATCTGCATGCCCAGGCAAATCCCGAGGTAAGGGATTTTGTGTTCCCGCGCGAATTGCGCGGCTTTGATCTTACCTTCGGTCCCGCGTTCGCCGAACCCGCCGGGCACAAGAATCGCATCAAACTTCTCCAAATGCGTCACCGGATCTTCCCGTTCGAAGATCTCGGCATCGATCCACTCGGACCGCACTTTGACCCGGTTAGCCATGCCACCATGAGTGAGCGCTTCAGCAATGGATTTGTAGGCATCTTCGAGCTGCGTGTACTTGCCCACTATCGCGACATTCACCTCGCCTTCGGGGTTATGGACGCGGTCAGCCACGTCCTGCCAGACACTCAAGTCGGGTTTAGGAGCGGGCGAGATATTGAATGCGTCCAGAACCGCCTGATCAAGGCCTTCCCTGTGATACGCCAGCGGAGCTTCGTAGATTGACGCCAAGTCCTGAGCTGCAATCACGCTCTCGGGACGTACATTGCAGAACAGAGCCAGTTTATCGCGCTCCTTCTGCGGGATTGGTCCTTCAGACCGACATACCAGAACATCCGGCGCAATACCGATTGAGCGCAGTTCTTTCACTGAGTGTTGCGTCGGTTTGGTTTTCAACTCGCCCGAGGCCGCGATGTAGGGCAGTAGAGTGAGATGCATAAAGATGCACTGACCGCGCGGCTTGTCCTGTCCGAACTGGCGGATCGCCTCAAAGAAAGGCAAACCTTCGATATCGCCAACCGTGCCTCCGATCTCGCACAGCATGAAATCGACCTCATCCTCGCCAATAGCGATGAAGTCTTTGATCTCGTTTGTTACATGCGGGATGACCTGAATCGTTTTGCCGAGGTAGTCGCCGCGGCGTTCCTTTTCGAGCACATCGGAATAGATGCGTCCGGAACTGACCGAGTCGGTTTTGCGGGCAGCGACACCGGTAAACCGCTCGTAGTGGCCGAGGTCGAGATCTGTTTCGGCGCCGTCGTCAGTGACGAACACTTCGCCATGTTCGAACGGGCTCATCGTCCCCGGATCGACGTTTAGATAAGGATCAAGCTTGCGCAGACGCACCGAAAAGCCGCGTGCTTGTAACAGTGCACCGAGAGCAGCGGATGCCAGCCCTTTGCCAAGCGACGATACCACTCCGCCCGTGATAAAAACAAAGCGTGCCATTGGGCCCGAGTCCCCCAAAAATTACGGCCCCTAAATGAGGCGCTAGTTTCTGTTTGTGAGAGCTTGGTGCCGCGTCCGAGGCGCTGCAAAACCCGATCATCACGGGATTTAACACATAAAGGATTCGCTTCGAGAGCGCAATAAGACCGCAGCATGTTGAGGCGCAAGGAGACGCCTGCGCAACATAGTGAGGTTTTTTCTACTCAGCGCGCGGTGGCAAAAGTGGCGCGTCACTCGAGACCGGAGGCAACAGGTCTTCGCCTGCCGGGAGACCGGGTGACTCAACCGGGGCCGGTGTCGGCGCGTCGGTGATGCGGTCCAGAACCGAGGCCGAGTTCGAGTTTGCCGCTGCAAGGATTGTCAGAGTAATTGAAGTGCCGATGAAGGCGATCGCCAGCGCCCAAGTCATTTTGCCAAGCGCTGTTGCTGCGCCGCGGCTGGAGACAGCGCCACCGCCACCGCCACCCATACCAAGGCCGCCGCCTTCGGAACGCTGCAGAAGCACCACACCGATCAGTGCGAGGGCAAGAAGCAGGTGGACGATCAGAATGACATTTTCCATGGGCCAGCCTTTGGATGTGCGATGGCGGGTATCTAAGGCTTTGTGCGCGGCCTCGCAAGGCCCCAGATTGAAGCGACCGACAAGCTGTAATTAACGGTTTCCTCGCGGCATGGGTCTCTATATACCGGCGCGGGTTTCGGTAAAGACGAGAAGAGGTCCGAAATGGCAAATGTGGTTGTCGTGGGCGCGCAGTGGGGCGACGAAGGCAAAGGCAAAATTGTGGACTGGCTCTCGGAGCGCGCAGACGTGATAGCGCGCTTTCAGGGTGGGCATAACGCGGGCCATACGTTGGTCATCGATGGCAAGGTTTACAAGCTGAATGCGCTGCCATCTGGCGTGGTGAGGGGCGGAAAGCTCTCGGTCATTGGCAATGGCGTCGTTCTGGACCCCTGGCATCTGGTGAAAGAGATTGAAACGATCCGGGGGCAGGGCGTCGACATTTCTCCCACGACCCTGATGATTGCAGAAAACACACCTTTGATCCTGCCCATTCACGGCGAACTCGACCGTGCGCGCGAAGAGGCAGCAACCAAAGGCACCAAGATCGGAACCACCGGGCGCGGAATTGGGCCTGCCTACGAAGACAAGGTCGGCCGCCGTTCTGTCCGGGTGGCCGATCTGGCAGATGAAGCCACGCTCGAAGCCCGCGTTGACCGGGCTCTCCAACACCATGACCCTCTGCGCAAAGGTTTGGGCATTGAACCGGTGGACCGGGATGCACTTATCGCACAGCTGAAAGAGATTGCTCCTGCCATCCTCGAATACGCCGCACCGGTCTGGAAAGTGCTGAATGAAAAGCGCAAAGCGGGTCATCGCATCCTGTTCGAAGGCGCGCAGGGCGCGCTTCTGGACATCGATTTTGGGACATATCCTTTTGTAACGTCTTCCAACGTAATTGCCGGTCAGGCGGCGACGGGTGTGGGCATTGGTCCGGGAAGCATCGACTATGTTCTGGGTATCGTGAAAGCTTACACGACCCGAGTCGGCGAGGGCCCATTCCCTACCGAATTGCAGGATGCGGATGGTCAGCGGCTCGGAGAGCGCGGACATGAATTCGGAACTGTGACAGGCCGCCAGCGTCGCTGTGGCTGGTTCGATTCTGCACTGGTTCGCCAGACGTGTGCGACTTCCGGTGTCAAGGGTATAGCGCTGACCAAACTTGATGTGCTCGACGGGTTCGAGGTGTTGAAAATCTGCGTCGGCTACGAACTTGATGGAACCCGCCTCGATTACCTGCCGACTGCCGCGGACCAGCAAGCCCGCTGTACACCTATCTATGAACAAATGGACGGCTGGACCGAAAGCACGGAGGGCGCGCGTAGTTGGGCAGACCTGCCTGGTAATGCTGTGAAATACGTGCGCCGGATCGAGGAATTGATCGAGTGTCCGGTCGCACTATTGTCTACGTCGCCGGAGAGGGATGACACCATTCTCGTCACCGATCCGTTTGCCGACTAAACACTTAGCCGAGCCGGAGAAAGCATGGCCCTATCATACAAAGCGCGTCGCCGATGGTCGCTGGTGATCCTGCTGCTTGGTTTGCCCGCTTATATCGTGACCGCCGTTACAATTATGAATTGGCTTGGTCGCCCGCCGCTTTGGGTGGAGTTTTTGGTGTATGTCGCCCTCGGTATCCTGTGGGCTCTGCCGTTTAAGTTTATTTTCAAAGGGATCGGGCAAGCTGATCCGGACCAGCCGACTTCCGAGGACTGAGAAATAAAAAAAGCGCCCGGCGAAACAGGGCGCTTTCTTTTTGTGATGTGCAGGTTGGCGGGGTTACCCGTGTCCGACAAACCGGCTGTCGTTCGAGATGACGAACTGCCCGCGATCCACTTTCTCGATCGTGCCATTCCGCAAGAGGTCTCCAAAGCTGCGCAGTTGCGCTTCTCGGGAGAACGTGCGGTCCCGATCGTGACGCATCACCATGTGCATCACCTCCGGCCGTGAGAAGTGGGTTTTACCCTCAACCGTGCTCAGATAAGCGGCGGCCGCTTCGAGGAGCTCGTGCAGTTCGTGAGCGCCCATTTCGTCGGCGTAGTCAGCAAAGCCACTCGACTGTTCTTCCAGAGCATCTGATTTTTCAGTTCGGTTGATCCGGCGTGGCCGTACTGTCGCGTCTTGTTCAACCAACGCCTGCGGTACCAGCACCAGTGGTTCGATCTCAGCGCTCCGGTTAGTGGGGGTATCATCAGCGTCCCCTGCCGGTTCGGGGGCCTCTTCAACAGCGCGGGGACGCACGATTGACGCAAGATCTTTGCGGTAATCGTCTACGGCTTCGTCGCCTGTCTCGGTGTCTTCGCCGTCTTTTGGCGTCACACGGTCTGCGATGGTCGCAGCAACAGCTGCTTTGAGATGCGCAAGCGCGCTTTGGCGCCTTTGCGTATGATCATCGTTAAGCTTGCTGTTGGTTTGCGACAGGAGCCGTTCGACGGTTTCGTCGTCGTCGCCTACGGAATCTTCGCCCAAGGATTCCTGGGCGCGGGCGCGGCGGGCCTCGGCAGCTTCTTCTGCGGCAACTTGGGCCGCCACTTCGGCTTCTGCAGCAGCCTCGATCTCGGCCTCTGCATCCGCTTTTGCAAGATCGTCTTCAATCGCGGCGAGATTGCTCAACAGGGCAGCTTCTTCGTCCGCTACAGCTTCCTCGGAGGGGATTTCCTGCGAAGTGAGTTCGTCGGAAGCAACTTCGTCTTCGGCGACGACCTCTGCTGTGTCCTCTTCATAGACCGGCTGGTCCTGCTCTGCCTCAATCGTACGCTCGAACGCTTTCGGACGTGGCGCATTGCGTGGACGAGCCATGGCCGCGGCGGCGATCAGGTCTTCGTCGGACAACTCAAGCGCCATGCCGCGGCGCGGTGCGAGGTCCTGACCCTCTTCAATGGCGGCCAGTTCCTCCTCGAAAGACGTCTCGGGTTCGGAAGGCACTTCATCCTCAAACAGCTCTTCCTCGGCAAAGGTCACAGGAGCGTCGACGAGCGGTTCATCTGCGGTTTCAGCTTCCGTAGTCTCTACGGTTCGCTCGTCTTCCTCTTCCTCGGCGTCAAGGCCGAACGAGGTGTCATCTGTCAGATCGTCGGTCTCTGACAAGGCATCATCCGTGTCGCCCTTTTGTCCAGAAAGGCCTGAAACGCTGGCCGCGACAACTGACCGGATTCGCTGCAATTTCGCAGCGATGCTTGTGGCAGCCGGTGCTTCGTCCTGATCTGGCGAGGGTTCAGACACATCAAGCTCAAGCGTCACGTCTTCTGCGTCGGTCGCAGGGGCCTCAATAGATTGTTCGACCGCCGTTTCTTCAATCTGGAATAGCGCGGCTACATCCTCATCGGCGGCTTCCAAGATCTCGCTGTCTTCGTCTTCGATTGGCTCGAGATCGCGACGGATGGCATCTGCAAAGCTTGGCGCGTGGTCTGCCGCTTCCGGCTCCGCGTTGTCTTCATGGGATGGCTCGTCGTCCTCAGTGATTTCGAAGACAAAATCAGAAGCCGATGCGACGTCGCCACTCAGATCTTCGACCGGCTCTTGATCTTCGGCTACATCAGTGTCGTCTTCAAAGCTCCACTCTGCGGCCACTGCTGGAATGTCTTCGACCGGTTCCGCATCATCTGCGGTGACAATCAAAGCCGGCGTCGTTTCTTCTGGCTCCGCTGGCATCAGGTCTACGCCGTTCGCCAAATCGGTTGCCGCCTCTTCTTGCGGCACCGTGTCTACTTCGAAGTCATCTTCCTGGGAAAACTCGGTTAGTTCCTGGGTTGAGGTCACCTCGGGCTGTACCTCAGCAACCGGGTCGACCGCGACGTCAGGTTGAATGTCGGCAACAGGCTCCGCCGCAGGCTCAGATGTCGCCGCAGCCGCCTCACTGCCTTGTGTCAGGCGCAGACCGTTTTTGGCAACTTCCGCGTCCACGGGCTTGTCGGACGACTTCTGCGCAATTGCGTGCAGCATCTGCACGTCCGGCGTGGGCGGTTCTGCGCCAAAAAAGCGGTCCTCAGATGCAAGGTCGCGAAAATACTCCGCGATCGCTTTCATCGTGGAAAACGGGTCATCAAATCCTTCAAGCGTACAGGAAAAGGTTCCGTACGACACAGTGAGGATCTTATTCGGTCCAACCATCTGCCTGCTCACTTTCTAGCCCCGAGCCAGCGACTATAATTTACCAATTGCTATTTCCAATTCACAAACAAAAACACAGAAAACCGTAAGATTTTCCGCAAATACGGTTGCACTTTGTCAAGCGGAACCGAAATATCGCGAAATCATGCAAGCATCGGAAAACTCCGCCACGATTGCGACATTTTTAGGTGCCGGGCCTGCCACAATTGCAACGGTACGAAGCGTTGGCGCAAAGGCCTCGATTCTTGTGGCTGTCGACGGTGGCGTTGCCCACGCCGCCGACGCCGGTCTTAGGCCAGACGTAATTCTGGGCGATTTTGACAGCTTGCCGAGTCCCTTTCCCGATTCCCTGCAAGGCGTCACCAGACGCCAAATTACGGACCAAGACAGTACGGATTTTGACAAAGCGTTGCGTAGCATTGAGGCGGACTTATACTTGTGCGCAGGTTTCACGGACGGGCGCATCGACCATTTGCTCGCCTGTTTTCACAGTTTGCTTAAACGTCCTGAAAGACAAGCTGTTCTGGTCTCAGAGAGCGACGTAGTCACCTTACTACCCCCGAAAATCTCGATCGACCTCGTCTCTGGAGCGCGGGTCTCAGTTTTTCCATTGAAAGCGGGAGAAACGCGTTCGCAGGGGCTAAAATGGCCCCTAGACGGGCTTGCGCTCCATCCTGGCGGTGTTGTCTCCACATCCAACGAGGCTGTTGGCGGACCTGTCCGGCTGCTCGCAGATGGTCCGCACTCTTTATTAATCCTTCCGCGCAAATACCTCGATCCGCTAGTCTCGGCCCTTATCCAAAGTCCGCGTTGGTCCTAGAAGTACTCTGTTAACGGGAGAAATCTGTGCCTTGACGGTTCTGGTCGGTCAAGTCACCCTCGCACTCCAACCGGTTTTTTGCTTTATGCAAGACGACCTGATGGAGGAGTCGCCCATGTCCGGAGAATTGTCCCCGATTGACCGCGCAAAATATGTCGCGGCAAAGCGCGCTGTTGCGCTTGTGGAGGATGGCATGCGCGTTGGGCTCGGAACTGGCTCAACTGCCGCTTGGATGGTCCGCCATTTGGCGGAGGTAGTGCACGAAGAGGGCATGCAGATCACTTGCGTTGCCACTTCGAAACGCACTGCGGACTTGGCGCGCGATCTAAAGCTGACTGTGTCCACTCTGGACGAGGTGAAATGGCTGGATCTGACCATTGACGGTGCTGACGAGTTCGATCAGCAGCTCAACCTGATCAAAGGCGGGGGCGGGGCGTTATTGCATGAAAAGATCGTTGCCACCGCATCGGACCGGATGGTCGTGATAACCGACGTGTCGAAACAGGTCTCCCAGCTCGGTCATTTTCCGCTTCCAGTTGAGGTTGTGCGATTTGGTTGGGAAACGACCAAGACACTAATCGAAGAGACACTGATTAATTTGAGCGTCGTGGGGCGTACAGGTCGGCTCCGAGTAACGCAGGGCGGTCCATTTGTGACTGATGAAGGGAATTATATCATTGATCTGGACCTATTACAGATTGAGAACCCGCGCCAAGCGTCTTTGGTATTGAATCAGATCCCTGGCGTGGTTGAGAACGGGCTCTTTATCGACATCTGCGATATGGTCGTGATCGGGAATTCCGACGCCACGGTCGAAATTCGCGACATAAATACCGGGTCAATCAAGCAGGAGCAGGTTGAAGTTATCACCAGCGCCAACGTATTCTCTGATCTGTAAGACCGGGCTGGGGTTTGCCCGGCACGGAAGACAGGAGCGGCCCCATGGCATTTGACTACGATCTGTTCGTCATCGGAGGGGGCTCCGGGGGCGTCCGGGCCGCGCGCGTCGCAGCAGCTGAAGGCGCGAAAGTCGCGCTAGCTGAGGAGTACCGTATGGGGGGCACCTGCGTAATCCGCGGATGTGTTCCCAAAAAATTGATGGTCTTCGCCTCGTCTTACCGTGAGTCCTTCGCCGATGCGCGAGCGTATGGCTGGGATGTTGCGGATGGAACATTTGACTGGCCAGGTTTTCGCACGCATCTCCACAAGGAACTGGATCGTTTGGAGCAGGTCTATCGTGGATTGCTGGACGGATCAAAAGTTCAGATTTTCGATGCCCGCGCGCGTCTGAAAGACCCACATACTGTAGTGCTCTCGACAGGGGAAGAGCGTACCGCAAAGCACATTCTCGTCGCCACCGGAGGTCGCCCGTCCGCACCCAGTATTCCGAATGCTCATCTGGGCATTTCATCTAATGAGATCTTTCTAATGGACAAAATGCCCAAGTCCATTTTGATCGTTGGGGGTGGATATATAGCTTGTGAGTTTGCGTGTATTCTCAATGGCTTGGGGGTTAAGGTCACGCAGTATTACCGTGGTGCGCAGATCTTGCGAGGGTTTGACGACGAAGCGCGCGGGCTGGTCGCTGAGATGATGCGCGATAGGGGCATCGATCTGCATCTCGGAACGAATGTTTTGACGATGCGCGCGGCGGACACGGAAGATCTGGCCTCCGCAACATTTACCGGGTCTGATCCGGCAATGGGCGCTGCCTCTTCCGATGCTGCGATACCGATTTCGGACGCGGAGTATTCCGGGCCAGTCTGGACCAAAGCCACCAATGGCACAGAGAAAGTGTTTGATGCAGTGCTTTTTGCGACAGGTCGAACGCCAAACACCGATGATCTGGGGCTCGGTGAAGCTGGCGTAAAAGTTGGCCGTCGGGGCGAAGTCGTGGTCGACGAATACTCGCAATCCAATATTCCATCGGTGTACGCGATCGGGGATGTCACAAACCGCGTGCAACTGACGCCGGTCGCGATCCGTGAGGGCATGGCGTTTGTTGAAACAGTATTCAAAGGCAATCCAACCAAGCCGGATCACGACCTGATTCCATCGGCGATTTTCACGCAACCCGAAATGGGCACTGTCGGGTTGAGCGAGGAGGAGGCGCGCGACCAAGAACCGATAGAGGTCTATTGCACGTCGTTCCGCCCCATGCAGACGGCGTTTGCCGGACGTTCCGACCGGGTCTTGATGAAGCTGGTTGTTAGTCTTGAGACGCGAAAGGTCCTGGGCTGCCATATTGTCGCGCCGCAAGCGGGCGAAATGATCCAGTTAGCGGGTGTGGCGGTCAAAATGGGAGCCACTAAAGAAGATTTTGATCGCGTCTGTGCGGTCCATCCAACGATCTCGGAAGAGCTTGTGACGATGAAAACTCCGGTGAGGACGGCTTGATAATCGGGCCGGCACAACCATGTCCAACAACAACGACACCTTTGGTGAATGACAAGGAAAGCTGATGGCGAATAATTCCGGTGGACCCTGGGGCGGCGGTGGCAACCGCGGCGGGGGCGACGACCGCGGAAATGGTGGCCCGGGCCGACGGCCGGGGCAGGGGGGCGATAACCCACAGATCCCAGAAATCGACGAGATCATGAAGAAGGGTCAGGAGCAGCTGCGCGTCCTTATGGGCGGCCGTGGCGGCAATGGCTCGAACCGCGGAGGCGGTGGCGGTGAAGGCCCAAGATTGACCAAAGGCACCGTCGGGATTGGCGCGCTTCTATTACTTGGTCTTTGGGCCTTTACCTCGTTCTACACGGTGCGTCCTGAAGAACAGTCGGTGGAATTGTTCCTCGGTGAGTATTCGGCAACCGGAAACCCGGGTCTCAACTTCGCACCCTGGCCTTTGGTTACGGCTGAGGTTATCCCGGTGACGCGCGAAAACACGATTGAGATCGGTGTTGGGCGCGGTGCCCAGAGGGGTGACGATGGCCTGATGCTGACCACCGACGAAAACATCGTCGACATTGACTTCGAAGTAATCTGGAACATCACCGACCCTGCTGCGTTCCTCTTCAACCTGCGCGACGGCGAAGCAACGGTCCGTGCGGTGTCGGAAGCCTCCATGCGCGAAGTGATCGCCCAGTCTGAACTGGCGCCGATCCTGAACCGGGATCGAGAGCTGATCGCCCAGCAGGTGCAGGAGTTGATCCAGAGCACACTCGACAGCTACGAATCTGGCATCAACATCGTGCGTCTGAACCTTGACCGTGCCGACCCGCCAGCCGAAGTGATCGACGCCTTCCGCGACGTTCAGGCAGCCGAACAGGAACGTGACCGTCTGGAACGACAGGCCGACGCCTATGCCAACCGTGTACTTGCGGGTGCACGCGGTGAAGCCGCTCAGCTTCTTGAAGAGGCCGAAGCCTATCGTGCGCAGGTTGTGAACGAGGCTGAAGGTGAAGCAAGCCGCTTCCTTGCAGTTCTTGAAGAATACCAAAACGCGCCCGAAGTGACCCGCAAGCGTCTTTATATTGAAACGATCGAGAAAGTTCTCGGGGATGTCGACAAGGTGATCCTTGATGAAGGTTCCAGTGGCTCCGGCCAAGGCGTCGTGCCCTACCTTCCATTGAACGAACTTCGTCGCCCGCAGGAGACCAACTAATGAAAAAAGCAGGTTTTCTGATCCCCGCTCTGGTGATCGCAGGCGCGATTGCTTTAAGCGCCCTCTTTATTGTAGACGAACGCGAGAAAGCCCTCGTTCTCCAGTTCGGCCAGATCAAGGCCGTAAAGGAAGATCCCGGCTTGGCGTTTAAAATCCCTATTATTCAAGAGGTTGTGCGTTACGACGACAGGATCTTGTCGCTCGATACGCAGCCAATCGAAGTTACGCCGTCAGATGACCGTCGTTTGGTCGTGGATGCCTTCGCGCGCTACCGGATTGCAGACGTGGTTCAATTCCGGCAGGCCGTCGGTGTTGGTGGCATGCAGGCCGCAGAACAGCGTCTTGAGGGTATTCTGAACCCGACCATCCGGGCTGTCCTTGGCGCCGAAGGGGTGACTTCGAACACAATCCTGTCACCCGAGCGGGCTGTTCTTGCAGCACGGATCACATCGGGCGTGCGCTCGCGAGCAGCAGCGATCGGTCTTGAAGTCGTCGATGTGCGGCTCAAGCAAACCAACCTGCCACCTCAAAACTTGGACGCAACGTTTGCCCGGATGCGCGCAGAGCGTGAACGGGAAGCGGCGGACGAAATCGCTCGTGGGGAAGAGGCCGCGCAGCGGGTACGCGCGCAGGCTGATCGTACTGTGGTTGAGCTCGTCTCCGAAAGCCAGCGGGAAGCAGAAATCACCCGTGGTGAGGCGGACGCTGAGCGCAACCGCGTGTTCGCGGAGGCTTATGGAAGAGATCAAGGGTTCTTTGAATTCTATCGCTCTTTGACGGCATATGAGCGGTCGTTGCGCGGATCGAACTCGTCGATGGTTATAACTCCGGACAGCGAGTTTTTTGACTATCTCGACGGGGCTACGCCACGCCGGGATCGCTGATGTCTGTATGGATCATCGCCTTCGGGCTGGTGTTCGTGATCGAGGGGCTGGTGTTCGCACTGGCCCCTTCGCGTATAGAGGACGTGTTGCGTATTTTCTCGGAAATGCCGACTGACATACGCCGGAAGCTCGGACTGAGCGCGGTCGCGTTCGGAGTCGTGCTTGTCTGGATCGGGAAAAGCCTTGTAGGCTGATCGCGAGGCCCTACGTGTACCGGTACCGTGTAACGTAAAATCACGTCAGTGTGACGGTGCGAGATTTGTCCTGGTGTTGCATATCCGTCGAGTCACACGACATGTAGATGCAGGTGGTATCAGTCCGCTACAGGAACGACAGGACCGGCCCCGGACGCGGCGGTCCAATAAGGAGGACGCTCGAGTGTACGATCCGAAACAAGAAACTAAGGTGGCGGTCGCCGTGCGAGACCACGCGCCGCTGCGCCCCATTCACGCCTTGGCCGCGCTCATGCTGGGGCTTGTGCTGCTGCTGGCGCAGGCAATTGCCGCCCATGCCCGCGATATGCCGGGCAGCTTCGCCGATCTTGCTGAGTCCGTCAGCCCGGCCGTTGTCAACATCACAACATCAACGAACGTGTCCATGCCCGGCGGTCCGGCTCCGATAGTTCCGGAGGGCTCTCCACTGGAAGACTTCTTCGAGGACTTCATGGAGCGCCAGCAAGAGCAGGGACGACCAGAACAACGTCGCCAGCGCCGTTCCAATGCACTGGGCTCGGGTTTTGTGATCTCTGAAGATGGCTTCATTGTCACGAACAACCACGTAATCGAACAGGCCGATGAGATCCAGATTGAGTTCTTTTCGGGTGAAGAACTGGTCGCAAAAGTCATCGGAACTGACCCCAACACCGACATTGCGCTTCTGAAGGTTGAAAGCGATGAACCGCTCCCCTTCGTGCAGTTCGCAGACAGTGATGTTGCCCGTGTTGGAGACTGGGTCATGGCTGTTGGTAACCCGCTTGGCCAAGGCTTTTCCGTCTCCACCGGGATTGTTTCGGCGCGCAATCGTGCATTGTCAGGCAGCTACGATGACTACATCCAGACGGACGCGGCCATTAACCGTGGTAACTCGGGAGGGCCACTGTTTAACATGGATGGAGACGTTATTGGCGTGAACACCGCGATCTTGTCGCCAAATGGCGGCTCGATCGGGATCGGCTTTTCCATGGCCTCCAACGTCGTAACACGTGTTGTTGACCAGCTTCAGGAGTTCGGGGAAACTCGCCGCGGCTGGCTCGGTGTGCGGATTCAGGACGTGACTGATGATGTTGCTGAAGCGCTTGGGCTTGCGGCTGCCAGCGGGGCTTTGGTCACTGATGTGCCACCGGGGCCGTCGGCTGACGCCGGCGTGCAGGCAGGGGATGTGATTATCACCTTCGATGGAAGCGAAGTCGAAGACACCCGTGAACTCGTCCGCATTGTCGGAAACACCGAGGTGGGCAAAGCCGTCCGCGTTGTTGTTTTCCGCGAAGGCGCGACCCAGACCCTTCTTGTCACGCTTGGCCGTCGCGAGGAAGCCGAGCGGACCTTCCCGGCATCGGCACCTGCGGATGAGCCCATTCAGGAAGAAATCATGGGTCTGACCGTGTCGGAGTTATCGGAAGAGTTGCGCGAGCAATTGGGGCTGGCGAGCGGTGCCGAGGGTCTTGTCGTTGCAGATATCGACGAAACCTCAGAGGCGTTTGAGAAAGGCCTGCGCGCGGGCGACCTGATCACTGAAGCGGGCCAGCAGAAGGTTGGCTCTCCTAGTGACCTTGAAGAACAGATTGAGGCTGCCCGCGAAGCTGGTCGAAAGTCGATCCTGCTGTTGGTACGCCGTGATGGCGAACCGCGTTTTGTGGCGCTGTCTGTCGGCTAACTTTTCCTTCTGAACATCTAGAAAAGCTCCGTCTCTGACGGGGCTTTTTTCATGTTTTTCTGATGGAACTATCTTCCGGCTCTAGACGAAAACGCACTTCGATCATGCGTGCGATACCTGAAAGACCGCCAATCAGTTTGCCAGTCCGGATGCCGCTGTTGGGAACTGTAGCAAATCCACAAGGGCGACCGCCCATCGATAGCTATATTTGAGTTTCCGAACGGGTTGGCGCCGTTTGATTACCAGCCAAGCCACGTGGAGCTCGGTCAAAGAAAAATCCGGCATTGCGCCGAACTGGTGCACCCCCGGGGCCACTACCGAGGTTCTTCGGACAAACGTCCTTGGCGTATTTGGTAGATTGGCAGAACTTGAAAAAGCGCTGCCAATCTACCCGGTCCGATGTCGGTCAGGTGCCTAGGACTTTCGCTTTTTGCGCTGCGAATTCCTCTTCAGTCAAAACACCTTTTTCCTTAAGCGTGGCCAACCGTTCCAGCTCGTCCGCAGCCGAAACTTGCGCGACCGATCGAATATAATCGCGCTGTGCATCTTCCATCTTCCCCATTGTTTCGATGTTGCGCGCTTCCATCTTGTCTCCGCGGAGCAGAAGGTAAGTCAGCACGCCGAGCCATGGAATGATGATCACGAAACCGACCCAAAGAGCCTTAGCAAACCCGTTCATATCCTTGGAACGGAAAATGTCTGAGACAACCGAAATCACCACCCAGAACCAGGCGACCATCAGGAACATCCAAAAGATGAACCAAATTATATCAAAAAATCCAATGCTCTCTTCCATGCCAAGGCCCTTTCTGTGCGCAAGAGACAAAATCACCTGCGCTTAAAGGAGCATCTGTGTGACAGAAAAGAAAGCCTTTTGTCCGCCGTAGTCTTTCAGTCTTGGTTTGTAACAGACCCAAACGCCGCGCCAGGTGTAGCTGGCTTCATCCGGATCAGTCTGCTGTCCGCTACGGCAGCTTGGCGATGGCGGACAGCTTTCCTATATGCTTCGTCACGCAGCATTTCCACAAAGGCCGCGACGCTGGGGTACTCGGCGATGAAGGCCAAGTCCCAGGACTTCTCCTGCGGGCCGATCAGCATCAGTTCCGGCGTGCCCAGCCAGACCTGCCGCCCGCCGAGCCGCTGGAAGATTGGCGCGCTCTCACGCGCGTAGTTCGCATACGCCGCCGTCCCGGTCGTCTCAGTGCCGTCGTCATAAGCCGCCACCTCCCGAAATTGGATCAGGTTCAGCATGTGTACCGGGCCAGGGCGGTCCATCTCGCGGAACGCCGCGAAACTCTCGCGGGTCGGGTCGATGTAAGCGGGCACCGGTCAATCTTCCTCGAGGCTGTAGCGCTCGAGCATCTTGGCTTGGGCGATGAAGAAGGCAAAAAGGCAGGCGGGCAGGGCGAAGGTTTCGAACTTCACCCAGAACTCGGTGGACATCGTGCGCCATACGACTTCATTCGCGACCGCCATAACACCAAACATTGCGGTGAGACGGCGCGTTAGGATCATCCAGCCTTCCTCCGCGATGGGCATCATGTCTTCCATCACATAGGCAAGATAAGACTGCCCTCGCAGCAGCCCGATGCCGAGAAGCCCGGCAAAGAGCGCATAGACGATCGTCGTTTTCATCTTGAAGAAGGCTTCATTGTTAAAAATCACCGTGAGTGCGCCGAAAACGATCACCATCACGGCGGTGACGATCTGCATTTTGCTGAGCTTGCCCGTCAGCCACCAAAGCACCGACATCGACAGAAATAGCACCGGGATGAAAGCGGTCGTGGCAACGATGAACCCGCTGTATTCGCGTCCGAGGATCAGGAAGGTCTCGTCCTTGATCCGCATATAGCCGACGAAGAATAACAGGACCGGGCCTAGCTCCAGCCCCATTTTCAGCCACGGGTTGATCGGTTTGTGCTCTGCCATGCGCGGGTTCCTTTAGCCTCCCGCTTCAACTATCACAGCGCCGGCTGCGATCAATGCCATCAGGACAAGTCGTCTGGGCCCAACCGTCTCTTTCAGGAAGATCCAGCCGATCGCCGCGGCAAAGACAGTGGAGGTTTCACGCAGGATCGCCGCCTCGCCCACCTTGTCGAGCCGGGTGGCAAGCATCACAGATCCAAAACTGCCGAAGGCGACAAAGGCGCCAGCAACGCCGCGGCGCATCAGCGGCCCCAAGTCGGGCGGATCTTGCATGCGCCTCCACCGCCACCAGGCGATCAAAGGGAAATCCAAGCTGCACAACAAGAAGAACCACGCGATGAAGGTGAACGGGTTCGGGATCGCGCGGATCGCATAGGCGTCATAAGTGGTATAGAGCGCCACGAAGCCGCCTGTGAGCACCGCGAAGGCGAGAGCGGGACCAAGGCTTTCACGACCCTGGTTCAAGAACAGGTAGTTATAGAGTGCGAGACCAAAAATCCCTGTCAGCAACACCGCCACGCCCAGCCATTGGGTGGCATTGAAGGTCTCGCCAAAAATTAGCCAGGCGCCGAAGACGGTGAACAGCGGGCCTGTGCCGCGGACGACAGGGTACACGACTGTGAACGCGCCGCGTTCATAGGCCAGAGCCATCCCAAGCTTATAGATGAAATGGATCACCATGGCGCCGACCATCAGGAGCCACTCGGACCCTTGCGGCCACGGAACGATCAAGAGAGCGACCGGGAGTGACAAAACGACGGCGGCCGCATCAATGGCGCCGCGCGCCAGCCACGGGTCATGCCGGCCCTTCTGAATGGCCCCAAAGACCGCGTGAAGAAACGCCGCCGAGAGCGCGAGGATCAGCGCAAGCGTTTCGCCGGTGGGTGTTCCGGCGACGGAGACGATCCAGTCGCCCATCGCGTGGTCACCCGTCCCGGCCCGTCAGTGCGTTTGCAAAGTCTTCCGGGTCGAACGGGGCAAGGTCGTCGATCTGCTCCCCAACACCAATCGCGTGGATGGGAAGCCCGAACTTGTCTGCCAAAGCCACGAGAACGCCGCCCTTGGCAGTCCCGTCGAGCTTGGTCATCACCAGCCCGGAGACGTCAGAGATGTTGCGGAAGGTTTCCACCTGGCTCAGCGCGTTCTGTCCAGTGGTCGCATCCAGCACCAGCAACGTGTTGTGCGGTGCGGTCTCATCCACCTTGCGGATCACGCGGACGATCTTGGCCAACTCCTCCATCAGGTCGGCGCGGTTTTGCAAGCGGCCTGCTGTGTCGATCATCAGCAGATCGACCTTGTCCTCCTGCGCTTGCCGGATTGCGTCAAAGGCCAGCGAGGCAGGGTCCGTACCTTCGGGGCGTGTTAAGACCGGGACACCCGCCCGTTCGCCCCAGACCTGAAGCTGCTCAACCGCAGCAGCGCGGAACGTGTCGCCAGCGGCGATCATCACGGTTTTTCCCGCGGCGCGGAACTGGCTGGCGAGCTTGCCGATTGTCGTGGTTTTGCCCGACCCGTTGACTCCGACAACAAGCACCACCTGCGGGCGCTTGGGATAGATCGGTAGAGGTTTGGCGACTGGTTCCATGATGCGGGCGATTTCATCCGCGAGCACCGCCTTGATTTCCGCTGTCGACATGCGTTTGCCGAAACGCCCTTCGGCGATGTTCGCTGTGACGCGCAAGGCTGTGTCGACGCCCATGTCGGAGGCGATCAACACCTCCTCAAGCTGTTCGAGCATGGCATCGTCCAGCGCGCGGCGGATAACGGGACCGCTGGCAGGGGCGGGTACTGGTGGCGCAGCCGCGATCGGGGGGGCGGGCGCATCGGGCGCCCCTGCCGTTTCCGGCGTCTCGGGCGCTGTACTTTTGCCGAACATCCGGCCAAGAAGCCCCGGTTTTGAGGGGGCTTGCGCGGCAGTCGTTTGCGTGGTTTCGATCTCATGCTCATGCTCATGCTCATGCTCATGCTCATGCTCATGCTCATGCTCATGCTCATGCTCATGCTCATGCTCATGCTCATGCTCATGCTCATGCTCATGCTCAGGCTCAGGCACTACCTGCTCGATTGGCGCGGGCGCGACAGTCTCCGTCACTGGTTCGGTGGCGGCTTCCGCGGCAGGCAACTCGCCTGGCGCTTCAGCCGCGATCGTTTCGGATGGGTCTTCGGTCCCGCCATCCTCGACAATCGCGTCCAACCCTTCCTCGAGTTTGGAGGAGGACTTGAACATCCGGCTTTTCAGCTTGGAGAAGAACGACATGCGCGGGGCCTTTTCGAAAGTGTCCCCTCCACCTAATACGCCGCGCGCGCAGAGGGAAGATGCGGTGCCGACCTAGACCTAGAACAATGAGCCTTGTTCAGGTCCGCTCTTTTTGGCGGCGGGTTTGCGGCGCAGGGCGGTGGCATTGTCCGGGTGTGTGCTCAGACGCCCATCGGCGAACTCGATCTCAAGTAATGGTGCCTTGGCTGCCTCGGCGCGTTGCGTAACCACATCGCCCGCATCGTTCCGAACAATGGCGTAACCCCGCGCCAGTGTCGCCCGTGGTCCTGCGGTTTCCAGCACGCGTGCGACCGCCTCAAGGCGGGTCTTGCGCTCGGTAAAGGTCGCATCAAACGCATGCGGCAGACGATCGGATACGGGTTTCAAACGGTCCCGCCCGCGGGCGATTTTTGCAGCGAGCATTGCTGGACGCAACGCACCCACGCTTTGGCTCAGCGCGATACGCTTTGCTGCGGCAGCCGCTTTCAGCGCACCAGGCAGCCGCTCTGCTGCGGCGTCCAGGCGTTGGCTTGGCACCGCCAGTAAATCGGCGGGCCGCGGCATGGCGTGGCTCAGGTCTTTAAGCCGCTGATCGCGCTGGCCCACAGCGCGGGTAAGACCCGTGAGCATGCGCTCACCATAGGCGCCCAGTCCCGCCAGAAGTTCCATCCGAACGGGGACAGCCATTTCGGCAGCGGCTGTTGGAGTAGGGGCACGTCGGTCGGCGGCATGGTCGATCAGCGTAGTGTCGGTTTCGTGGCCGACTGCTGAAATCAGGGGGATATCGCTCTCGGCCGCTGCCCGCACCACGCTTTCTTCGTTAAAGCCCCACAGGTCTTCCACGGATCCGCCGCCCCGCGCGACGATCAGCAAATCGGGCCGCGGAACGGAGCCGCCAGCGGTTAGCATGTTAAAGCCACGGATCGCGTTGGTAACCTCCGGCGCGCAGCGCTCACCCTGCACCGCCACTGGCCAGATCAGCACTTTGCGCGGACAGCGGTCGCGCAATCGATGCAGAATATCCCGGATCACTGCGCCCGAAGGCGAGGTCACTACCCCGATCACCTCTGGCAGAAACGGCAGTGGTTTCTTCCGCTCTGGCGCGAATAGCCCCTCCGCTTCCAGCGCCTTGCGGCGCTTTTCCAGCAATGCCATCAGAGCGCCAACACCCGCGACAGCCACGCGATCGACGTTGATATTGTAGCGAGACTGCGGGCCGTAGGCGCTGAGCTTGCCTTCGACAACCACTTCCAGGCCCTCTTCGGGTTGGACGCCAAGCCCCGCAACCTGACCTTTCCAGGTCGTGCAGTTGATGACGTTTTTGTCGTCCTTCAGGTCAAAATAGATGTGGCCAGACCGTGCCCGCATAACGCGCCCAACCTCGCCACGCACGCGCACGCGTCCGAACTCCCCCTCCAAAGTACGCTTAATCGCGCCCGAGAGTTCGCTGACAGTGAATTCCGGCGCATTCTGGCCCGGAAGGGGATCGTCGATCAGGTCGAAGTCGGACATTTAGCCTCGCTTGTCATGGCGCTGACATGACCTTAGAAGTCCCGCACCGGAAGAAAAAGACCAGAGACAACGGCGCAGATGAATATCCTGATTCTCGGCAGTGGCGGGCGTGAGCATGCGCTGGCATGGGCCGTTGCACAAAACCCCAAGTGCGATCGCTTGATTGTGGCGCCTGGCAATGCCGGGATGGCCGAGATTGCGGAATGTGCTTCGTTTGATATCGACGATGGCGAAGCCGTGGTGACCTTCTCGGAAGAGGAGGCGATCGATTTCGTGATCATCGGTCCGGAAGCCCCGTTGGCCGCGGGTGTTGCGGATCGCCTGCGCGAGGCTGGTATTCTCTGTTTTGGTCCCTCCGCGGCCGCAGCTAGACTTGAAGCGTCCAAGGCCTTTACCAAAGAGGTTTGCGACGCCGCACATGCGCCGACAGCCGGTTACGCACGCTTTACAGAACTGGCGCCCGCGCAGGCCTATATTCGCGAGCAGGGCGCGCCGATTGTTGTAAAAGCCGATGGTCTCGCTGCGGGTAAGGGTGTCATCGTCGCGATGGACGAAGCGACAGCGCTGGCTGCTGTCGAGGATATGTTTGGCGGCGCCTTTGGTGCAGCAGGTGCCGAAGTGGTGATCGAGGAATTCATGGAGGGCGAAGAGGCGTCGTTCTTCGTGCTTTCGGATGGAAAATTCGCACTGCCGATCGGGACTGCGCAGGATCACAAACGCGCCTATGACGGCGATAAAGGCCCAAATACCGGTGGGATGGGGGCCTACTCTCCCGCGCCGGTATTAACCGACGCAATTGCGCAAGCGGCATTGGACCAGATCGTCCAGCCTTGCATTGATGAAATGGCGCGCCGCGGTACGCCCTATCAGGGGGTGCTTTATGCCGGGTTGATGATCAAAGATGGCCAAGCTCGACTGGTGGAGTACAACGTACGTTTCGGAGACCCTGAATGTCAGGTGCTGATGATCCGACTCGGAGCGCAGGCGCTCGACCTGATGCTGGCTTGCGCTGAGGGGCGATTGAGCGAAACGCAGGTCAATTGGGCAGACGACTGCGCAGTAACCATTGTAATGGCGAGCCAAGGCTATCCGGGAAGCTATGAAAAAGGGTCCGAGATCCGCGGGTTGGCAGGGCTGCCGGAAGACAGCTGGAATATGGCTTTCCACGCGGGAACAAAGCGGATTGGTGGGGCAACTGTGGCCAACGGCGGCAGGGTTCTCAATGTGACCACGCGCGGGACTACACTCCGCACAGCGATAACTCGCGCGTATGACATGGTCAGTCGTATTCACTGGCCTGAAGGCTTCTATCGCAAAGATATCGGCTGGAGGGCCTTGGAGCGTAACGATGTCGACGCGGCTGAATAACTTAGCGCGTGGGAACAAGCGCTGGTCAAATTCGAATCCAGTGAAGCCAAGGGTTTGATACCCCCGCTATTTCTGGCACCTTCATCGCATACGGCGAAGATAAACATGGCCTGAGGCGCGGCGTGTCGACCTTTCGAGACAACATCTATCAGCTATATACAGGGCGGTCTCGACGCGCAGTTTGGTTCCGCTATTCGCTTTTGCTCTTCGATCTGGCGACCGTTCTGTATTTCATTGTATCGACGCCGCTCCCTGCTTCGCCGCTTTCCTCGATACTTCACGGATTTTTTGCCGTCGTCATTTTTTGCGATCTGGCCGCTCGGTTCTGGATAGCACCGAAAAAAGCGCATTATGTCAGCCGCGTCTATGTTCTGGCCGATATAGCGGTGCTGGCGTCTTTCGTCTTGAACCCCTTCGTGGCGATGAACTTGGAGTTCTTGCGCATCCTGCGAGGATTGCGGCTGGGGCACTCCGAATACCTGCTCAACGATCTTCGGCGGGACTGGCGGTTCTTCAGAGAACACGAGGACGCGTTGGTGGCGAGCTTGAATCTGATCGTCTTCGTTTTTGTTACGTCTGCGGGGGTATACACGCTGTTCAGCGGGGGGAGGACCGGCGTTGAAGCGTATATCGATGCCTTGTATTTTACTGTTACCACTCTGACGACGACAGGCTATGGAGATATTACACCGACGACACCGATCGGAAAAATGATCTCGGTTCTGATCATGATCGTCGGCGTATCGCTGTTCCTTAATCTGGCGCGTGCGATTTTCTTGCCAGCGAAAGTTACCTACTTGTGCGAGACCTGCGGGTTGAGCCGGCATGATCCCGATTCTGTGCACTGCAAGCACTGCGGTGCGCCTTTGGCGATCGAAACCAAAGGACTTGGCTAGAATGGCGCGATCGGTTGACGACGGCTCACATCGCGAAATGACTTTCAGGAAACAGTTTGATATCCCTTTGAGCGGTGCGGCTGCTTCCTTACGCGTGTAACCGCTTCGCCGACGTTCGAAAATTCCTTACCGAGAAAATACCATGACACGTGCTCTGACGCTTCTACTTGCCATTGCGTTTCCCGCCATAACCCATGCTGCTGGGGGCCAGTACACCGCCTCGTCCAATGGAGCCGGTACCGGCGTGTGGGTGGTCGACACCCAATCTGGTGCGGTGAAGTTTTGCTCGCTGCAGAGAAGTGATTCAGGCGGCAGCGATGTGTCATGTACGCCTTTTGTTGAATAGCACTCGGCCAGATGCTCACTCAGAGCAACTGAGCGCGTCTTCAAAACCTTTTTGCGTTGCCGGGTAGGTCAGGGCGCGCCGTGTCAGTGTCCCACCTGAGAATCTAATGCCGACAGTCCCCGACCAGTTGGCTTCCGCGAGGATCATCTCGGGTCCGTCGCCACAATCACGCACACCACCGGAGATGAAGTCCTCGCCGATGCGATGGTTGGTAACGCCCTGAAGGTTCGCGACCTCAGTCAGGCCACCTGACGCCCAGCTCCAGACGCGGAGGGTCTTGGCAAGATGTGGACGGTCCACATAGGCCAGATCGACCGTGCCGTTTTCATCGAGATCGGCAATCGCCACCGGCGCCAGCCAGCGAAAACGTGTTCCGATATGCGGGGTTGCGGCCGACTTCACAAGGTCGCCGTTGCGAAGAGAATAGATGGCAAGTTGGCCGCCTTCGGTCTGGCTGCTTTCAACCACCACAATGTCGGGCCTGCCGTCCCCGTCGGCGTCGACCACGCGTGGGGCAATATCCTCGAACACGTTGTGTCCTGGGCCCGCATCTCTAAGGTCTACGCGGTAGAGCCGTCCCGCGCCATCGCGCGCCTCCAGGACGGCTTTTTCGCGGATTTCCCCCATTATTCTGTGAGGGTAGACATCCAGGTCTGCGCTAAACTTGGCCGAAGCAATCTGTGGTTCAGGCCCGTCCGCATTTGCACAGCCCGCCGCCACAACAAATGTAATGACGGCGAGTGCGCGCATCAGATCTGCTTCTCGGGAAGTTGCAAGACCAGCCCGTCGAGCGCATCCGTAACTTTGATCTGGCAAGTCAGGCGTGACCGTTCCGGATCGGTTTCATAGGCGAAATCAAGCATATCTTCTTCCATGGCTTCCTTCGCCGGAACTTTTTCCACCCAGTCGGGATGCACATAGGCATGGCAGGTGGAACACGCGCAGGCACCGCCGCAATCGGCATCGATACCGGGAATACCATTGTCGCGTGCGCCTTCCATTACGGTCAGGCCGTTCGACACGTCCACGACATGCTCGGTTCCGTTGTGCTCGATGTAGGTAATTTTAGCCATGTGCGTTCTCATCCGATGTCAGTTTGCATCGACATAGTGCAGGCGGGCAGGATTTGCCAGACTTGGCGATACGAGCATTCTGTTCTATTTTTGTTCTCATGAAGTTTTTGCCCGAACTGTCCCCTGCGCCCGGCCCACCGGGATGGCCCCAACCACCCGCGTGCCTACCGGCGGCCTGGCTCAACCGACCGCCCCAGAACGCGCGCATCTGTGTGGCGGGTCTTGTTTTGCTGCGCCAACGTCCCGGCACGGCCCATGGGGTCATTTTCGTGACGCTGGAGGACGAAACTGGCACAGTGAACGTGATCGTGTGGAACAAGATTTATGAACGCTTCCGCCGTGCGGTCATCGCAGGCCGCATGTTGAAAGTGACAGGGCGTATACAGCGTGAGGGGGACGTGATTCACGTGATTGCAGAACATGTGGAGGATTGCTCGGCGATGCTCGATACGCTTTTGCAACCTGAAATGTGTCGTGCGGCCGATCAGCCCCATACCGGCAGCCCTGAACGCTAGACCTTGCTGCAGTGCTGAGGTAATCCCGCGGAACGACTATGGCGGAGACTTTCATGGCGCGTATCCTCATTACCTCGGCCATCCCGTACATCAACGGGATCAAGCACCTTGGCAATCTCGTGGGCTCGCAACTGCCTGCTGATCTGTTTGCGCGTTACAACCGCGCTCGCGGGCACGAGGTGATGTTCATCTGTGCCACAGACGAACATGGAACGCCTGCTGAACTTGCCGCCGCCAAAGCCGGCAAACCGGTGGCCGAGTACTGCGCCGAGATGCACGCGATCCAATCCGACATTGCTGACCGTTTTGGCCTGAGCTTCGACCATTTCGGGCGGTCGTCTTCGGATCGGAACAAGGCCCTGACCCAGCATTTTGCAGGCCAGCTTGCCGACAATGGCTACATCGCAGAAGTGGCCGAAAAGCAGGTTTACTCGAATGCAGATGGACGCTTTCTGCCGGACCGGTATATCGAAGGGACCTGCCCGAACTGCGGGTATGATAAAGCGCGTGGCGACCAGTGTGAAAACTGCACCAAACAGCTAGATCCCACCGACCTGATCAATCCACGTAGTGCAATTTCGGGGTCAACCGATCTTGAGGTGCGCGAGACAAAGCATCTGTTCCTGCGCCAATCTGCCCTGAAAGACCAGTTGGATGCCTGGATCGACAGCAAGACCGACTGGCCAGTGTTAACGACGTCCATTGCCAAGAAGTGGTTGCATGACGGAGACGGCTTGCAGGACCGCGGAATTACACGGGACCTCGACTGGGGGGTGCCGGTCAAGCGCGGGTCCGAGGATTGGCCGGGCATGGAAGGCAAGGTCTTTTACGTCTGGTTTGATGCGCCGATCGAATACATCGCCGGAACTGCCGAGTGGGCGGATGCGAACGGTAAAAGCGACGCCGACTGGGAACGTTGGTGGCGCACGGACAAAGGCGCGGATGATGTCCGTTACGTCCAGTTCATGGGCAAGGATAACGTACCTTTCCACACGCTCAGCTTTCCGGCAACGATCATGGGCTCGGGTGAGCCCTGGAAGCTTGTCGACTACATCAAGTCGTTCAACTACCTGAACTATGACGGCGGCCAGTTTTCGACCTCCCAAGGGAGGGGCGTTTTTATGGATCAGGCGTTGGAGATTTTGCCCGCTGACTATTGGCGATGGTGGCTTCTGAGCCACGCGCCCGAAACCTCCGATGCTGAGTTCACATGGGAGAATTTCCAAGCAGGTGTGAACAAGGACCTCGCGGACGTATTGGGAAATTTCGTGAGCCGGGTTACGAAGTTCTGCCGGTCCAAGTTTGGCGAGGAAGTCCCGGATGGCGGAAGCTATGGTCCAGAGGAGCAAGCACTGATTTCAGATCTTCAGTCGCGGTTGGAGGCCTATCAGGCGCACTTGGATGCCATCGAGGTACGTAAAGCTGCAGCTGAGTTGCGGGCGATCTGGGTCGCAGGCAACGAGTACCTGCAGGCGGCGGCGCCTTGGGCGGCGTTTAAAACCGATCCGGACCGGGCAGCGGCGATCATTCGGCTTTCACTCAATTTGATCCCGGTTTACGCGGTTTTGTCAGCGCCGTTCATTCCAGACGCCTCTGAAAAGATGCTGAGAGCAATGAAAGCTGAGACCACAGCATGGCCCGAACAGATGCATTCTGCGCTGTCTATGCTCTCAGCAGGTCATGCCTTCGAAGTGCCCGACAATCTGTTCACTAAGATCGAAGATGCGTCCCGCATGGAATGGCAAGAACGGTTTGCTGGAACCCGTGCTTAACTCTCCCCAAGGTGGGAAATGTAAGAGTTTTTTCTCGCAAGGGTTGCAATTTAAAGGGGCTCCAGCCTAGAATCCTTGGCAAATAGCCACTGCGATTTGCCAAAATGCCCAACCCAGCGCTCTCTGGCTTGCTAGACTTGGATGCGGAGCCCGTGCGTGAGTTCTTTCGCCACGCACCGGTCATGATGCACGCGATCAGTGAAGATGGTCGCATCATCTCAGTATCACGCTATTGGGCCGCTCGTCTTGGTTACACGCCCGAGGAGATGATTGGGCGCCGGTCAATTGATCTGCTCACACCTGCGTCCCGGAAATTGGCATTGGAAGAGATTCTCCCGCGGTTTTTCAGGGAAGGTGAACTCCACCGCCAGCCGTACGAGTTTGTTCGTAAGGACGGTGTAGTCCTGCCGATGTTGTTGTCAGCAATCACGCTGCAAAACCCGGCAGGTGGCTCTGGCCGGGGTCTGGCCTTTATCACCGACAATGACGACCGAGATCTTTTGCAGCGCGACCTGCACTTCGCACTTTTAAACGCTGAACGCGCCAATCAGGCAAAGGCGCAGTTTCTGACCGCGATGAGCCACGAACTTCGAACGCCTATGAACGCGATCCTTGGTTTTGCGCAATTGCTCAGGTTGACAGAACTGAGCGCCAGACAAAGTGCTCATGTCGAAGCGATCCTCGCCTCGGGCGACCAGTTGATGAGCCGTTTGTCGGAGCTTTTAGATCTGTCGCAGCTTGAGTTTTCAAAGATTCAGCAGACAAAGGCGCCAGTTGCTCCGGAGGTTTTGCTCGCACCGCTGGTCACGCGTTGGAAACCTGAAGTTGAAGCAAAGAAGCTCGTCTTCCTCCAACATATTGACGCAGGCGTTCCGTCGCAGTTGCTTATCGATGCGGCGCGGGTCCAACAGATTCTAACGCATTTTCTGTCAAATGCGCTCTTAAATACCGAGCGCGGCGGCATTTCCCTTGGAGTGCGCCTGTTGCAGAAGACTGGGGCGAGCGACCGTCTGGAGTTGTCTGTAACGGATAACGGCGCGGGCATTGACCCCGCTAAAGTAGATGAGCTTTTTGAGCCATTCTCGGATAAAAAATCCGATTTTGCCAAGTCCGGTGGAGGCTGGAGCGTAGGATTGTCTTTCTGCCGAACGTTGGCAGATGCGATGGGGGCGGGCATCGGCGTCAGGCCCAACCCAGACGGTGAGGGCTCGGTCTTCTACCTTATCCTTGATCTCGAGACTGTTTGCTAAATGGTCACGCCGGTCGGAACACCAGCGAAACACCGTTTATGCAGTGCCTTTTTCCGGTCGGTGGTGGGCCGTCATTAAAAACATGGCCCAGATGGCCACCGCAGCGGCTACAATGCACTTCCGTTCGCGGCCGTATCATCTTGTAGTCCTTTTTGGTGCCCACCGCGTTTTGCTTCGCACTCCAGAAGCTGGGCCATCCCGTGCCACTGTCGTATTTCGTCTCCGAGCTATAGAGCGGCAGGTCGCACCCGGCACAATGATAATCTCCGGGCCGTTTTTCGGAGTTCAATGGCGAGGTGAAAGGGCGTTCTGTGGCTTCCCTGCGTAGTACCCGATACTGCATATCCGTCAGTTGCGCCTTCCACTCGGCTTCAGTTTTGGTAATCTCGAAGTCTTTGGCTAACCCAGTGCGCGGAAAAACGATCCATGCCGCGGTGCCAAGAAGGAATAGTTCGCGTCGGTTCATTGGAGCCTCCTCGCGACGAATGGTACCGCAACGTGCTTTGGAAATCTCAGAGCGGCGCGCAATATCACGTCTTTGTGCAGTTCTTTGACCGCTTGCACAGCGTGACCGACTGGTTCAATGACGCAGCATGACGGCTCTGAAAGTGAGATACGACACAGTCATTCTTGGCGCGGGCGCGGCGGGATTGATGTGTGCAGCCCACGCGGGGCCATCGACCCTCATTCTCGATCACATGCCCAAACCAGGCGAGAAGATCAGGATTTCGGGGGGCGGGCGTTGCAATTTCACCAACCTGCACGCTGGGCCTAAAAACTTCCTGTCTCAGAACGCCCATTTCGCAAAATCCGCGCTTAGCCGCTACACACAGTGGGATTTCATTGATCTTGTCGACCGACACAAAGTCGCTTGGCATGAGAAGACCCTCGGCCAGCTTTTCTGCGATGACAGCTCCCAAAAAATCATAGATCTTTTACTGGCGGAGATGGCTAAGGCCGGTGCAACCTTGTCGCTCTCCACCTCGGTTTCAGACATTCGCCAAGCCGACGGGAAGTTTGTCTTAGCGCTCGACGCTGATGGCCGCCAGCAAACTGTAAGCGCGCGTCACTTGGTGGTCGCATGCGGCGGAAAATCAATCCCCAAAATCGGTGCTAGCAATCTCGGATACAAGATTGCGCTCCAATTCGACCATGACCTGACCGAGACGCGTCCCGCGCTCGTGCCATTAACATTCGGGCCGGAAGCGCGGTTCTCTGAAATGTCAGGGTTGGCGTGTCATGCGCATGTATCTGCCAATGGGGTGGGGTTTGATGAGGCACTGCTCTTTACCCATCGCGGCTTGTCAGGCCCTGCTATTCTGCAAGCTTCGTCCTTTTGGCGGGAGGGACAAGACATTTCTGTGCGCCTGCTGCCCGATCTTGACCTGCTTGGGCTGCTGCGTGCGGATCGATCCAAGACCGGTCGCAGAGACGTCTCGACGGCGCTGGCGGAGCACATGCCTAAACGCCTTGCGCAATTCGTAACAGAGAAGACTCAGGTCTCTGGCAGGTTGGCAGACCAATCCGACGCTCGCTTGGCTGCTTTGACGAATTTCCTCGCTGATTGGCGGCTTAAGCCAACAGGCAGCGAGGGTTATCGCAAGGCTGAAGTGACGCTCGGTGGTGTCGATACAGATGGGCTGGATTCACGAACCCTGGAAAGCAAAACCGTACCGGGACTCTATTTCATTGGTGAGATCGTTGATGTCACCGGATGGCTCGGAGGCTATAATTTCCAATGGGCATGGTCCTCCGGCTGGGCTGCAGGAAACGCGATTACAGAACGGCTTGAGACTATGTCTCAAGCTTAGGAAAAACACCGCGCTAGGGCCTTTCCCTCCCGGCGCTAGGCTATATGTTGCAGCGACATGTCGGGCGCGTCCCGACTCGGAGCTTGGGGAACAAAATGGCGGACGGCGGCTTGGATATCGGCAAACCCACTGAAGAGATTTCGGTCTATGAATCCTTCGGGATTGATATCGAGATGAAGATAAAGGGATTTGCCGAGCGGACCGACCGCGTGCCGGAGGTGGATCCTACCTACAAGTTCGACCCAGACACAACGCTCGCGATCCTCGCGGGTTTTGCGCATAACCGCCGGGTAATGGTGCAAGGCTACCATGGAACCGGCAAGTCGACCCATATCGAACAAGTGGCTGCTCGGCTCAACTGGCCGTGCGTTCGCGTGAACCTCGACAGTCACATCTCGCGGATCGACCTGATCGGTAAGGACGCGATCAAATTGCGCGACGGTAAGCAGGTCACGGAATTCCACGAAGGCATCCTTCCTTGGGCGCTGCGTAACCCGGTCGCGATCGTGTTTGATGAATACGACGCCGGCCGCGCGGACGTGATGTTTGTCATCCAACGCGTGCTGGAACATGACGGGAAGCTGACGCTGCTCGATCAGAACGAGATCATCACACCAAACCCGAACTTCCGGCTGTTTGCCACTGCCAACACAGTGGGTCTTGGTGATACAACGGGCCTCTATCACGGCGTCCAGCAGATCAACCAGGCGCAGATGGACCGGTGGTCTCTTGTCTCGACACTGAACTACCTCAGCCATGATGCGGAGTCGGCGATCGTTCTGGCAAAATCGCCCCACTACAACACGGAGAAGGGCCGTCAGACCATTGGTCAGATGGTAACGGTGGCGGAACTCACCCGGACCGCGTTCATGAATGGCGACCTGTCGACGGTGATGAGCCCGCGGACGGTGATTACCTGGGCGCAGAACGCCGAGATTTTCCGCAATGTGGGCTATGCGTTCCGGCTGACGTTCCTCAATAAGTGTGACGAGCTCGAGCGGGAAACCGTGGCCGAATTCTATCAGCGTTGTTTTGATGAAGAGCTGCCTGAAAGCGCTGTGTCGAACGCAATCAGCTGAGGTTGGTGCGGGCCATGTCCGCTATTCGTATAGCCAGCTACAATATTCGTGCCGGGCTTGGTGTAGATCTGCGGAGGGACTCTGCGCGTACTCTGCGCGCTATCGCGGCGCTGGACGCAAGCATAGTCGCGCTACAGGAAGCGGATTTCAGATTGGGAACGCGCCCCTCTGCGCTGCCTGTCTCTAGGATCAAAGGAAAAACGGGTCTCATTCCGCTTCCGCTTGATGTGCATCCTGAAAGCCTCGGTTGGCATGGCAATGCGATACTGCTGCGCCCCGACATTCGGACCGTAGACCGGCATTTGATGACCCTACCCGGGCTCGAGCCCCGCGGCGCCATCATCTCGGACCATGTCGTGCCCGGTGTAGGGCCGCTGCGATTGATTGCGGTTCATCTAGGACTCTTGCGCAGTTCGCGCCGCCGGCAGCTCTCTGCGATCAAACGTCGGCTGACCCAGCTGGCGCCGCGGCCAACGCTCTGGATGGGGGACTTTAACGAGCGCTCAGAAAGGGTCGGGTTGGGGCGGCTCTTGCCACAATATAAGGTGGTAACACCCGGTCCAAGTTATCCCGTCCGCAATCCGGTTTGGGCGTTGGACCGCATCGCGCATTGTGACCAGCTGCGCGTGTCTGACTGGGGCGTGGCAGAGCCACCTGACGGCGATAGTCATGCTTCAGATCATCGACCGATCCTGGCACGGCTTTCAAACGCGCCTTAGCGCGCGCCTCTGGTCATTCCTGTTCCCGGGCCTCATAAACACCATATATTTCCAAGGCGCCGATTGCGCCCCAAGGACTGCGCAAGATGAAGAAACCCGACAACCCGGTCGAACCTTTCAAGAAAGCTCTGGCCGAAGCTACGCGCGTGCTCGCGGATGACCCGGAGATGTCGGTGACCTACTCTGTGGACCCTCCGGGCATGTCCTCGGATACTATACGGCTCCCTCAGATCAGCCGACGTATGACTCGTAACGAGATATTGCTGGCGCGGGGCACTGCCGATGCCTACGCTATGCGCCGGAAATATCATAGCCAGTCCACGCACATAAAATACGAGCCTTCCGGCCAGATGGCCCGGGACCTGTATGAGGCAATGGAAACAGCACGTTGCGAGGCCATAGGTGCGCGAGCGATGCCTGGCACTGCCGGCAATATCGATGCGAAGATCAACGCGGAAGCGGAACGGCGTGGGTACGAGCAAATCACGCAGGCGTCCGACGCGCCGTTGGCGATTGCGGCTGGCTATCTTATTCGTCAACTTGCGACTGGACGGGATTTACCGGACGGCGCTCAGAACGTTCTGGATCTCTGGCGGGACCATATCGAGGACCAGGCCGGTGATACGCTAAAAGACCTGCAAAGAGACCTGTCCGATCAGGCTGCTTTTGCCAAGCTCGCGCGTCAGATAATCGATGACCTCGGTTACGGCGATCAGCTGGGCGACGACCCGGATGATATGGACGACGAGTCCGAGGAGGACAGCGAACAGGACGAAGATCAGGAAGAAGCCAGCGACGAAGGTAACGAAGGCGACGAGCAATCAGAACAAGGCGAGGCCGCACCTGATCCATCTGATACGCAGGAGATGGATCCGAGCCAGGCCGAGGTGTCCATGGATGACTTGTCGGATATGGAGCTATCGGACGAGGCGGACTTGCCGGAAGGTGAGGCTCCGCTGGAGCCTCCCCCACCGCCGCCCCATTCGGAAGCCGATCCCAATTACATTGTCTTCGAAACCGATTTCGATGAAGAGATAAAAGCCGAAGATCTTGCCGAACCAGCCGAGCTTGAGCGCTTGCGTGCGTATCTCGACCAGCAGCTTGAGCCCCTGAAAGGGGCAGTGTCGCGTCTGGCCAATAAGTTGCAGAGACGCTTGCAAGCACAACAGAACCGCAGTTGGAAGTTTGACATGGAGGAGGGGATCCTTGATGTCGGCAGGCTGGCGCGTGTCGTGGCCAACCCAACCACGCCGCTTAGCTTCAAGGTCGAACAAGACACCGAGTTCCGCGACACAGTTGTCACGCTTCTGCTCGACAATTCCGGGTCGATGCGCGGGCGGCCGATTTCTATTGCGGCTATCTGCGCGGACGTACTCGCGCGCACCCTGGAGCGCTGTCAGGTTAAGGTGGAAATCCTCGGCTTCACCACCCGTGCCTGGAAAGGTGGGCAGAGCCGGGAACGCTGGTTGGCTGAAGGACGCCCACAACAGCCGGGACGTCTGAACGACTTGCGCCACATCATCTACAAGCAGGCCGATAGCCCGATGCGCCGCACGCGGGATAATCTGGGCTTGATGATGAAAGAAGGCCTGTTGAAGGAAAACATCGACGGAGAAGCGCTGGAATGGGCACACCGCCGGATGCTGGCGCGGCCGGAGGCTCGCAAGATTCTGATGGTGATTTCGGATGGTGCGCCGGTTGACGATTCCACGTTGTCGGTGAACCCGGCCAACTACCTCGAAAAGCACCTGCGCGATGTGATCGAGATGGTCGAAAAGCGTCGCGCTGTGGAGTTGATCGCCATCGGAATCGGCCATGATGTGACCCGCTATTATCAGCGCGCGGTGACGATCACGGACGTTGAACAGCTTGCCGGTGCGATGACTGAACAACTCGCAGCTCTGTTTGACAGCGACGCGCGTGCCCGGGCGCGGATCATGGGAATCAACAAGGCGCGTTAATGTTCCAGAGCTTCGAGGTCAGAACACGCCCGCAGGACGGCCCGCCCCGACTGGCGGCTTTGCGCGAGACGATGGCCGCAGAAGGTGTGGATGGGTATCTGGTCCCGCGCGCCGACATGCATCAGGGCGAGTATGTCTCCGCCCATGACGATCGACTTGCATGGTTGACTGGCTTTACCGGCTCGGCGGGCTTCGCCGCGATTCTTCCCAACATTGCTGGGGTTTTCGTGGATGGCCGTTATCGCCTGCAGGTACGTGCGCAAACGGATCAGGAGGTGTTTACACCCGTCGACTGGCCCGAGACAAAGCTCGCTGATTGGCTGAAGCAGCACGCGCCGTCTGGCGCGGTTATCGGGTTCGACCCCTGGCTGCATACCGTGCGGGAGGTCGAAGACCTGTCGGCCAAGCTCGCGTCAAGCGGGCGCGAACTGAAATCCTGCCCCAACCTCGTAGACAGGATCTGGGCAGACCAGCCTGCGCCGCCGGTGGGCAAGGTTTACTGTCAGTTGCCTGAATATGCTGGGGAAAGCCGGGCCGAGAAGCGGCCGCGTATTGCAGCAGACTTGGCCAAAGCGGGTCACGGAGCAGCCGTGTTGACCTTGCCAGACAGCATTTCGTGGCTGCTCAATATACGTGGTGCGGACATTCCGCGTATCCCGATTGTACAATCCCTTGCGATCCTGTTCGACGATGGGCGCGTCGACCTGTTTCTGGATCCCGCAAAAGTAGAGGGTGAAGATCTCGCTTTGGGAGACGGGGTGGCGGTCAAGCCGCCGGAGGGTTTTGTGCCTGCGCTCGAGGCTTTGAGCGGGACCGTGAGGGTTGATCGCGATAGCGCGCCGCAAGCGGTTGTGGATCATCTGGCGAAGGGCTCAGCGGAGGCGGTTTTCGAGCGCGACCCGTGTATCCTGCCCAAAGCCTGCAAGAACGCAGCGGAAATCGCTGGCACGCGCGAGGCGCATCTGCGCGACGGTGCGGCAATGGTCGAATTTCTGAGCTGGCTTGATGCACAGAACGCCGCGGACCTGACCGAGATTGACGTGGCCACCGCCTTGGAAGGTTTCCGGCAAGCGACCGGCGCGCTTCGGGATATCTCGTTTGAAACCATCTGCGGCACTGGTCCGAACGGCGCGATTGTGCATTACCGGGTGACCGAGGAAACCAACCGGCGTATCACTCCGGGAGATCTGCTTTTGGTCGACAGTGGTGGCCAGTATGTAGACGGGACGACCGATATCACCCGGACGATGGCAACCGGCACTCCGCCGCCGGGCGCAGTTGCGGCTTTTACCCGTGTACTTAAGGGGATGATCGCGGTCAGCCGAGCGCGTTGGCCGCGCGGACTGGCAGGTCGGGACCTTGACGCGCTGGCACGCGCCCCGCTGTGGCGGGCCGGGCAAGATTACGACCACGGCACCGGACACGGGGTCGGAGTCTTCCTGAGCGTGCATGAGGGGCCGCAGCGGTTAAGCCGTGTGTCCGAGACGCCGCTTCTGCCCGGAATGATCTTGTCCAATGAGCCGGGCTATTACCGCGAAGGGGCGTTTGGTATCCGGATCGAGAACCTTGTTGTCGTGCAGGAAGCCAGCACTCCCGAAGATGGAGATCCGACGCGGCAGATGCTTGGCTTCGAAACGCTGACGTTTGTGCCGATAGATCTTCGCCTTGTCGAAGTTGCCGATCTCAGTCCCGGAGAGCGCGATTGGCTCAACGGGTATCATGCGCTTGTGGCCGAAGGAATCGGGCCCCGTGTCTCCGATAGCGCGCGAGACTGGCTAATCCGGGCCACACGCGCTATCTAAGCGGTCCGGAGGAGGCGCGAGCTGTCACAGGCTTGTCATGGTTTGCGCTCTATCAAGAAAAAAACAAGTGAACAGAGGGTGCAGCATGGGTGATCATATCAGGATTCATAAAGCCGACGGTGTCTGGGTTATCCGGGCAGGTGGCGCAGTCATTGGCGAGACCCGAGATGCGCTGGAGTTAGTAGAAGGCGAGATGACGCCGGTCATATATTTCCCGCGAGCGGATATCGGCATGGCGTTCTTGGAGCGCACGGATACGGTTTCGCACTGCCCTCACAAAGGCGATGCGACCTATTTCTCAATTCATGCCAAGAGCGGTGAGATCAAGGATGCTGGCTGGTCCTATGAAAGCCCCAAGGACGCGGTGGCGCGCATTCGCGACCACATTGCCTTCTACCCTCACAAGGTGACGGTGGAACAGCTGTAACAGCTACTCCACAAGGCGGATCGTAGCACGGATACGCAAGTCTACCGGGTCTGAGACGAGATCGGGAAAGCCGGAAGCGCCGAACGCGCTACGGCTCAGGCGACCTTCGAGGATGATCACAAGCTCGCTTAAGTCTTCCGGGGCGCGGTCTGGAAGTCGAAAAAAACGGGCGTTGAGCGTCACCGGCAAGGTTTGTCCACGGACCGTGAGTTGTCCGGTCATCCGGGCGCCTGCGCCATCGGCCGTGACGCGGTCTGACATAAACTGGATGGTTGGAAACCGGGCTGCGTCCAATACGGAAGTCCCTTTGAGCGCGCTCTCTGCCAAGGGCAAAACCGTCCGAGCACGGCTCGCGTCCAGTGTGACGGAGATACGCGTGCGCTCCAGTTGGGCAAAATCGATACTGAGGGCGGCGCTTTGCAAGGGCATAGTGCCGGAGGTTTCTACCCCACCCAAGGTGTAGCGAAAGCCGATCTCTGTCTCTTCAGCGTCGAGCATGTAAGCGCGTGGCGCCGCCGAGAGATATGCTGGCAGCGTTATCAGAAGCAGCAGTACCAAAGGTCTCAGATAGATCATCATACGCCCTAGGTAGGGGCTGTCGGGCGTCGCGCCAATCACGAAGGGTGGAGCAGCCTTTCAGCCACAGGTTCAGCGTCGGCCGACCAGCCGCTTTGCCCGTGTTGAAGACGCCACGTTGCCTGCGGCGCGGCCCGGTCACGTTGCCGTGTCAGATGCCACGCACTTTGGTCTTGGCTATGGTCAGGGTTGAAATTCCAGCGAGTTTCGACGCCAGGGGCACCGCCTGCTCCGGGTGTCAGGAGCAGGCCAATAGGTGGCTGCGCAGCGCGCGCCGCTCCGGTCTCGGCCGCCAGATGCAGACGGCGCACAGGAGTAAGGGCAGGGGGGCTGGGCAGGTCCGTGATCACGATCGGCACAGCCCCGCTGCGCAAGGCCTCTTCCATGCACCAAAGCAGGTCTTCCGCCCGCGCCGGGGAAACACGCAGCACCCGGGCCGGGTCGATCACGTCCGCAAAACCTTCGGGATGCAATTGGTCGGGCTGCCATGCCGGAGCAATCCACAGGACCGGTCCTTTTGTCTGTGCTGCACAGAGCAGCGCCAGCCGCCGTCGCGCGGCCCCGGTCAGTTCATGGACGCGGGCCAGTGAAAGTGCCATTTCAGGCAGCGGAACACATGTCGGCCGCGCCGGGCGATGGAACGATCCGGCAGTCAGTCCGGCCTTGGTGAGAGTACGAGTCGCCATAGCGCAATCATGGCATGTTGCCATTTTGTTCTCAATCTGTATCTGAACTACAATGTCAGAACGAGGATCAGAACACTGGTCACAAGGATTAGAACGCCCAATACCTCGCGCTTGGTCGTTCTCTCCCTGAACAGAAAGGTTGAGGCGAGGAAGGAAAACACGAGTTCGATCTGTCCGAGCGCCTTTACATAAGCCGCGTTCTGCAGCGTGAAGGCGGTGAACCATCCCAGACTGCCCAGCATCGACGTCAGGCCGACAAGTGCCGAGACGCGCCACGATGCCAGCACGCGCCCAATCTCTTCGGGTTCGCGCAGATGCAGCCAGATCGCCATTGCTGCGCTCTGAAGGGCAGTCACGCACATCAGCGTGACGGACGCGCGCAAAAAAGGGTCCGTGCTCGCCAACTCAAGCGAGGCGGCCCGATAGCCAATCGCGGACACACCAAACAGCGCGCCAGACGCAATCCCCAGAGCGGCGCCCTTGTTCAGCAACCGCCGCCAGTCACCACTGGCATCGGGCGGGTCCGACAGGATCACCACACCCACAAATCCAACCGCGATCGCGATGCCAGCTCCAAGGCTGATTGCCTCGCCAAGGAGCAGGAACCCCATCAGAGCCGTCAGCATGACCTCGGTTTTCTTGAAGGTGATCCCGATCGCGAACGCGCGTTCGGTGAAAAGTGCAACCACGCACATAGTCGCCAGTATCTGGGCCAGCCCTCCGACGGTCGCATAGCTCCAGAACCTCAACGAAAGCCCTGGTATATCCGACGAAGTCGCGCTCGCGTAGCCAAGGGCGATAATGGCTACGAGGGGCGCAGAGTAAAGAAACCGCGAGAAGGTCGCGCCGCCGGTGGACAGGGTCGTCACCTTCAGCTGCCGCTGCAGCATGAAGCGCAAGTTTTGCGCAAAGGCGGCAAAGATTGTAACCGGAATCCACAAAGGCATTTTTGGCTTGTCGCAGGCTTGCTCCTGCCCGGCAAGAGCCTAGGATCGCGCCCAAACAGGGAGGCTGAAATGCAGATAAACACGCTTGGTCGCGGCGGATTGCGCGTCACTCCGTTTTGCCTTGGCACCATGACATTTGGGTCCCAAACCGACGAAGCGGATGCGCATGCCCAGATCGATGCGGCTCTCGCAGCAGGACTGAATTTCGTGGATACGGCCGAGATGTATCCGGTCAACCCGATCCGGGCGGAAACGGTGGGCCGGACCGAGGAAATCATCGGGGGCTGGAACGCGGCCAACTCCGGGCGACGCGGTGATTACGTTCTGGCAACGAAGGTCTCGGGTGAGGGGCTGAAAGCTGTTCGCGATGGGGCCCCAATCTCTCGTCAGACGATCGAGGCTGCCGTCGACGCGTCGCTGCGGCGCCTCAAGACCGACTACATCGACCTCTATCAGCTGCATTGGCCCAATCGCGGTTCCTATCACTTTCGTCAGAACTGGGGGTACGATCCGAGCCGGCAGAACACAGTTGATACCATAGCGCATATGGAAGAGGTGCTGGAGACCTGCGACGCCCTTATCCGCGCTGGTAAGTTGCGCCAGGTTGGCATGTCGAATGAGAGCGCATGGGGCGTCTCGCAATGGGTTCGTATCGCAGAAACTCGCGGCTTGCCGCGCATCGCTTCGATCCAGAACGAGTACTCACTGCTTTGTCGCCTCTTTGATACAGATCTCGCCGAGGCCAGCCTTAACGAGGATGTTCCTTGTCTGGCTTTTTCACCGTTAGCAGCCGGGTTGTTGACCGGAAAATACCAGAACGGGGCGGTGCCTGAAGGGTCGCGCAAGTCGTTCGTGGGTGATCTGGGAGGGCGAGCGACCGATAGGGTGTATCCGGCGGTTGATGCCTATGCGGACATCGCCGGGCGACACGGCGTCGATCTTGTCCATATGTCACTGGCCTTTGCGGCCTCGCGCCCGTTCATGGGCTCGGTTATCCTCGGGGCCACCACGCTGGCGCAATTGGAGCACATCTTGAGAGGATTGGACCTAAGTCTGAGTGACGATGTGATTGCCGACATTAATGGGGCACACCGAAAGCACCCGTTGCCTTACTAGAGGCGTTGAAAGCGCGAAAACTGATCATCGTGCTGAAAGAACGGGACGCCCGCTGGTGCCTCCAACGTCGGAAGCGCCCCGGCAACCTCACCGAGTACAACTTCGGTGATAAAGGGCAGGTTCAAAGCACGTGCCTCAGACAGCGGCACCCAGTGCAAATGGCTCAACTCGTCCGAGGCTTGCGAGAAGTCATCCGGATCATCCAGCACCGCCTCCGTCGGAGCGAGTAGAAAGCGTGCATCAAACCGGCGCGGGCGTCCGGGCGGTGTTATCGCACGGAACACGAACCGCAATTGGGATGGATCGGGTTGCGCACCCGATGCCAGAAAACTCTGCCAACTTGAAGAAAGGCCGGGTGCTTGTACGGGCGCGCTGGCTTGTCCCAACCGCAGTCCGGTTTCTTCCCATAGCTCTCGAATGGCGGCACCCAGAATCGCGTCCGCTGTGGATCCCCGCGGATCGGTATCCAACTTCGCTCGACACGATGCCTTATAGCCTGAAAGCCCTGGCGCCTGCGCGTCGTCGGGATCGACTGCGCCACCAGGAAAAACGTACTTCGATGGCATAAAGGCGGCGTTCGCTCCCCGCTGACCCATAAGAACCGATGGTGAAGTGCTGCCTGCATCCCGGACGAGAACAACGGTTGCGGCATGTCGTATCGCGGTTTTGTCCAAGCAGTTCCCCTTCGCGCCGCCAGGCTCAGGGGGTCGACGCTTCCTGTGTGTCGAACCCGTGCAGGCGACGCGCCCACTGGTACCCGATCATCGCCCCCTTCAATCGTGGAAGAAGATAAAGCGAAAGCGCGACACACCCAACCGAGAATATCGCGATCATGTTGAGCGGGTCGGGACGGAAGGACACAAAATACCAGTGCAGAAGAGGCGCCATCAAATGGCCCACGATCAGGATTGTCAGATAGGCTGGACCGTCATCTGCTCGGTGGCCCGACAGTTGTTGGCCGCAGACTGGGCACTCATCCCTGACTTTCAGGTATCCACGCATCATCGGGCCCGCCCCGCAGGAAGGACACCGACGGCGCCACCCGCGACGGAGCGACGGGCGAAGCTCACGCTCCGCTGTGTCGTGTTCGACTGTCATAGATGGGCTCCCAAACCCTGTTCGCGCTATCAGAGTAGGTGGAGCAGGTTAAGAAGTCAGTTTGACAACTTGTCTTGCGTCGGGATGTCGCAAACTCGGTCTGTGTAAAAAATTTTCGACGGAACCTGGCTCTGGCTGCGTGTGGTTGGATGAAGCGGCTGCAAAGGGCAGTCGCTCCCATAAGGAACGAAAAAAAATGACAGCACGTTGGAACACCGCACTAACCCTTGGACTGGTCTCGCTCATCGGCGCCAGTAGTTTGGCGATAGCCGCACCTGGCGGCGCCCGCGATGGAGATCGGGCTGAGATGCGCGAGGAGATGTTCAATCGTCTCGATACCGATGGAGATGGCCAATTCACCCGTGAAGACCTCGAGGGGCAGGCGGAGATCAGGTTTCAGGACAACGACACCAATGGCGACGGGTTTCTGTCTGCTGGAGAGATAAAGACGGCCACGGAAAAACGCCTTTCCGAGCGTGCTGAGCGAATGAGTGCGCGGATGCTGGAGCGTCTTGATCGTGATGAGGATGGTCAACTGAGTCTGGAGGAAGCCACCGCAGACGGAAAGCGCGGTGATCGAATGTTCGAGCGCGCAGATGCGAATGGTGACGGCGTGATCACACGCGCCGAATTCATGAGCGCCGAACGACCGCAGGGCCGGTTCCATCGTGACGGACGGCAGTAAGGTTAACACGGGTAAAAGGCACCGCCGCAGCGCTTGCGCGCTGCGCGCTGGCTTGCTGGACGAGATCGGGCTAGGCCTGACCCATGACGCGCACCTCGCCTCAGAGAGTTTCAGTTTCAGACACGGTCTGGTTGGTGCGATTTGCCAACGGAGACCCGGAGGCCGCGCGTGTTTTAACCGAACGCCTTGCTCCGCGCGCGTTCCGGCTGTCGTACAGGATCCTGGGCGACCAGGCCGAGGCCGAAGACATCGCGCAGGAAGCTATGCTACGTCTTTGGCAGCAGGCCCCGGAGTGGCGCCAGGATGGACCAGCGCAACCCGCAACATGGCTTTTGCGGGTGGCCCGGAATCTCTGTATCGACCGGCTCCGACAGACGAAGGGTCGCAAAGCCACTCATGGGTCTGAAAGCCTCGATACATTGCCTGGAGCGCAGCCCACCGCCGAAATGTTACTCACACAGAAGGATCGGTCACGGGTCCTGCGAGCTGCCCTCGCGGAGTTGCCCGACCGTCAGCGTGATGCGATCGTGCTCCGCCATATCGACGAGTGCGGCAACGCGGAGATCGCTGGCATAATGGACATATCGGTCGAGGCTGTTGAAAGTCTGCTAGCGCGTGGAAAACGCGCGCTCAGCGCAAAGCTCGCCGGACGTGCTGAGGAATTGGGGTTTAGGGATGACGAACAAACCTGAAACAGAAGAGCGAACCCTCGAGACTTTTTTTGCCGCCGAGAGGGAGACGTTTCTTGCGCCGTCTGATGCATTTCTGGCGCGTGTCGCAGCGGACGCCGTGAAGACGCAAGCCTCCATTGCCCAACAGGCAGAGCAAAAGATACCTCGCGGAGCATTTCGTTGGCCGAACTGGGGAGCAGTTGCAGGTCTGACGGCCTGCCTGGTACTTGGTGTCGGATTGGGCAGCGGGTTTTCAGGCCAGATCGGTGCGTATGGCGATTTTTACCTGTCAGGTGGTGTGGTCGCATCCGAAGGGCTTTTCCCAACAGGCCTAGATACCTTCCTGACAGAAGAGGAGGGTTAAGCCATGAGCGAGCCGTCGAGAATGCCAGGATGGAGCCGTGGGCGAACCATCCTGTTCTACTTGTCGCTCGGACTGAATATCCTTGTGATTGGGGTGTTGCTCGGCGCCGTCTTGTCTGGAGGAAGACCAGGGCCCCGGGCCACGATCGATGGACCTTTTCCAATGCTGCGTGCCCTGTCCGATGAAGAGCGAACGCAGTTCACCCAGATCATTAGGGCCAATCGAGAGATGCGGACGGAGCGACCGGTTAAAAGCTTGCAGCGCGGTCGAAAACTGCTGGAACTCGTCAGCGCCGAGAAGTTCGACGCCGCCCGGTTCGAAGCTCTGCTTAAGGAGCAAAGCCAAGCGGCCGCGGGGCGTGCAGACGCTGGGCGGGTCGCATTAACGATGTTGTTATCTCGAATGAGCCTTGCGGACCGGCAGGCCTTCGCTTCGCGTCTTGAGGAGATGCTAAAGCGCTCGGTTCGGGAGCGACGCAAACAAGAAGACGGGCGCCGCACTCTTCGCTAGGCGCTATGATCGCTCCAAACGCTATGCCGCGGACCTGTTGTTACTTACAACGACTTGGTTGCGGCCTTCGGCTTTCGCTTCATAAAGCGCCCGGTCCGCCCTTTCGAGAATTTCCGGGACGGTCTGGTTCGGCGCCTCTCGGCCGCCTGTCGCAAGTCCGATGCTGATGGTCACCCGTATCTCTGGCTGGTCTGCTCCGGGCAGGACGACCGCTGTATCTTCGATCCTGCGCCGCAGTCGTTCTGCAACCTGGGTCGCTGTGCTCAAATCCGTGTCGGGCAGAACGATCATGAACTCCTCCCCCCCAATCCGGGCCACAATATCGAGCGAGCGCAAATGCCGGCGCACGCAGGCAGCCGTCTCTCGAAGCACTTGGTCCCCGGCGGCATGGCCATAGTGGTCATTGACCGATTTAAAGAAATCGAAATCCAGGAGCAAAACAGCAAAATCGCGCGCCTCGCGGATAGACTCCCCGGCGAGACTCCCAAGTTGGCTCATTCCGAACCGTCGATTATACAGCCCGGTCAGAGGATCAATCACCGCCAACCGAAGGCGTTCGGACATCTCGTCCCGCATGCGATCCTCATCCTGTTTGCGCTGCATCTGTGCCCGCAGGCGCAACGCCATTTCATCAATGCTCACCGGGGCATAGACGACTTCGTCCGCCCCCATGTCCAATGCCCGTGCCGCCAAGGCGGCCTCGCCCTCCCGGACAACGAAGATCTGTCCGGCGTGCTGCGTTGCCGGTCGGGAGCGCAATTCCGACAGGATGTCGATACCTTCGTCCGGACGGCCTGAATCCGCTTCAATCACAAAGACTTGTGCCTGATCTTTGCTTGCCTCCAGCGCTTCTGTACGTGAGAGAATGCGGACATCTTCGCGGATCCGACGGCGCAAGCCATTGGCCCAGTTCGACCCAACGCCGTCCGGCGCGAGGATTAGGCTAACGCAATCTGCGCGGGGTGGGTCGTACTTGGCGCGTTCTTCTACGAACCCGCCTAGCTCGGGCGTGCGTGTCTGCGCAATCAGCTCAGCGGCCTTGGAATGTGAGCGGAGCAAACTGCGGACCCGCGCCAAAAGAGTGACTTCCGAGAGCGGTTTCGAAAGGAATTCATCCGCACCGGATGCGAGGCCCCGCAGGCGGGTGTCTGTATCATCGAGTGATGTAATCATGATCACCGGAATGCTTGATGTGACCGGGTCTGCTTTAAGGCGCTTGCACACGCTGAACCCATCCATCTCCGGCATAACCACGTCCAGAAGGATCAGGTCTGGCCGCTCTTCTCGGGCAATCTGCAGTCCTTCGCGCCCGGTTTCTGCCAAGAGAACACTATAGCAGGCCGATGCCAGCTTCACTTTCATCACGATGCGGTTCGTTGCAACATCGTCGATGACAAGTATCGTGCCTGACATCACAACTCCTCTATGGCTTGATGTTCAAGCCTAGGGATTGAGTGGTTAACAAAGTATTAGGAATTGAGAGAGAGATTTAAGAATGCAGCAAGATTTCGCTGAGGAGATTGCCCTTAAGGCTCTCGCGTGGATCGCGTCTGACGAGCAGCTTTTGCAGGTATTTCTGGGGGCCAGTGGCGCATCGGGGTCTGAGCTGAAATCCCGGATCGCGGACCCGGAGTTCCTGCTTTCGGTTCTGGATTTCCTCACGATGGACGATGCATGGATTGTAGGGTTCTGCGACACTGAAGGACTGGCTTACGACTTGCCAATGCAGGCCAAGGGAGCATTTCCAGGCGGTGCGGAAGTTAGTTGGACCTGATCCTTACGTTGCGTCATACCGCCGCGAAAGATTATTGCGCGGAGAATTCAGAAGCGTTCTATGTCACAAGTCCCCGTGGGTGACGCTAAGCCCTTTTGACTGCAAGACAGTCAACGGGCGACATCTGAGTTAGAATCTTAAGCGGTGAAGCTAAATCTGGCCGCCGGAAGGGAGAAGTGCGAAGCGAATTGCTTTGCGCAAATTGGAGGCCGCGAGAGCGGTTGGAGGCATGCTGGCAGGGGTCATTTTCGACAAAGACGGAACGTTGTTCGATTTCCAAAGAACTTGGGGCGCGTGGGGCGAGAAAGCCCTGTGGCAGTTGTCAGGCGAGGACGAGACCTTGTGCCAAAAGCTCGCCGATGCGGTCGGTTTTGATCGTCTTCTGTCGCGTTTCCGTCCCGACAGTCCTGCAATAGCAGGAACTAATACAGAGACCGCCTTGCTCCTAAAGGCGCATATGCCAGATCGGACAGAGGAAGAGGTGCTTTTTCAGTTAAACGCGCTCGCGCGCGAGGCGACGGTCGCCGAAGCTGTTCCTCTTACGCCTTTTCTGACCGAGCTGCGAAACCATGGCCTTAGGCTTGGGGTTGCTACCAACGATTCTGAAGAGGCTGCGCGCGCGCATTTAAGTGTCACCGGGGCGTTTGAACTCTTTCACCATGTCTTTGGCTATGACAGCGGCTATGGCGCGAAACCGGATCCGGGAATGCTTCTGGCGTTTTGCGATCTGGAGGGGCTCGAACCGTCCGAAGTGGCAATGGTCGGGGACAGTATCCACGATTTGCAGGCGGGGCGCGAGGCTGGCATGACCACCATTGGTGTGCTGACGGGCGTCGCGTCCGTCACCGATCTTTCAAGCCACGCAGACGAAATCCTGCCCAATATCGGGCATCTCCTTGCAAGCGAGACCTTTGCCGCTATGCGGCCGCGCCGCGCCCCCGCCTGATATCTCTGTTCGGGGTTTAACCCACGACGTTATAGCCTCGTCCACGCATGCAATTGCGTACAATAGCTTCTCGGCTTGCGTTGCGCTGAATTGCGTCCGACGTGAGCCCGGCTACGGCGCCAACCGCTGCCGCCCGTCCCAGATTGTCACTGTTGTCGTTGAAAATCACCGAACTGGCACCGGCAACACCTGCGCCGGTAGCAACAGCGGTAGCTGTCCGTCCATCAACCTGCGCTTGCGACGCGGCCAGTCCCTGACACTGAGCGAGATCGGATTCGTAACTTGGGCCCACAGCGCCATCGATGACCGGCACATAATTTGCGCCGGAGTTTGCGCAGGCGCTCAAAAGCAAGGGAACTGCGAAGAAAATAGCAGGTTTGCGGCAGATCATTTTGATGTCCTCAGTAAATCGAGCAGGCAACGCCTGAGCAGGGTCAACTCAGATTGAACAGATCTCGTACCGCTAATCGATAGCAAGTGCATCAAAGCGAAACCTATAGTCGCAGACCGGGCGTGGTTCTTTAGGCTGAACGCCGCGCACGGTGTTCCATTCTCAAAACGACAGGAAGGGTCGGTTTCCGGGCCGATTACAGCGTCGCGTTCAGGGTTTCATGAGACCACAATGGGAGGCGCGTATGCCACAAGAGCAGATCCGACCGAAACGCCGTCATGGCGGGCGGAAAGGCAATACCCGGCGTGGGAAGTCGGGGCTGGCGACACAACTTCCGTTTGAGCCTCCGCTTAACACCGATGCGCCGACCGAACCTCTGTCCGCCGACGGAGTAGCAGCTATTCATGATGGTGCGATGCGGATCCTCGAAGAGATCGGGGTAGAGTTTCTCAATCCGCAAGCCTGTGCGCTCCTGAAACAGGCTGGCTGTCGCGTGGAAGGCGAAAACGTGCGGATGTGCCGTGAATTTGTTATGGAGATGGTGGCAAAAGCGCCCGCCAGCTTCACGATCACGCCGCGCAACCCGGACAGGCAGATTACCATCGGTGGCCGCAACACGGTCTTTGTAAATGTCTCGTCGCCGCCCAACTACTGGGACCTGATGACAGGGAAAATTCCCGGCACGCGCGACAAGTGCCGCGATCTGCTCAAACTGATTCAATACTTTAACTGCTTGCACGTGGTCGGAGGGTATCCGGTCGAACCGGTCGATATCCATGCATCTGTCCGGCATCTGGATGTCCTGTACGACAAGCTCACGCTCACCGACAAAGTGGCCCATGCCTATTGTTTGGGACGTGAGAGAGTTGAGGATGTGATGGAGATGGTGCGCCTTGCCGCCGGTCTGAGCCTTGATGACTTTGAGGCGACGCCGCGGATGTACACCAATATCAACTCCACCTCGCCACTCAAGCACGACTATCCAATGCTCGACGGTGCGATGCGTATTGTCGGGCGTGGGCAGGCTTTGGTCGTTACGCCGTTTACGCTGGCAGGTGCCATGGCGCCCGTCACCATGGCAGGCGCGGTCACCCTATCGATTGCTGAAGCACTCTGTGCCATTGCGTTGGCGCAGTACATTCGACCCGGTGCGCCCGTAGCTATTGGTACGTTTACCTCCAACGTTGATATGAAATCAGGCGCGCCCGCATTTGGGACTCCGGAATATATGCGTGCCACCCAGATGACTGGTCAGATGGCGCGGTTTTACGGTTTGCCGATGCGGGCATCTGGTGTTTGTGCTGCAAACGTACCCGACGCGCAGGCGATGATGGAAACCTCGAACAGCCTTTGGTCCGCGGTTCAGTCCGGCGCAAATATGGTTTACCACGCCGCGGGTTGGCTCGAAGGCGGGTTAATCGCCAGCCCGGAAAAACTGGTTATGGATTGCGAGCTCTTGCAGCAGATCCAGCGCTACTTCGATCCTGCACTGGTGGCGACCACGCCCGATGACATCGCGGTGGACGCCGTGGCCGAAGTCGGCTCATCGGGGCATTTCTTCGGCGTGCAACATACGCAGGAACGATATGAAACCGCTTTCTATCAACCCTTCCTTTCCGATTGGCGAAACTATGAAGCTTGGGAGCAGGATGGTGGGCTTTGGTCTGCTGAGCGAGCGCACCGTTTGTTCAAGGAGATTCTTGCCAATTGCGAAACGCCGCCGATGAACCCCGCCCATCACGAAGCACTCGCTGATTTTGTTGCGCGCCGAAAGGAAGAGGGTGGCGCGCCTACGGATTTCTGACCGGGGCTCTTCAGCACAGCTTTTAACCGGACCGTTGGCGGGGTAACACTCGGCCTTATGGACCCAAAGCATGATCAGACAGGGTTTCGAGCCGCGATGGCGTTGGCTGGCCTTTCGGCAGGGCTGGCTCTTTGGGCCCTGTCGGAGTTTGTGCTGAACTCACTCGGAAATCCGAGGCTGGAACTTTGGCTCTTCGCGACCGCTGTTGCCTATTGCGTCCCCGCGCTGCTGTTGTCGGGACCAATGACTATGCCGCGCGCGATGCTTTGGGCATTGGGGCCGGGGGTTATTGCTCCGGCGCTCCTTCTGTGGGCCAGCCTGAGGTTCTCTACTCTGTCGGAAATGACTGATGCGCCTCAACCTTTTGCAGCGTTTTTCATACTTGTAGTGCTGTCGTTGCCGTACTTGGTCGCTCTTCAGCGCGCTGCGCCGCAGGACTATGTGATTCTTTTCAACGAAGCCTGGCGGATCGTAATTCGGGCCGTTTCTGCCGGGTTATTCGTCGGCGTGTTCTGGGGCGTATATATGATGTCCAACCTGCTCTTGTCGCTGGTTGGCGTGGATATTTTGGACACTCTCCTGGACCAGCCAGCATTTGCCTTTGGGATGACCGGTCTTGTCATCGGTTTGGCATTGTCGGTCCTTTACGAACAGCGTGCCTACCTTTCGCCGGTACTGCTGATGCGGCTTTTGCAGCTGTTGCTCGTACCGGTAACGGTCGTGGTCTTTGTCTTCGTTTTGCGGGTGCCATTACAAGGACTGAACGAGGCGTTTTCGGGGTTGTCGGCTGCTGCAACGCTTATGGCAATGATACTTGTTTTGGCCACGCTGATTAGCGCGGCGCTTGATTGCGAGTTTGGTGACCCGCCGCCAAGTCAGTTTCTTCTCATCACCATCTCCGTCGCCTGCATTCTAATGCCGGTGCTTGCATTCCTTGCAGCCTACGCGATTTGGGAGAGAGTCGCGGATTACGGCTGGACTCCCGACCGCGTGTCGGCCGCCATGGTATGCCTTGTCACCGCAGCCTACGCCATAAGCTATGCCGTTGGAGTCCTCTGGCCGGGCGCATGGGATAGCCGGCTGCGGCGGTCCAATGTTTGGATCGGTGTGGGTGTTATTGCCTTGGCCGCAGTGAGCCTGACGCCCGCGCTCGATGCACAACGCATTTCGGCTAAGGATCAGCTTACCCGATACCAAGCGGGTCAGCTTCAACTGGAGAATCTCCCGCTCTTCGAAATGGCAAACAGATGGGGCCGGGCCGGGACCATCTCCATTACTGAGCTTCAGGCCAACGCTACCCCTGAGCTTGCCCGAGTGATCGATGGATTGCAGGACGGATTGGCCGGTGCCGCAGACGGCATTGAGTCCCTGGCGGATAAACGGGCCGCATTGGCATTGCTACTTCCGCTTCGCCCGGATGATGCAGACTTGCCCGGCGGTTTCATTGATGAGCTGCCTGAACGTTATGTAGATGACTGGCTTGCAGCTTGCCGTCATGGCGTCGGGCGCTGCGTCGCTGTGGTCTCAGATCAGATCTCCGACTATCCCGGAGCCGAGATACGCGTGTTCCTCTGGACTGCGTTTGGAGATCTGCAAGCGTATTTGGTGTTGCGTGAGCCACGCGGCGATCTGGCTATCCGTCCACTCGTGGCCAGCGCTACAACCGATCCGGCTTCCGTATTGAATCAGTTACTCGCAGGAGACTATGCGATTGAGCCACCGCTTGTGCCGGCTTTACGAGTGGGCAATCAACAGTTCATTGCCCTGCCGCGCTAGTCTTGGCGCTTTGTTAAGGGTCCCTCCTCTAGGGTCGCTAGGTGGAGAGAAACATGAACGGCCTGATTACAACGTCCCTGCAGCGTTTCCTTGAAGATACCTATGGTCGGGAAGCTTGGCTTGGTATTGCCAAACGAGCCAAGGTTCCGGACGCGCAGTTCGAAACCATGCTCAGCTACCCCGAGGACCTGTTTGACGAGACCCTTGCAGCGGCGAGCGCAGAGCTGAAGAAGTCCCCAACCACTATCCTTGAGGATATGGGTACACATATCATTTCGCATCCAGACCTACCTGCGCTGCGCCGCTTGCTGAGATTCTGCGGAGCCAGCTTCTCCGATTTTTTAAATGGGCTCGAAGACCTTCGGGACCGAGCAAGCCTTGCTGTGCCAGGTCTCGACATCCCAGCGCTGGAACTTAAACCACTGGGCGGAAAGCGATACCATATCCGCTACAACTGGCATCGCCCGGACGGAATACATGTGATCGCCGGGATCCTGCGCGCAATGGCGGATGACTACGGGACATTGGCCTTCATGGAAGTTGTCAGCGACGACGATGGTCAACCGGTAATTGAGATCTCGGTTCTGGACCGAGTATTCACGTCTGGCCGTGAATTCGAGTTGGGTGCCCAAGCGTGAGGTCGGCAAACGTGTCGGCTCGGGTTCTCGGGCTTTCTGCGCGGACCCTCGACGCCCTGATGCCAATGCATGTTTGGATAGGGCCGACCGGACAAATTCTTCATGCAGGCCGTACCCTAAAACGACTTCCGGGGGGGGCGAGATTTGAAGGCAGGGCACTTTTTGACGTGTTGGCGTTCCGGCGACCGCGAAAAGTGCGCAGCCTCGACCAGCTTCTCTGCCTCAATGCCGCTGAGATAAGAGTCACGCTGAATGATGTTCCTGACCTGTCTTTGAAGGGTGTTGTGATTGCTCTTCCTGCTGGAACCGGGGCATTTCTAAACTTGTCCTTCGGGATTTCGGTGCAGGAGGCGGTGCGCAGGTTCAAGCTGGACATTGGAGACTTCGCGGCCTCCGATCTCGCAGTAGAGATGCTTTATCTAATAGAAGCGAATGCGGCAGTGATGGCAGAATCGCGCTCGCTCAATCGCAAGCTGCAAAATGCCAAGCGCGATGCCGAGCACCGAGCATTGACCGACACGCTAACGGGTTTGAACAACAGGCGCGCGATGGATGCCGTGCTAGAGAGTTTGGTCGCAGCCCCCGGGCCCGATGGTTTTGGCGTGATGCACGTCGATCTTGACCACTTCAAAGCTGTCAACGACACGCTGGGCCATGCCGCAGGCGATGCTGTTTTGCTGAATGTCGCGAAGGTTCTGCGTACAGAAACGCGGGCCGGAGACGTCGTCTGTCGCGTCGGAGGTGACGAGTTCGTTCTCTTTCTGCGTGATTGCAATGACGAGGTTTTGCTGTCGCAGGTCGCAGAGCGTATCATTGCAAGGCTCGAGGAACCTGTCGATTTCGAGGGGAAAGAAGCTCGTATCTCTGCGAGCATTGGGATCACGATGTCGTCCCTTTACGACCATCCCGCTGTCGACAAGATGCTGTCCGATGTAGACGAAGCGACCTATGCCTCAAAACATGGCGGGCGTGCACAGCATACTTTCGTGACGCCGGCGAAGGCGAACTCACACACGACGCTCGGCCATAAATCCGGAACTGGCGCATCAGCTTTTTGAGACAGGTGGGCGCGGTCAGGCGGCAACAGTTTGTCGATCGGAAGGGGGCGGCCGCACACTCAGCATGCGCGAGGCTTCAGTGCGAGTGAGACTGGCTCATGACGGTGTCATCCTGTCGCCTCTTGCAACTCCGCACCGCCTTGCCGGCAGATCAAAAATGGCGATATCAAATTGTCGAACGGGTCAATGTACACAGGAATTTCCTCCTCTCAGTTGGGAGGTTCCCTCTGCCAGTGCGCATTCGGTGCCTCCGCGCGAGCACCGAATGAACGAGAACAAACCAATTAGCTTAACTTGATGACGGGCACTGCGATTCCGTTGTAGCTTGAACACAGCAGGCCCCTAACACGAAAAATGGCCGACAGGGTGCCGCGCTCACCAGCTTGTTCGGCCGCGTAGCAACCTCCGAACTGCGACGCCGGTTGAACTTGTTTCCGCGAAGCGCATCCGTATGAGACCAGTCGCGCAGCGGCGTGCAGAAAGCTTCGTTAACAGCGGGAAAAAACCCAATAGGGCGATCGCCTCTACTGTAGCCCGGCGACACGCGTATCTGGCAACAGATCAACTGGTGGAAGATAGGGGTGATCTGCCGGTGGAGGCAGGCGCACAGCCTCGAAGCTCCCAGCGCGGCGAACTGCGTCGTAATAGGCAAGGCCGTCTGTGCTTGCCAGCCGAGGATCTCGCTCGACAAAAGATCGATATAATCCGTACTTGAAAAAAAGATGTCCAGTCGAGGTGTTCGGCCCATAGTCTCGCGCGATCGGCGTATAATCAGGCGCATTCCCTGTGCGGACCCAAAGCTCGGTCCACGCGTCTTCGCGACCCCACTTGGCGCCAACGATCACATCAACCCATCGCCCCAATGCGTCTTCGCCGAGTGTTCCGCCTTCAACCAGAGTGTAGGCCCGCTTGCCAACAGCTTGCTCAAACTGGGCGACCAAGTCGCCGCTTGGCTGAATGTAAAACATCAGTGCAGGCTTGTCTGAGCGTCCTTTCGCATCGCGCTGGTGGAATTGAGCCACCGACAGCTTGGCCGGCTTGCCGCTTGTCGGAACTTGGGGCAGCACCATGTCCGGTTCCAGAAAAACCGAGAAGGAGTACCATAATGTCCGGCCTTCGAGGTTTGTGTCGTCGCTTGCGAAGTCTTCCTTCGCTTCGACCCGTTGTGATCGTTTGTGACCTGCGACTTCCTGCGTGATATCGGCTGACAGGTAGACCCGTTCAAACACGCTCCCGTCGCGTGGCAAAACCGCGCCCTCTGCCGCGATCTCGGACATTCCCGACCCACCGAGGCCTGCTGTGGCCATAGCGGCTGCGAACACAAAGTCCGGCGCGCCGTCGAGCAGGTGGGATAGTCCAAGATCGGGCAAAGCGGTGTCCTTCCATAGCCACCGCCAGATAATCAGCTCGACTCCTTCAAGCCAAGTTAATGCCCCACTTGCGCCCAATTTTTCCCGCCATAACAGGCGGTTTGCCGCACAAAGGCAGATTTGGAAACGGATTATTTCCGATCCGTGTCCAACCAGATGGTAACCGGGCCGTCATTGATCAGGCTAACCTGCATATTCGCCCCGAAGGACCCCGTCTGTGTGGGCACGCCCAAATCGGCCAGCGCGCCCGCAAACTCCTCATACAACGCTTCTGCGACGTCTGGAGGAGCCGAGGTGGAAAACCCGGGGCGGTTCCCACTGCGTGTATCGGCCGCCAACGTGAACTGGCTGACCACCAGCGCCCCACCGCCGGTGTCCAGCACTGACCGGTTCATTTTGCCCGCGTCATCGGTGAAAACGCGCAATTTGGCGATCTTCGCGGCGAAGCCCGGGACCAATTCTGGCCTGTCGCCCTGCATGGCGCAGACAAGCACGAGCAGTCCCGGCCCGGTTTCCCCGACGAGCACATTGTCAACGGTAACCCGGGCTTCGCGGACCCGCTGGACCAATGCCCTCACAACTCGTCTTCCCAAGGCGGGTTTGCCCCCGCACGGCTGACGGTAATAGAGGCTGCCAATACACCAAGCTCAAGTGCGGCGCGCAATTGCGTGTCCGTCAAGGCGGCGACCGCGCTTCGGGAGAGCAGGCCGGATTTTTCGAGAGACGCCAGAAACCCGGCATTGAATGTGTCCCCGGCGCCGACGGTATCCACGACATCGACTTTACGTCCTGGGACGCGCACTTCTCCACGTGCGGTGATCGCGCGCACGCCATCGGCCCCTTCCGTGACCAACACGACCTTTGCGCCTCGGACCAGCAGGTCCATCGCGCCGCTTTGCAGGTCACGGCTCCCGGTGAGCCAGGCCAGATCCTCGTCCGAAGTCTTGACGATATCGGCCCGTGCCAGCAGTCGGTCCATCCGCGCTCTGAAGATGGCCTCGTCCTCAATAAAGTCAGGACGAATGTTCGGGTCGAGCATAACCATGCGGTCCCCTGCGCGTGCTACCAGCGCCTCATAAGCCGCGGCGCAGGGTTCCACTGCCAGACTGATGCCGCCGACAAAGAGCGCCAGCGCCTCATCTGACAGCGCGGGCATGTCGCCAGGTTGTAGCATCCGTCCTGCAGTGTTCTCGTCGTAGAACGCATAGCGCGCCTGTCCGTCAATTAATGTCACGAAGGCCAGAGTTGTGGGGCGGTCAAAGAACAGGACTTCGCTTGCGTCTACGCCGCTACCGACAAGTCCGCTCAGCAAGATGTCACCGAAGAGGTCTCGCGATAGTCCCGTGATCATGCCCACCTCGGCACTTAACCGTCCGAGGGCAATGGCAGTGCTAAAAACCGACCCCCCGGCCACCGGGAGAAAAGCAGTGTCAGTCCCTACTTCGCGCGGCAACATATCAATCAGGGCTTCGCCCGCGCAGATGATCATAGTTATGTGCCCCTTGCAGATGTTTGCACGACCATTGTCCAGATCGGTCCAAGTTTCCAGATCATGATTTATGACTTCCTTGCGATCAGGGTTGTTGCCCTGTCAGATAGGCCACCGCAGCACCTACAATCATCGCGACAATCACCGCCAGTGCGATTTTGAATGCCGAGTAGGGTCTCTCGCCTGCGACCTTGCCATCCTGTCCGTTGACGACGAACCGGTAGCTCTTGCCGCCGTAGCGATAGGCGGCCACCCAGACCGGTAGCAGAATATGCTTGAAAGTTACGCCCGAGATCTGCGTCTGTAGCTCGTCGATCCGCTGCCGGTCGCCTCCGATGTCCATGCGGACGTCCCGCGCGATCACCCGATCCATATAGGCGCGTGCTTCTGCCATTCCGTCTTCGAGAGGCACAGTGTAGCCTTCGGCTCGAAAGCCCGCCAAAGGCTCAGGCGTGTAAGGGATCAGGTCTGACAGGTCCCACGGCGCGAGCGCATCGGTAAAGCGCTTGGGCAGACTACGCGTGGCCAGAACCAGCACATCGTCAAAAGCACGCGCCACCCGGCCGGAGGCCGGACTCCATCGCACCCGTGCTTCGCGGGTAGTCACGCGCTTTCCGTTAACAATGCGGCTGCCGGTGACGTAGTAGATCGTGCCGCGTTGACCGCGGTAGCGGCTCGCTGTTCGGGCGTCATAAGTCCAGTAGGGCACATAAATCCCATTCATTCGGCGACCCTTCCGGGCGTATTTCTGCAACCCAGACGGCGCAAACCAACGCCGTCCAAGCCAGTCCGTCATGGCTTTCTTCGCAGCCTCTTCTGACAAGGCGAAGGGTATCACTGCCGCAGGTTTTATATGCCGGTGCTCGCCTGTGTCTGTGACGACGGGAGTGGCGCAGAACGGGCATTCCTTGGCATGGACTTCCGGCTGAAACTCGGTTTGCGCCCCGCAGTTCGGGCAGGAGAGCACGCGCGTGACCTCTTCTTCCGCGCCGCTTGCGCCCCCGTCGCGCAGCGCCTCGAGATAATCGATCTCGCGCAGGGCGTTTTGTGCGGCCCAAGGGCCGGCTATCTCCAACGGCTGGGTGTTTCCGCAATGGTCACAGACCATTTGGTCGCCACCGGGATCATACCGAAAATCAGCCCCGCACGCGTTGCAGGGAAAGCGATGTTCCTCGACCGCCGGTGCAGGGGACGGAGCGGGGTCGATCATGTCAAACCTCAGTCAGCCGGCGGCGGAGGCGGGGGCAGCACGGTGAAAAGCTGTGCCAGTTCCTGCACGTCCTCGGCCCGCATCCAGCCGTCCTGTCCGGGCGTCCACACATGGGTCTGACGGCCCAGCCCGCCTTCTGCCGCCATCCGTCCCATATCAGCCTTGGAAAAAGGACCTTTGGTCTGTCCGGCTTCCGCAATGTGCCAGACATGCTCCACCGGTGGAGGGGGTGGCGCCATCGGAGCTGCGGCGGCGGTCGGACGCGCGCCCCACGGACCTGCTGCCATCTGCGCACCCATCGCCATGCCCATCCCGGCGCCGATGCCAGCGCCCATGCCGCTGTCTCCGCCCGAACGGGCGGCTTCGGTCATTGCTTCGGCTGCGGAGTATTGCGTGTAGCGGTTCAGATCGCCTGCAATCCCGACCGAGGTACGTTTGTCGAGCGCTGCTTCAACCGCCGGGGGCAGCGAGATGTTTTCGATGTAAAGCTCCGGGACGGTCATCCCATATTCCGCGATCTGGGGCGAGATTGCCTCCGCCACCAGCTTGCCTAACTCGCGCGTGTTGGCCGCCATGTCGAGCACCGGGATCCCGGACCCTGCAATCGCACGGCTGAACTCCTGCACGATGATGTTGCGGATCTGGAAGGTGATCTCATCCGACGTAAACTCGCCATCCGTGCCCACGATCTCAGTCAGGAATCGCGCAGGATCTGTCACACGCACACTGTAGGTGCCGAACGCCCGGATGCGCGTTGGTCCAAACTCTGGATCGCGCAGCATGATCGGGTTCTTCGTGCCCCACTTCAGGTCGTTGAACCGCGTCGTGTTGACGAAATAAATCTCGGATTTGAAAGGCGAGCGGAACCCATGATCCCAGTGCTGAAGGCTGGTCATGATCGGCATATTGTTCGTTTCGAGCATATAGAGACCGGGTGTGAAGACATCGGCCAACTGCCCCTCATGCACAAACACCGCCGACTGTCCCTCGCGCACCGTCAGCTTGGCGCCATATTTGATTTCGTGGCCTTGCCGCTCGAACCGCCAGACCATTGTGTTGCGACTGTCATCGACCCAATGGATTACGTCGATGAACTGGCCGGAGAGGAAATCAAAAATATTCATGGCTTTATCCTTTCGGTCAACTCGTCTCGCCCAGTAACTCGGCCGCGAGCCGGGCCACGGTCGGGCGTGCCTGCGCCGGGGTCATTCCGGGTGTCAAACGACGGTCGTACAACATCTTCAGCATCAATTCGTCCTGTGCGGTCAGTAGTGCGAACTCGTCGTCATCATTAAAGATCGAAGGGCGTGCAGTGGGGCTATCATTGGCAAGGCCAAGACCTTGCGCGATCTCTTCATGAATACAGGACCGGCGCAGTAGCGGCGGGTGCTCGGCTCGGATAACGACAAGCGCAGAGACGTAGCGATCATTTTCGGAAAACGCATTGACCGAACACATCGTGTAGCGCGGCATCTTCGTGATGAAGTCAATCGTATTTTGTCCGACGTTCGGAACCAGCGATCGGATTAACTCTTCGGAGGCGGCCATCTCATCAACATTTAAAAAGAGCACATGGAAGTTCGCGGAGGTCGTTGCCATGTCCATGCGCGCGCCCGTAATACCCGCGAGTCGCTCGACATAGGCAGTTAGTTCTTGCGTGGCAGACGCGCGTTGCTCAAGCGGTACACTGTCCCCGAAGTAGGGTTGCACGCGGATCGGGGTTTCCCAACGCCGCAACCGGCTTTCATTTTGTTGTGCGACGAACCTGCCGCCCAGCAAAGTGTATTCGTCAAAAAGCGCGATACGCTCAAAATTGCGCGCGAGGTCGCGGGCGTCGAATGGCGTATCCACTCCGCCGCCATCAGTGCGCAACAAGCCTTGCGCGACCTGCCGTTGCTCCAGTCGAGTGTAGTACCGGGCAAGATCGGCAGAGGCTCGCGAGGTGGCTGGCGGTGCGGTCCGCGGCTCAGGCAGCGGACTTTGCCGCGGTCCGGTCGCTGTCGCCAGATCGCAGGCCACCAGTACGCCTGCCGCCAAAGTTGCAAACGTCCAGGCGCGCCACGCGCTATGCCGCGTGGCCCTGCGCATCAGGCTGAACCGGCCTCCGTTACCGCAGGCGCACGGGACTTCGCAGCCGCAAGCGCTTCGCGCAATTCGGCCTCCATGATCTTGAGTTCTTCTTCTGCAGCGGCACGTTTGGATTTGCCTTCATCCGCGATCTGCAGGCTTTCCTCGATTGTAGCGACCAATTCGGCATTTGCGGCCTTGACCGCCTCGATGTCGAAGACCCCGCGTTCCATTTCTTCGCGGACGATCTTGTTGCTCTCCCGCAGGTTCTTGGCATTCGCTGTCAGCAATTCATTGGTCAGATCGGAGGCATCTTTCACTGCCTCTGCTGCCTCTCGTGACCTCTGGATCGTCACTGCCTGCGCAAGCTGGGTCTCCCACAGAGGGACTGTATTCACGAGTGTTGAGTTGATCTTTGTCACGAGGCTCTTGTCATTTTCCTGCACCAGGCGGATCGAGGGAAGGGACTGCATTGTGACCTGCCGGGTGAGACGCAGGTCGTGTACACGGCGTTCCAGATCATCCCGAGCGGCCCGAAGGTCGCGCAACTCCTGAGCGACCATTACTTGCTGTTCTTCCGCGGCGGCGTCCACTTCGGCCACTTTGGCAGGGATCGTTTCAGTGTCGAGCTGTTCGATCTTGGCGTGCCCCGCGGCGATGTAGACTGCAAGCTCGTCATAGAAGTCCAGCGTTTTCTCATAGAGCTTGTCGAGCGATTTGATGTCTTTCAGAAGCGTGTGCTCATGGTTCAGAAGATTACCCGTGATCTTGTCGATCTGATCCTTAACTTCTTCATACTTCGCAACGAATTGCGCCATCGGGGCGGCCTTGCCCATCAGCTTTTCCCACCAGCTTTGCTTGCGGCGTACATCAAGCTCATCAACCGAAAAGCCGCGGATAGTCGACACGATATCGCGCAGACTGTCGCCCGCGGGTCCGACATCCTTATTTCGCACATCTGCCAGCATCGCCTGGCTGATCTCTTGCAGCTCGGCTTGCGCCCCGGACCCGAAACGCACGATTGACTGGGTATCGTCCATATCGATCTCGCCCATCGCTTTGCGAATGCTCTCAGCGAGCGGCGGTTTGGCGTCCTCAAGGGGAATGAGTGACTGCTCCGGTTCGGGAAGGACACTCAAGGTGACTGCTTCCACCTCTTTCAGGGCCGCCTCCGCTTTGCTGCGTACATTTTCGGACATCAGGTCTCTCCCTTGGCTCACTCAAACTTTGGTTTTAATGCCTTCTTGCGCCAGCCGGTCGCGCAGTACTTCAATCTCTACATCTAGATCCGTGCGGTCATCTAACAGCAATGCCTCCCGCCGCGCCGCGAAATTCGTCTCGAGATCCTTGAGCAGCGCAAGGTAATCCGCGCGTGCTTCGGCACTGCGGCTCTGTGCGTAAAAATCCGCAAACTTCACAGTCGCGTCGCGCGCGCCCATCAAATATACGCCCAAGTATTTTCGTGCTGCGGTCAGATCGCGCGGATCGTCTTCCACCTGCCGGCACAGAGCCCGGGCGGAGGCTTTGAATTGTTCTACTGCAAGCTCCAAAGGGCGCTCGCGCGCCCGCAGGATCGCATCGGACATCTCTGACAGGTAGTTTTCTGCTTCGTCTACAACGCGTGCCACGCGCGCGGCCTGATAGTCATCAACCCCTTCTGCGCCCTTATCTTTCAGCGGGTCTAAGCCGAAGGCCACCAGATGCAGTGCAACGCCAACAAGCCCCAATGCGACCGCTCCGATCACGCCTGTGCCATTGGCAAACGCGGCAAGCCCGATCCCCAAGCCGACCAGATCGGCGGCAAAAATCTTCCGCGGGATTGCCGGGCGCTTCGCAACATTGCGGGCGTCATAAGCTTCTTCTGCCTTGAGCCCCTCGCGCAGCAGGTATGCGCCCGCCAGCATCACGCCCAACGCAGCGAGCGAAAGCGCCAAGCCACTCGCATCCTTGGTAAAGGCCGAAACAGCCAAGGGAAGCGGTAGCACAAACATCGCGTTCGACCGTGCGCCTAACCGAGTGCGCCGGGCACTGACAATCGGTCTTGCCGTCGTATCACCCGGAGCCGTGCTTGAACCACCGGGGCTATATTTCCCGCCAAAGCGTTGGCTCATGCGAGACCCCCGCCAAATCCAACATAGAGGATCAAACCCGCCAGCAGCAGAAAGCCCAGCATCCCGAGACCGCCGTTCGACATTATTGCCCCCTGTTTGTCCGGTCACACTCTAGTCACGGGCGTGAGCGGCGCATAGCCCGTTCAGACCTGTATGCCGCATATAAGCACAGATTTGCGCGATTTCACGATGCTCAGGCGACAGAATTTCTCTCTAGGCGACTGGGTTTAGCTGGTCCTGCGGCGCTTGCTCGGCGCCTTGCGCCTACGTTTTGTCGCGGCGGGTGGCGCCGGTCGGCCCTCACTTGTGTCCAAGCCCAGTTGCTCGCGCAGAACCTTGCCTTTCACTTCAGCAACCTCCCCCGGCTTCAATTCGCCGAGCCGAAAAGGCCCATAGCCGACCCGGATCAGCCGGTTTACGGTCAGACCGATCACATCCATAGCGCGGCGAATTTCGCGGTTCTTGCCTTCGCGCAACCCAACGGTGAGCCACGCGTTCGCGCCTTGTTGCCGGTCGAGACGCACCTCCATGGGCTGGAATCGCTCGCCATCAATCGTGATCCCAGCCCGTAAAGGGGCAAGATCGCTATCGGCAGGTGTGCCCTTTACGCGGACGCGGTATTTCCGCAACCAGCCCGTTGTCGGCAGTTCGAGCCGCCGCTTGATCCCGCCATCGGTGGTCAAAAGCAGAAGTCCTTCGGAGTTCAGGTCGAGCCTCCCTACCGACATTACACGGGGGAGATCCTCGGGCAGGGCGTCAAACACGGTCTCGCGCCCCTTTTCGTCCCGCGCGGTGGTCACCAGCCCCGGGGGTTTGTGATAGCGCCACAAGCGCGGGACCTCGGGCAGTGTCACTTCGGCCCCATCCACCTCAACCTTGTCCATTTCACCAACTTTGAAAGCAGGGGTGTCGAGGAGCTTGCCGTTCACCCGCACGCGGCCCTCGGCAATCATGCGCTCTGCGTCGCGCCGGGAGGCAACGCCCGCGCGGGAAAGGTATTTTGCGATACGGTCTTCGGGAGAGTTTTGCTCGGTCATGCCCCGCCATAGCCCGGCAACCGCAGCCCGAAAACCCCTTGCATCGCCGGCGCGTCCGCGCAACCACGGGGCATGAGCCCTTTTCGTAGCTTCATGGACGTCGCCTTAGCCGAGGCCCACGCCGCCGCCACGCGGGGTGAAGTGCCAGTTGGCGCGGTTGTAATCGGTGCTGACGGTGTCGAACTGGCGCGCGCGGGTAATCGGACACGTGAACTTCACGACCCTACCGCCCACGCAGAAATCCTTGCGCTGCGTATGGCGTGTGCATCGCTCCGCTCCGAGCGGCTGCCCGGTGCAGCACTTTATGTGACACTGGAGCCTTGTGCGATGTGCGCAGCGGCGATTTCCAACGCGCGGATCGCACGGCTTTACTATGGCGCTGCCGATCCGAAATCCGGCGGTGTTGCTCACGGCGCCCGCGTCTTCTCTCACCCGCAGTCGCACCATGTGCCCGAGGTCTATGACGGGCTCGCCGCTGCGGAGGCCGAAAGTCTTCTACGGAATTTCTTTGCAGAACGCCGCGTTCAGTGAGCGCCTCGGAGCACTTGGTCGCCCATCGGTATGCAAGCCGTCGGCACGCGTTATAGCGCTATTCTAAAGCTCGATCGTCTCCATTACCTCTGGTGTGCGAACATCGACCCCGGGCAAGCCGTCACGCAGAGCATCCGCCGACTGCTCCAGCATAGGGAAGGTCTTGTAATGGCAGGGGATCACGGTCTGGAAATCGAAGAAGGTTCGCGCTGCGTAGGCCGCGCGCGCCATATCCATAGTGAAATGACCACCCGCGCAGAGAATGCCGATCTCGGGTTGATGCAGGTCGTTGAAGATCTTCATGTCCGCCATCACATCGGTGTCGCCCGAGACATAAATCGTCTTATCCTCGCCTTTGATCATGAACCCGGCCTCAGCCCCAGAATACATAGGGCCATGATCCGTCCCGAGGGAGGACGAGTGCACAGCATTCACCATCGTTACAGCCACGTCGCCCAACATTACTGTGCCGCCCTTGTTGAAACCGACAACCTCCACGCCTTCAGCTTCGGCCCAGTAGGTCATCAGGTCATAGATGCCAACGATCGGTGCGCCGAGTTCTTTAGACAACGCCACGGCATCCGCCGTATGATCGCCGTGCCCGTGGGTGATCAGGATATGCGTTGCCCCGGATATGGCCGCGTCGCGTTGACCTTCCGGGAACACCGGGTTCCCCGTAACCCATGGGTCAATCAGTAGAAGCTGATCTCCGATTTCTATGCGAAAGCTCGCATGTCCCATCCATGTGATCTTCATGTAGCGTCCTCCCGTTGTCGGCAGCGTGACGGCTGTCGCGAGGCCGGTCAAGCGCGCCGAGTGCTAAAGCTCGGCAAGCCGGAAATCCTTTTTGGTAGGGACGAGTGACATGCTATGCCGAGAATGCCTTGAGCGATTTTCGGTTCATTTTTTGGAGGTCACATCGTTATGAAACAATTTGCATCGATTTTCAGCGTTCTCATAGCTTGCGGTGCAGCGCATGCGGGACAGGTTTTTGATGGCTCCGGCACCGGCACGGGACAGTCAGAAAACGAGATCATAGTTCTGGGCGAGGGACATGTCGTGATGCACTCTGTCGGCATGTACGAGCCTCTCACAACCACCGATCCGAACAGTCCGATGTCGGGTTTGCCGGGCAAGTGCTTTGGGTCAATCGAAATAAAAGGCATGTCCGCCTCCGGCACCGGGCATTGTGTTTTTGCCCGTGAGGATTCCGTTGCAGTTGTCACGGACTGGCAGGTTACGGGTATGGAAGCCAATGGTGCTCTATCCGGACAATGGTCTGTCATAGCGGCCTCGGGGGATGCGGCGGGTCTTGCAGGAGGCGGCAGCTTTTCGAATCTGACCAACCGCGAAACCGGGCAGATGGAAAACACCATCACTGGCGCGCTAACCATGCCCTGACAGTATAAAAATACACTGGCGGGCTGTTCGCTGTGCTACGCGGCTCTAGCTGTGCTCCGACGAACGAGCGGAGATATAAATGGACGGCCTGCTGCGCCAGATCGACGGATACTGCGAGCGGGTTGATCCCAGTTACTGGGCCGAACCGTTCAATGCGGTCACAAACGCGGCCTTCGTCATCGCCGCCTACTTCATGTGGACGCGCGTTCGCGGTCAGAACTTACCAATCGCGGTTGCGCTCTGCGCTATGCTTGCGGCTATCGGTGTCGGCAGTTACCTGTTTCACACGCACGCCCAGGTCTGGGCTGCGATTGCGGATGTGGTGCCGATCGTCGGATTCTCGCTACTCTACATCTTCGCCGCCAACCGTTACTTCTGGAACCTTCCGCTTTGGGGAGCGTTTCTTCTGACGCTGGGCTACCTGCCGTACTCGGCCCTTTTGACGCGGCTCTTTGAGGCTTTGCCTTTCTTCACCATCTCATCTTTCTATTGGCCGCTACCTTTGCTCATTGCGACCTACGCAGTTCTGCTACGCCATCGCGCACCCGAAACCGCCCGCGGGCTTGCAATCGGAGCGGGAATTCTGGTGGTCTCGCTGACGTTCCGCTCCATCGACGAACCGCTCTGCGATGCCCTCCCGCTTGGCACTCATTTCCTGTGGCACAGTCTGAATGGGATCATGCTCGGCTGGATGATCGAGGTGTATCGCCGCCATAGGCTCGCAGACCGTCTTGCGGGCGCCGCAGCACAGGGGTAAACCCGCCGGGACGAAAATTCGCGCCCGAAACGGAGCCACACTAATGTCCATCGATATCGAGACCGCGCGCCGCGTCGCGAAGCTCGCCCGGATCAAGGTTGAAGACGATGCGCTCCCCGCGCTCGCCCATGAATTCAACGACATTCTTGGCTTCATCGAGCAACTCGGCGAGGTCGATGTGGACGATGTGGAACCAATGACCTCTGTCACACCGATGCGCCTGAAGCGCCGCGAGGATGTCATTACCGATGGTGATCAGCAGGATAAGGTTCTGTCCAACGCTCCTGATGCGCGCGAAGGTTTCTTCGCCGTGCCGAAAGTGGTGGAGTAAGCGCGATGAGCGAGCTGAATAGACTTAAAATCTCAGAAGCGCGGGACGCGCTGAAATCGGGGGAAACCACATCAGTTGATCTGACCGAGGCGTGCCTTTCAGAGATCGAAGCAGCCGACGCATTGGGTGCCTTTGTCCACAAAACCCCTGAGATCGCGCTGGAACAAGCCAAAGCCGCTGACGCACGCATCGCGGCGGGCGAGGGGGCGTCAATGACCGGCATCCCGCTCGGCATCAAGGACCTGTTCTGCACCAAGGGCGTGCCGAGCCAAGCGGCCTCCGGCATCCTCGAAGGCTTCAAGCCCGAGTACGAATCCAGCGTTACGACAAACCTGTTCGACGCCGGGTCTGTGATGTTGGGCAAGCTCAACATGGATGAGTTCGCCATGGGCTCCTCGAACGAGACCTCGGTCTACGGCAATGCGGTTAACCCTTGGCGGCGCGGCAATGAAGACACAGCGCTGACACCAGGTGGGTCCTCGGGCGGGTCAGCCTCAGCCGTGGCAGCAGATCTTTGCCTTGCCGCCACCGGAACCGACACGGGTGGTTCGATCCGTCAACCGGCGGCGTTTGTGGGCATCACCGGCCTTAAACCAACCTATGGGCGCTGCTCGCGCTGGGGGATCGTTGCGTTCGCCTCCTCGCTCGATCAGGCCGGGCCGATGACAAAGGACGTTCGCGATGCGGCGATCATGCTTGGCGCGATGGCAGGTCATGACCCGAAAGACAGCACCTCGGCCGATCTGCCAGTGCCGGATTTCGAGGCCATGCTCACCGGCGATATCCGCGGCAAGGTAATCGGGATTCCGAAAGAATACCGTATGGACGGGATGCCGGACGAGATCGAAGCACTTTGGGCGCAAGGCACCGAAATGCTGCGCGACGCAGGCGCCGAGATCCGCGATATCAGCCTGCCGCATACGAAATACGCGCTGCCCGCCTACTATGTGATCGCACCCGCCGAGGCGTCTTCGAACCTTGCGAGGTACGATGGCGTACGCTTCGGCCACCGGGCCAAGCTGAGCCAGGGTGACGGTATCACCGAGATGTACGAGAAGACCCGGGCTGAAGGCTTCGGGCACGAGGTCCAGCGCCGTATCATGATTGGCACCTATGTGCTGTCGGCGGGTTTCTACGATGCCTATTACAACCGCGCGCGCAAGGTTCGTACACTGATCAAACAGGACTTTGAGACGGTGTTCAACGATGGGATCGATGCGATTCTGACACCTGCGACGCCTTCGGCGGCGTTTGGTCTGGGCGAGATGTCGGATGCCGATCCGGTTCAAATGTATCTGAACGATATCTTCACTGTGACTGTGAACCTCGCCGGGCTCCCTGGCATTGCTGTACCTACCGGGTTGGATAACCAAGGCCTGCCGCTGGGCTTGCAGCTTATCGGTCGGCCGTGGGAGGAGGGCGATTTGCTAAATACAGCCTATGCACTGGAGCAGGCCGCAGGATTTGTGGCCAAGCCGGCGCGCTGGTGGTAGGGTCTCGCGCATGATCACACATTTTCGACTTCCATTGTGTCTTGCGGCGGCGTTGTTAGTCGCCGCCTGTGCATCGGCCCCAGACGATCGCGGAGTTGGCTTTACAGATTACGATCAATTCGAGGCCGAGCGCCGCGCGCGCGATCAGGCGCTCGCGTCGGGCAACTCGATCGTTCTGCCAGCCGGGGGAGAGGCGCCCATTACGGAGATTGCTGAGCGAGCGATCAATGAAGCGGAAAGCCAGCAAGGCGCGCCGGCTGCTAGCGGGGCGGCCCCGCTAGCTGGCACATCCCTCTTGGCGCGGGGTCCCGGGATCTCTGATGAAAACGATTTTGGCGCTGTATCGGGCCGCGTCAGTATCGAGGATGACGCAGCCCGGATCGCGGCGCAACGCGAGCTCTATCAAGTCGTCGAGCCTGAAGCGGTCCCGGCCCGGCCTGGAGGTGACAGCTTCGACGATATTGTGCGTTACGCGCTTGCGACATCTAATAGCGTTGGCGAGGCCGTCTATCGGCGCTCTGGCGGGTCGCCGGAACGTGCTGCGCGCGCGTGCGGACGCTATAACGGTCCGAACGACGCCCAACAGGCATTCCTGAACTCGGGCGGTCCTGAACGCGATAGCCGCGGCATGGATCCCGACGGAGACGGGTTTGTCTGTGGCTGGGACCCGGCTCCGTTCCGTCTCGCGGTGCGCAACTGACCGAGATCGCGCAGCGCCCCTCTCCGAATTTCGGAGACAGGCGCGCGAATGCGATCCCGTCGCTCATCGTGTTGCACTACACCGCGATGACGGATGCGAAGGCTGCCTGCGATTGGCTTTGCAACCCCTCCGCAGAGGTCTCCGCGCATTATCTGATTTCCCGGCATGGCGATATCATGCAGTTCGTTGCAGAGGAAAAGCGCGCGTGGCACGCAGGGGCTGGCAAGTGGGGCGCAATTTCAGACATAAACAGCCATTCGATCGGTATCGAGCTCGATAATGATGGGTTCTCGCCCTTTTCCGAACCCCTTATGGCAGCGCTCGAAACCTTGCTGCCGGAGATCGCGGGGCGCTGGGGCATTGCGTCCAAAGGGGTTATTGGGCATTCGGACATGGCGCCCGGGCGCAAGATCGATCCCGGTGCGCGTTTCGATTGGCGCCGCCTCGCGCAGCAAGGTCTCGCCATCTGGCCCAAAAGTCAGCAGGTGGCTTCGGTAGACGAAGGGCGTTTTGTGGCTGATCTTACGGCCTTTGGCGTGACCGCGGATGTCGACCTTGACGTCCGGCTCGCGGCGTTTCGATCCCGCTTCCGGCCTGGCGCAACCGGTCCACTCGCGTCTGCTGATATGGCTCTTGCTTCTGACCTCGCCGCGCGGTTTCCCGTTGACGCTTGCGAGGCCAATGTCTAGCTCCACGTATGTGCAGGGGGGCTGGATGGCCGCGGCCGTCAGGTCGAGGAAAGTCCGGACTCCAAGAAGCAACGGTGCCGGGTAACGCCCGGGCGGGGAAACCCGACGGAAAGCGCCACAGAAATGAAACCGCCCCGGCGTGCCGGGGTAAGGATGAAACGGTGGGGTAAGAGCCCACCGCGGGGCTGGCAACAGTCCCGGCACGGCAAGCCCCACCGGGAGCAATGCCAAATAGGGACCCCGTGGCGCGCGAGCGCCGGGACGCTTCAGCCCAGGGGTCCGGGTTGGCAGCTAAAGCGTGCTCGGTAACGAGCCGCTTAGAGGAATGGTCATCCACGGGGGTAACCCCTGGACAGAATCCGGCTTACAGGCCCGCCTGCGCACGCTTTCCCGGTTGACAGCCCGCTTCAGCCGGGTAAAAGCCGGGCTTCAAGTTTGCCGAAGGGCCAAGGCGCCCTTTGCCCGTAACCCCGTCAAGGAGCTCACACCATGGCGAAGCCGACCACGATCAAGATCCGCCTGAACTCCACCGCGGATACCGGCCACTTTTATGTGACCAAAAAAAACGCGCGCACCATGACCGAGAAAATGGTCGTCAAGAAATACGACCCGGTTGCGCGTAAGCACGTCGAATACAAAGAAGGCAAGATCAAGTAGACCTGCCAAGTCCGACGCGATGAAAAGGCCGCGCCGACACGCGCGGCTTTCCTTTTTTGGGGATCGATCCATGTCTTGGGGCATGAACGTTTCGATCCGCCCCGCTACAATTCAGGATATCGAGCCCGTCGATGGCCTGCTTTCGGTCAGCTATCCCAAATTACTGAAAAGCGACTACGCCCCCTCGACTATGGTAACAGCATTGCCGTTGATTTCCCGTGCCCAACCGGCGCTGGTGACCTGCGGAACGTATTTCGTTCTGGAAGAAAGCGGAGCGATGCATGCCGCAGGAGGTTGGACACGGGGAGCTCCGAAAGGGTCAACCTATGTTCCGCTGCGCGGCCACGTCCGGCATGTGGTGACTGATCACCGTCAGACCCGCCGAGGCTTCGGGCGGGCCCTGATTGAGCATATCTGTCACTCCGCAAGGACAACCGGCATCGAAACCCTCGAAGTGCTATCGACGCTGACAGCTGTTCCGTTCTATCGGGCGATGGGTTTTTCTGGCGCAGAGAAGGTCCATGTGCCGATTGGGCCCGCGAACCTGCCATTCCAATCAGTTCGGATGGTGCGTGACCTCTAGGTTACGGTCTTTGTGAGATTCCACGACGCCCCCAAAAAAGCCGCGATCTCGCCATCTTGGTCTTTGATAACGCCGGAAATTCCAAAGCCGGAGACATCAAATGCGTCCGCTGTTTTTACTGGTCCCTGTAGTGGCGCTTAGCGCTTGCTCGCCCAACCCAACGGGTTTTGACAAATATCCAGTCGGCTCGTCGACTGCAGCGATAGAGGCACGGGATGCGCAGCAAGCTCAGTCTGTCGCAAGAAGGTCCGCACCCAACTTCTCGTTCACATCTGCTGAGATGCGCCGCAACAACACGCCTGTCTCTCAGAACGAGGCTGCGGTTCGGTCCATGGAAGAACGCAAGTCGCGCAAGGGCATTGCACTGGATGCCGGAGGCCAGAGCTTTGTAGTCACGCAGGTGAACTACGACGGGTACGATTTCCTTGTCGCCCATGCAGACAGGGCCGGTGGGGCTGTCGATCAATCCGAAGCGCTCAAAAGCATGGTCGACACGGTAAGCGCCTGTTCCCCGTCGGGCCCAGCATGGCGTGGGTCGTCATCCTATGCTGTTGCACTCTCCTGTCTCTGACGACAGAGGCAACAAACAAAAAAAGGCCGGCGCATACGCCGGCCTTTTCGTGTGCCTGTTCTGCGTTGATTACTCTCGGTTGCCGAGGAACTGCAGCAAGAACATAAACATGTTGATAAAGTTGATGTAGAGCGACAGCGCGCCCATAATCGCCGATTTCGCCAACCATTCCTGATCGCCATACTGCGCATGCTGGATGTACTCGGACTTGATCCGCTGCGTGTCATAGGCTGTCAGAGCCGCGAAGATCAGCACACCAAGGACGGACACGGCGAACATGATTGCCGGCGAGCCAAGGAAGATGTTGATGATCGACGCTGCGATCAGGCCGATCACACCCATGATCAGGAAGCGACCCCAGCCGCTGAGATCTTTCTTGGTGGTGTAGCCGTAAAGGCTTAGACCTGCGAACGCGATCGCTGTGACGAGGAACGTCTGCGCAATCGAGATCCCGGTGTATGCGGCGAAAATCCAGCTGATGGACAGGCCCATCGCGGCTGCAAAGGCATAGAAGAACACCTGCGCGCCAGCGGCGGACAGTTTGTTGATCATTGCGCCAAAGGCGAAGACCATGATTAGCGGGGCAAACATCACCAGCCATTTCACCGGAGATCCGAAGATCGCAGCGATCATGGCAGGGCTTGTACCCACACCCCATGCCACGGCGCCGGTCAGAACCATCGCCACGGACATAAGGCCGTAAACCTTGTTGAAATGGGCGCGCAGACCCTCATCGATCTGCGCGGTGCGCACGCCTGCGCCAGCCGTGCGGATCGTGTCATATTGTGCCATAGAACCCTCCTTGAAAAAGAACGGACCGATGGCGCGGCCCGATTGCGTCAGATATTGGCGGGTTTGCCAACTTTTTCAAGGGGTCTGAATGGCATGATAGCGACCCAAATTGGCGGATTTTCATTTGTTTTTGGCATTTGCGCAAAAATCTATATCTAATATGTGAAATTTTTGCGCATACGATTACAAACGCCAGGTTGCGGGCACGTCCCATAAGCTGCGGTGGCTCTCTGCGTTTGCTTCTTCGCGGGTCACGCCAATGTCGCGCAGAAGATGCGCGTCGAGCTCTTTCAGGGCCGAACGCTGACGGCGCAGGGCGTCCAGATGGAGGAGGGTTTCGACACCGATACGGGGCAGAGCGGCGCGCAAGCGAGAAAAGGCAAACGACGAAGTTGCGTGAGATGAGCTGAACACTACGATATCCTTTCTGATTCTTGATGGCTCAGGGCTGTTTCATTCTTTCTGTTGATGGATATGGCACCGTATGATATATTTTAAAAACGAATGATTGTGATTATATAAATCAAGATTGGTGATGTAATGCCCCGCAATCTGGACATGACCGCTTTGCGTTCCTTTGTAGCTGTGGCCGAGAACGGTGGCGTGACCCGAGCCGCGGGGGTCCTGAACCTTACGCAATCGGCTGTCTCCATGCAGCTCAAGCGGCTCGAAGAAGCACTTGGTTTGCCGCTGCTAGATCGATCCGGGCGCGGGATCGCGTTGACTGCAACGGGTGAGCAGCTTCTGGGCTACGCGCGGCGGATGTTGTCCCTGAACGACGAGATTTACGCACGCATGACCGATCATGCCTTTGAGGGAGAGATCGTGCTTGGCGTGCCCCATGACATTGTCTACCCGGCGATTCCAAAGGTGTTGCAGAGATTCAATGCCGAGTATCCACGCGTGAAAGTGCAGCTCGTATCCTCCTTCACGATGCGTCTCAAACAGATGTTTGCGCGGGGCGAAGCGGCTGTGATCCTGACAACAGAGGATGAACCGGACGCCGGGGGCGAGACACTTTGTGAAATGCCTCTTGTCTGGGTTGGGGCACCGGATGGTTCAGCCTGGCGACAGCGCCCGCTTCGGTTGGCGTTTGAACACAATTGTATCTTCCGCCGCTCGGTTCAGGATGCACTCGATCAGGCTGGCATAGCTTGGGAAATGGCAGTGGAGGCCGACAATACCCGGACGATCGAGGCTAGCGTGTCCGCTGATCTCGGAGTGCATGCCATGATGGAAGGAATGGTGCCGTCTTACTTACAGCCGGTGGCCCACCAGGGCGAGCTACCGGCTTTGCCAACAAAACAGATCAACATGTACTCGAACCGACTTGCGAGTGACCCGGTCAGTCGCGATCTTATCGCTGGTTTGCGGCAGGCGTACAGTTCGCTCTAGTCCATCGTTATCACGACTTTGCCGGTCGATTTGCGCGTGCGGAGAAGTTCAAGTCCTTCCTGAACGCGGTCGAAGGGCAGTTGGTGGCTGATGTGCGGTTTGATGCGACCTTCCGTGTGCCAGTCAAAGAGTTGGGACAGACTGTTCGTCAGGGCTGGAGCATTAAATTTCAGGAAGCCGCCCCAGTAGAAGCCGTGCACCGAGACGTTCTTGACGAGCAGGTGGTTGGGCTTGATCTCGGGCAACTTGCCGCTCGCAAAACCAATGAGAAGTATACGTGCTTCGGGATTACAGGCGCGCATGGCCTCCACGAAGGCGGGGCCACCGACAGGATCATAGACTACGTCTGCTCCTCCCAGCGCTTTCACTTGGTTGCGCAAGTCGCCGGCTTCGCTGTCGATCAAATGGTCCGCACCCGCCGCTTTGGCTTGAGCGAGCTTCTCGGTGCCCCGCGCGCAGGCAATCACCTCCGCGCCCATGACTTTTCCTATTTCAACTGCCGTTAATCCGACGCCACCCGCAGCTCCAAGGACTAGCAATCGTTCGCCCGGTTGCATCCGTGCGGTATGTGACAAGGCTAGATGGGAGGTGCCATAGGCGATCTGAAATCCTGCGGCATCAGCAAATGCCATGCTATGTGGCATCGGCACACATCGCACAGCTGGAAAAACCCCATACTCTGCAAGTCCGCCATGTCCCCCGTAGACAGCGACGTGTTGGCCTTTCGAAAGACTGGTTACGCCGGCTCCGACAGCTTCCACTGTGCCGGCAACTTCCAGCCCAAGTGTGACAGGCAGCGGAGGTTTCTCTTGATATTCGCCTTTTGCCATCAAGAGGTCAGCGAAGTTCAGTCCACAGGCAGCGATCCGCACTTGGACCTCTCCGGTGGCTGGATCACGAAGTGGTATATCCGCAAAATCTGGCGGCGCGGAGAGGTCATGGGAAACAAATGCGCGCATGTCTGGCTCAGGTGATTCTTGTGTTTGGAGTGGCGTGGCTACTGTATTTTGGTACGCTATTGCGCCCTTCAGGAATTGGCCAGCAAGCCGGTTTAATTTGTCGAATTCTGTTCTGGTGCATATTTCCAACTTGCGAAAATTTGCAAAATGCAATGCAAAATGATAGACACGCATAAGGAGACTTAGTGCTCTGGGGGACAATCTCACGGCTATGGGCGCTGATCTGCCATTTGGCGCGATCTTTACAAGACTCTTAGGTTTTCGTGTGAGATTAGTGATCTAATGTAACCGGCGCGAGCAGTCAGCGCCTCGACATCATCGAGTTGGTACGAAATTTGCTTGTGATGTTGGGAAGGCAAAGGAGATTGCGATGAAACACCCTGTCGATGTTCACGTCGGAAAGCGGATGCGTCATCGGCGTTGGATGGTGGGTATGACCCAGCAACAACTGGCCGAGCGCGTCGGGATTAAATTTCAGCAGATTCAGAAATACGAAACTGGTATGAACCGGGTCAGCGCCTCCCGGCTATGGGAAATCAGCGCTGCCATGAATGTGCAGCCGAGTTTTTTCTTTGAAGGCCTGGGCAACGATACTCCCGAGACAACATCGCCGGACTTGCCGGGCGATCTCCTGTCGGACAAGGAAGCGCTTGAGCTCGTGCGTTCCTACTATGCGATCCCTGAGACGCAGCGCCGTCGTCTTTTTGATCTTGCTCGTGTCCTAAGCGACGCGGCCTAATCTCGACTGTCTTCCCGCACGGTTTGAAAAACGTCTCTAGCGCCGCGCAGCCACTTCGGTAGCGCGGCGACACCAATTTTCCTCATATCGGCGGAGCCGCCGCATGCAGAGTTCTGACACCGGGCCGTCTCCCTCGCTTTTGCCGGAGGCAGAAGCCTTGTGGAGTGTGGCCCACGCGCTCGCCGATGTGGCTCGGCCTGTCACACTTGCACATTTTCGCTCTTCGGCGCTCGATGTTGACAACAAGATTGCCGATGGGTTCGACCCGGTTACACAAGGTGATCGGCAGGCAGAAGCGGCCATGCGCGAGCTGATAGAAAGCCTGCGGCCTGACGACGCTATTCTCGGGGAGGAATTTGGCGCAAAGCCCGGCACTAGTGGCCTGACCTGGATTCTCGATCCAATCGATGGCACCCGCGCCTATCTGAGTGGCACCCCCACTTGGGGTGTGCTTATTGCGCTCAGCGATTCCAGTGGCCCACGTCTTGGGATCATCGATCAGCCGTTTATCGGTGAACGTTTTGCAGGTGGATTGGGTACGGCCGTGGCAGACGGGCCACAAGGACCAAGCAGGATGACCACGCGTGCAACGCAAACGCTCGAAGACGCGATTCTGTTTACCACTTTTCCTGAGGTGGGAACACCAGATGAACGGACCGCATTCGAAGCCGTGGCAGAAAAGGTCAAGCTTACTCGCTACGGTATGGATTGCTACGCCTACGCACTGCTGGCTACCGGCCAGATAGATCTGGTCATCGAGGCCGGGCTGCAAGCCTATGACATTTGTGCGCCCATCGCTGTGATCGAGGCTGCTGGCGGGGTGGTCACGAACTGGGAAGGTGGTTCAGTGGCCGCCGGCGGGCGCGCTTTGGCCGCTGCCAATCCGCAGATTCATGCTGCGGCACTCGATTTCTTACGGCAGGTGCCGTGACCGAGTGCCTTCTGCAGAACGCGCGGACGGTGGTCACGATGGACGCCGCGCGCCGTGAACTGGTCGGCGCGGATATCCTTATTCGCGACGGTACGATCTTAGCCGTAGGGCAGGGGTTGTCGACTGACGGCAGAATTCTGTCGGCGCAGGGGTGCGTCGTTACACCTGGTCTGATTAACACGCACCATCATCTCTATCAGACCCTCACCCGTACAGTGCCTTCGGCCCAGGACGCGCTGCTTTTTGGGTGGTTGCAGACACTCTATCCGATCTGGGCTCGGATGACGCCAGAAGATGTTCGCAGCGCTACAGCCGTCGGCCTCGCGGAACTCGCGCTCACCGGCTGTACCCTGTCTTCAGATCACCTGTATCTTTTTCCAAACGGTACACGGCTGGAGGATACGATAGAGGCTGCAGAAGAGATTGGCGTCAGATTTCATCCCACGCGAGGGGCCATGTCGATCGGCGAAAGCGCTGGTGGCCTGCCGCCCGACAGTCTGGTGGAAGACGAAGCCGCGATCCTCGACGACTGCATCCGCGTCGTTGATGCCTTCCACGACCCGTCCCCCGGCGCGATGGTGCAGGTGGGGCTTGCGCCGTGCTCCCCTTTTTCGGTGAGCCGCGAACTGATGCGGGACGCGGCTTTGCTCGCGCGCGACAAAGGAGTGCGGTTGCACACTCATCTGGCGGAAAATGATGAGGATGTCGCCTACAGCCTTGCTCAGTTCGGTTGCCGTCCGGGGCAGTATGCCGAAGACCTCGGCTGGACCGGCGCGGATGTCTGGCACGCCCATTGCGTTAAACTCGACGCGGCCGAGATCGACCTCTTCGCGCGCACAAAAACGGGTGTGGCCCATTGCCCCTGCTCCAATTGCCGGCTTGGCTCTGGCATCGCCCCCGTGCGGGCGATGCGGGATGCTGGCGTACCCCTAGCGCTGGGCGTTGATGGCTCCGCCTCCAACGATGCCGGGTCTTTGATTGCTGAAGCGCGCCAGTCGATGCTGCTCCAACGCGTTCAAAACGGAGCCGATGCGATGGCTGCGCGCGAAACGCTGGAGATCGCGACCCTCGGCGGGGCGGAAGTGCTGGGCAGAGCAACGGAGCTTGGCCAGATCGCGCCCGGTTTCCGCGCTGATCTGGCGGTATGGGATGTCTCTGGGCTGGAGGCCGCGGGGGCCTGGGACCCGGTTGCAGCCCTCGTGCTTTCGGGGCCCGCTCGGGTGCGGGACCTAATGGTGGAAGGGCGTCTGGTGGTGGAGGGCGGCGCGCTGACTAATGTTAATGAGGCACGCCTAGTTGCGGATCAGACCCGCGCGCTCGCCCGGGTGATGGCATGAGACTGACCGCCGCTGCCTTGATGCTCATGGGGGCTGTCCTGGCCGGGTGTGCTGAAACAATCGCGCAAGGCACAGGAACGGTCGAGGCAACGGCCTCGCCCGCGCTTCTGGTGCAGGTCAACGCCGCGCGCAGCGGCCGCAACCTGCCCGCTTTGCCGGAAGCCGCTGCCCTGACCGAAGCGGCGCGGGCACATGCCGCGGACATGGCCGCCAAAGGGTACTTTGACCACAAGGCGCCGGACGGCTCCACACCGCTGCGCCGCATGCGTGCGGCAGGCTTTGATGCCTGTTACGCGGCCGAGACCATCGCCCGGGGCCAGCAAACAGAAGCGCAGGTTGTGACAAGCTGGACTAACTCGCCCGGGCACGCCGAGCTGATGTTCAGCCCCAATCCGACTGCCGCCGGAACGGCCCGCGCAGGCGGTCTCTGGGTCATGACCCTTTCGCGGCCTTGCTGATCCCTTCTTGGTAGTCACGTTCCCGGGGCGGTATTTTCCGGACAGTCAGACCACCCGCGCTCCGGCAACCCAAACTCCCGCGATGGCGCGGTCGTCCCCCATCATGAGCGTGGGAAAGATCGCCTCCCAGATATCTTCGGCTCGCGCGGTGCGTTGCGCGATCGCAGGGGTCGAGGCCAGATCGAGCGCCACCAGATCGGCCTCCATCCCTATGGCCAATGTCCCGATCTGGTCGCCCAGATGCAGTGCCTCGGCCGACCCGCGCGTGGCCAGCCACAAAAGCTCAGAAGGATGCAGCGCCCGCCCGCCAAGCTGTGCCACCTCATAGGCCGCCGCCATCGTCCGCAGCATCGAAAAACTCGATCCGCCACCAGTGTCGGTGGCAAGCCCGATCCGATGCGTGCCGGCCAGTCCACCCATGTCGAACAGTCCTGACCCGATGAAGGTGTTTGATGTCGGGCAGTGCACCAGCGCTGCGCCGACTTCGGCCAGCCTGTCCCGTTCGCGGTCTGTAAGATAAATCGCATGACCGAACAGCCCTGTTGGTCCGAGGAGTCCGGCGCGCTCATAGGTGTCCAGATAATCCTGCGCCTCGGGGAACAACTCCGCCACCCAGGCCACCTCGTCGGTCTGTTCGCTCAGATGCGTCTGCATCAAACAGTCTGGAAAGGTCGTGTAGAGGGTCCCCAGCGCCTCGAGCTGCGCGCGCGTAGATGTGGGCGAAAACCTTGGTGTGATCACATAAGACAACCTATCCACACCGTGCCAGCGCGCCAGCAGGGCCGCGCTCTCATCAAAGGCGCGCTGCGCATCGTCCCTTAGTCCCTCCGGCGCATTGCGATCCATGCAGGTCTTTCCGCAAAGCGCCCGCAGCCCGCGCCGCTGCGCCTCGGTGAAATAGGCGTGCACACTTTCAGGGTGCACCGTGCCATAGCTGCACACCGTGGTCGTGCCGTTGGACAGCGTCAGATCGAAGTATCTCGCGGCCACCTCTGCTGCGTATACCGGATCGCCAAACTTAAGCTCCTCGGGAAAGGTATATCCGTTCAGCCAGTCAATCAGCCGTTTGCCCCAACTTGCGATGATCCCAGTCTGGGCATAATGCGCGTGCGCATCGATAAATCCCGGCAACAAGAGCGCCTCACCCAGATCGATGCGCTCTGCCTCCGGATGCTTGGCCACCAGCCCTTGTGCGTCCCCCAAGGCCGCAATCTTTCCGCCCTCCAGCAACACCGCGCCCGCCGGATCGTGACGACAGGTGTCCTGCCAGCCCTCCCGCATCGGGTTCCCGGTAATTTCCAGCGTCTGCGCGCACAACAAAGTCTTTGCCATGGGCTTACCCTGACGCTGCCCTGTAGAATTGTAAATCATGCGCCTCCCTTTCGGGTTGGCCCGTCGCGACCGCCCGCCTATGCTGCGCGCGACGCGCAGGCAATGAGGCAGTTCATGTCGGAACCCGAGCTCCTTCCGGAGGCAGAGACGGAGGTAGAATACGCGCTCGACCGCGATCTTGTCTCAAGCCTCTACGATGCGCTGGCAGCCCAGGACGCCCCCCGGGTTGCCGAGCTGCTGGAGCCGCTCCACCCCGCCGACATCGCCGACCTTTTTGAACAGATCGGCCCGGCTAAACGACAGGATGTGCTGGCGCTCTGGCAGTCAGAGGACTTGGGTGAGGTCCTGTCGGAACTCGATGAAGGGCTGCGCGAGGATGTGATCGCCGCGCTGGAGCCCGAGGTTCTGGCCGAGGCTGTGCGCGATCTGGAAAGCGACGATGTCGTTGACCTTGTTGAAGACCTCGATGCCGAGCAGCAGGATGCCATTCTCGACGCGCTCGAGGCCCCGGACCGTGTCGCGGTTGAGCAATCGCTGCAATACCCCGAAACCTCGGCTGGTCGCCTCATGCAGCGCGAGCTGGTCATGGCGCCCGAGCATTGGACCGTGGGCCAGACCATCGACCATATCCGCGCTGATGACGACCTTCCTGACCAGTTTTATCACGTCATCCTTGTCGACCCGCGGCTGCGGCCGACGGGCTATGTGACACTCGGTCGTCTGCTAGGGTCACCCCGACAGACTGCGCTGGCCGATATCACCGAAGACAGTTTCCGCACGATCCCCGTAATGCAGGACGAGGCCGAAGTTGCTTATGCATTCAACCAGTATCACCTCATCTCCGCACCTGTTGTGGACGAAGAAGACCGGCTTGTCGGGGTGATTACGATTGACGATGCCATGGTCGTGCTCGACGAGGAATACAACGAAGACATCCTGCGTCTGGCCGGTGTGGGCGACGAAAGCGTCTCCGACACCACCTGGGAAATCACCAAACAGCGTTTTCCATGGCTCGGAGTAAACCTCCTGACCGCCATTCTAGCGTCGCTTGTGATCTCGCTTTTTGACGATGTGATCGCTCAGGTTGTGGCCTTGGCCATTCTGATGCCGATTGTAGCCTCGATGGGAGGCAATGCCGGCACCCAATCCCTCACGGTCGCCGTGCGCGCAATCGCCACAAAGGACCTTACTGGCTCGAACGCCTGGCGAATCCTGCGGAGAGAAGTGCTGGCCAGCCTGCTCAACGGGTTCGTTTTTGCGATTATCATGGGGGCAATCAGCTTCTTATGGTTTGATACGCCCGTTCTCGCTCTTATCATTGCCGCGGCCATGGTCATCAACCTCGCCGTCGCGGGGCTGGCGGGGCTACTGGTGCCATTGGGTCTTGAGAAACTCGGCATCGACCCCGCGCTGGCCTCCGGCACTTTCGTGACAACAGTAACCGACGTGGTGGGCTTTTTCGCCTTTCTGGGTTTGGCCGCTTGGATATTGTTGTGAGCAAGGCCGAAGCCCGCGCCCGTGCCAAAGAACGCCGCAAACTGGCCTTTGAGAGCGATCGCCGTTTGGGGGGACCAGCGCTGGAAGCCGCAACCGATCGGCTATTGGCGTTGATCGACACGATGCCGGACGGCGCTGTGTCAGGATACATGCCCATCCATTCCGAGATCGACCCGCGCCCGGCTATGACCGCGCTCCACTGGGCGGGCCGCCCGGTTTGCGTGCCGGTGGTCGAGGGTAAGGGAAAACCGCTGCACTTTCACCGCTGGACGCCCGAGGCGGAGACGATCAAAGGCCCCTTTGGCGCTCAGGTCCCGGCCGATCCCGATCCGGTCACGCCGCGCATCCTTGTCGCGCCGATGCTGGCCTTCGATGCGCGCGGCACCCGCCTGGGATATGGCGGGGGGTTTTACGACAGGACGCTGTCGCGCCTGCGCGCGGCCGATCCCGCCACGAGGGCGGTGGGCTTTGCCTTCGCCGCGCAGGAGGCCAAGTCACTTCCGGCTGAGCAGACGGATGCCCGCCTCGACGCATTGGTCACCGAGGCCGAAACTCTGCTCTGGCCGTCTACTTCGATGTAGAATTCTCCCGGGGGCGGCTACTGGCCGCGGGGGCACCGTCCCAGAAGACGGCCGATGCGCTTGCACCCTTCCTTGCAAGCGCCTAGGGCTGAAGTATGAAACTGCTTTTTCTGGGCGATGTCATGGGCCGCGCGGGCCGGGCCGCTGTCACCGAACACCTGCCGCGCCTGCGCCGCGACTGGCGGCTCGACTTCGTCGTGGTCAACGGTGAAAACGCGTCGAACGGGGCCGGGCTTACGCCCGATCACGCCAAGGCGCTTCTGGCCGCCGGAGCGGATGTCATCACACTGGGGGATCATGCATTCGATCAACGCGATATGCTGCAGTTCATCGAAACCGAGCCACGCATTCTGCGACCGATAAATTACGCGAAGGAGGCGCCGGGCAAAGGTGCGCGCATCTACGACGCGCCGGGCGGACGGAAAATTCTCGTGGGCCAGATACTTGGGCAGGTCTTCATGAAACGTCCGTTTTCGGATCCGTTTTCTGCCCTTGACGCTTTGCTACGGACGCATCCGCGTGGCGGGCTTGTGAATGCCAGCCTGATCGACATTCATTGCGAGGCGACCTCCGAGAAGATGGCTGTGGGGCATTTCTGTGCCGGCAAAGCCAGTGTCGTTGTTGGAACCCACACCCATGTTCCCACGGGCGATGTGCAAATCCTGCCCGGAGAGACCGCTTACCAGACCGATGCTGGCATGTGCGGGGATTACAACTCGGTCATCGGTATGGATACGGCAGAGCCACTGCGCCGTTTTGTGACCGGAATGTCCAAGGGGCGTTTCCAACCTGCGCTCGGAGAGGCGACGTTGGCCGGCCTCTACGTTGAGACGGACGACCGCTCGGGGGCGGCCACGCGGGTGGAAATGGTGCGTCAGGGCGGGCGGTTAACACCCGCCGGACCCGCCTGATCAATGTTTTGCCGCGCTTGCAAAGCCGCGCGGACCAAATCAGACTGCGACCCTGGAACACCAATGGACCGGACGCCTGAGCCCCGATGCTTGATCTTGGCCTGACCCCGACACAGGAGGCACTAACCGCGCTTGCCGTGGTGCTGGGCATGTTCGTGCTTTTCATCCGCGAGGTTTATCCCGCTGAGGTGACTGCCCTCGCTGGAGCAGCGCTGCTGCTTGTTCTGGGGCTGCTGCCCTATGATGCGGCGCTCGACGTGTTCTCCAACCCCGCGCCCTGGACAATTGCAGCCATGTTCATCGTCATGGGGGCGCTGGTACGCACCGGCGCGCTGGACTGGTTCACATCCTTCGCGCAGGACCGCGCGGCTGGCCGGCCCAAAGTGGCGCTTGGTGTGCTCCTCAGCTTCGTCGCGCTGGCTTCGGCCTTCGTATCGAATACGCCGGTGGTCGTGGTGATGATCCCGGTCTTTGTTCAATTGGCGAAGTCGCTTGGCATCCGTGCTTCGAAAATCCTGATTCCGCTCAGCTATGCAGCGATCATGGGGGGGACGCTCACGCTGATCGGCACCTCCACCAACCTGCTGGTGGACGGCGTCGCCCGCGCCAATGGCCAAGAGGCGTTCTCGCTCTTTGAAATTACGCCGGTCGGCCTCGCTGTGGTGGCGTGGGGCATGTTCTATATCGCGGTCTTTGCCAGACACCTGCTGCCCGCGCGAGACAGCATGGCGGAGCTTCTGACCAACAAGTCCCGTATGAAATTCTTCACCGAGGTTGCGATCCCGGAGGGCAGTGCCTTGATCGACCGACCAGTGCAGGAGATCGAGCTTTTCCGCCGCGACGGAGTCCGGCTCATCGACGTGCTGCGCGGGGACCTGTCGCTGCGCCGGAACATGGCCGACGTTGCACTGGAGGCGGGCGATCGTGTCGTGCTGCGCACAGAGATGGCAGAACTGCTCAGTCTGCAGTCGAACAAAGCGGTAGAAACTGGCGCAGCGGGCCAGACAGACGACGTCGATGATACCGAACCGGGTGTCGACAAGCTGAGCTCCGTGCGCACCGCGACCGTGGAGGTTCTGATCACACCGGGCTGTGGACTCGTGGGGCGCTCGCTCGGGCAATTGCGCCTGCGCCGCCGATACGGCGTCTATCCTATCGCCGCACATCGGCGGAATCAGAATATCGGGCGTCAGCTGGATGATCTGGTGGTTCGTGTGGGCGATACGCTGCTGCTCGAAGGCAACCCCGAGGATATTCAACGCCTCGCTGCCGATCAGGGCCTCGTCGATATCTCGCAGCCCTCGGAGCGCGCCTACCGTCGCAGCCACGCACCCATTGCGTTGGCGGCTATGGCGGGGATCGTGGTGCTGGCCGCGACCGGCGCGGCCCCGATCCTGCTCTGTGCAATCCTCGCCGTGGCGGTGGTGCTGCTGACCCGCTGTATCGACGCGGAAGAGGCGTTTTCCTTCATTGAAGGCCGTCTTCTGGCGCTGATCTTCGCCATGCTTGCCGTCGGAGCGGCGCTGGAGGCCTCCGGCGCCGTCGCTCTGATTGTTGACTGGATCGCTCCGGCCCTTGGCGGGCTGCCCCCGTTTCTGATCGTCTGGGCGATCTACCTGCTGACCTCTGTTCTGACCGAGCTTGTGTCCAACAATGCCGTCGCGGTCGTGGTCACCCCCATCGCCATCGGCCTCGCGACCGCGCTGGGCGTCGATCCGCGCCCGCTGGTCGTGGCGGTCATGATCGCGGCCTCGGCCAGCTTTGCGACGCCCATCGGCTACCAGACGAACATGCTCGTCTACGGCCCCGGCGGCTACCGCTTCACCGATTTTATGAAGGTCGGCATCCCGCTGAACCTCAGCACCGGGATCGTCGCGAGTTTGGTTATCCCACTGGTGTTTCCGATGTAAATGGACGCCTGTTTTATCGCCGAAGACCAACCGCGGAAACTAAGTGCCGGCGTGACCGAGAGGTCGGCGATGCGGACAAAGCGGGCGTTGGGCATTTCCTGATGGTAGCAGCTTCTTAGGCTGTTCTCAGCCCGATGTGCCCGAGTGCTCGTTTTGCGATCAGAAGGCTGGACACTTCCTGTACGAGTTGCCCCCTTCGGCAACTTCTGGAGGATCTGCGCGGTCGCCGATGAGGGTATGCAAAAAGTTCATCACTTTCGGGCCGAGCATTTGGTCTTACATCCCAATCGCCGTATAGCCTCCCCCCGGTCATTGAACCTGAAACAGGCTGCGCGCTGTTGGGTTTCGACGCCAAAGCTTTCGCTCATCACAGTGGTGTTTCTAGTCAGGCAGTCATCGATCCAATAGCGCGTCTACAAGCTCAGTTTGCAGGCGTTGACCAGTATTCTGGACCTTGCGTAGTGGTTCCTCAAAGGCGCTGAACTCCTGAATCCCGCTACGCAACTTGAAAAAAGCGCTTTCGAGCATGGCAACCGGATTGTTCGGCGACCGTGCGCGCCCCCCAATCGGTTTTCCGGCGAGATAGATTTCCAGCGTCCCTTCAGCAGGATCAATCCCTGACGACGTAAAGTCCCGAGCCCTTGCTCCGATTTCAGCGGCCAAATGCTTGGCTGCGATAGCGGTCGATGCGTCGTAGTACCGAACCTGGCTTTCCGAGATCCTGTAATTCACGCGGTTCACGGCCCGGACCGGCATGTTATACTTTTTCACAGCCCCTTGAGCAGAGGCGATTGCATCCGCCCGGGCTGTGCCCGCTACAAAAATCCACGTGGCCATATTTTCCGCCCCATCAATAACGGCAGCCGGCACGCCCGGACGCGCCCTTGGGGGAGCGGAAGCCGTCGGTGTAACGCCCTGCTCGTATTGCGGCTGCTTGCCACTCAAAAACTCCCCTCCGCCGAGAGCATCTGTGGCAGTGCCGTCGGGTCTAACCTGTTCGTGCGGATCAGGCCCATCTTCGACGTGGGCTGGGTGCGGAAACGGCAGCGATTGTGCGACCGCCTGTAGGGTTTGAACATCATTGTCTAGCGGGTACCGAGACAAGCGCAGGACCGCTTGAGGCGGCTCGCCTGCGTCAGGGGCGCCGAGCAACACAGGTGTGCCAAGAGCCGCCAGTGGAAACAAATCCGCAGATCGCTCACTGGAAGGCTCAGGCGCGATCTTCGCAATCGGCAATCCGCGAAAAAACGCTTCCACATCCAATTCGCTTATTACAAGTGGCTCTTCGGCAGATAACTCTACATGCGTGCCCGCGCCTTTCTCAGACGTAAGCGTTTCAGCGAGTGAGCCACGCTGTACCCGGGCCTCGGCGACCGCAGGGGCAAGATTAAGCGTCGGGGGCACTATCATGTCAGATGCCGTCGCGGGGGTGGCCGTCTCGGACGGTGCGTTGTCCGCAACCCGCGGAAGACCCGCGGTGAAACCGGTCTGATACGCCATGAGTCCAAGACCCACACCAATCCCGGCACAAAAGCTCAGACCGATATAGACACCACGTTTCCAGACCCTGCGTGGCGTAACCGCGTGTTGACGAGGCTGCAGATTCAATTCGGTATCGCACCCTGTTTTTCCTTGCGCTAGCAGAGGCGCGGAGAGGTCTTCAGGCGCTCCAATACGGTGTTTTGCATCGACCGGCGAAACCGGATCGGAGGGGGTGTTGAACGGCTTGCGCGCCGCTTCGGGCGCAGCGGACGAGAATGGATTGCCAGGTGCTTCGGCGGCGTGTTTCGCGTCAGTCGGAGCCGCAGGGTCGTGTTTCGATGGCAGAGATTGTTTGTTCGCTCTTGGCGGGATCGTATTGGTATTCGACCCGGGTCGTAATTTCTCAGCCAATTCGAAGATACTTACTGGTCGTAGCCCGTTGGAGACGGGTGCTTCGGTCGCGCGTTCGCGCAAAACAGCTTCTCTCTGGGCTCTCGCCTTTTTCAGGCGCTTCTCCCAGTTCATCGCAGCGAGCGCTTCTTGCTTTTCGAACGAGTTGCTTTCCACTCAACAAACCCCAGAACCAACTACACACGGCGATAGACGGGCATTCGACCCAAGAGCCACCTATCTACCCTATTTCTTCGCACGTCCCCTCCCGGAAAAGCAAATACGCTCCGGCTAAATCCTCTTGGGGCCACCGATTTAGCGGGAAATCGCTCAAAAAACCTGTTGCTGACCGCCCGGTTTGCAGTTTTTGGCAGCCCGAAGCGAACTCAAGGTTGGCATACTGATAAGCTTCACAGGCCCAATTGAGTCCGCATCTGACGACCTGGCAGCAGGTGCAAACCTCGCATTTGAAGAAGCAACCGAGAGTGGGGCTTTTTTAGATGGGACTTCTTTGACGCCCGTGCGGGCGGATACTGGGTGTATAGATCGTGCTCTCGCCATTGTGCGGACTGCCCTCGATCTCGGCGCGTTTGATAGGTTTGGCCTTCCCAGTGGAATGGTCGGAGAATCCTTGCCAGAAAACGTTGGCATCGGTCTGGACGGGTCCTTCGGACAAACCATTGGTTCTCGGTCTGTTGGACTGCAGATGCTGGACGAGATCGCTGGTACCGACCTCGACGGCACGCGTACGTTGGTCGCCGAAAATTACGAGCCATCATTTGCGCTTAAGCGCCGAGCAATTTGCAACTCTTGCACGCGGACTTCAGCGGTTAATGGTAACATTAAGCTGCTGCAAGAAGGGATTTTCATCGCGGAAATTGCGGTCATAAATTGCTTCGAAGACCGAAATCAGAGAACTCGTGACCGGTGTCGCAATTTGTTCCAGTGCCCCAAGTTTTTCCAGCACAACAAGCCCGAAAGGCACATCCTCTGTAATGTACCTAGTCGCGAGATCGGTTGGGCCCTTTGGCAGTCCACCGCGTTTCTGGTGGAGGGCGGAGGCCATTTCATCCAGCGGCATTTGCGGCTCGAAACCATTCGCGCGCGTGAAATTCTCTGTGTAGGACACAAGGTCTTCACCAAGCGCACGCCCGATTGCCAACCTTTCAGCATCAAGTGTTTCCAGCAGGTTGGCGACACCAGCGGTTATGCCACCGTAGTTGCTCCACTCTTCGCCTTTCTCAATACGCGTGAAATTGCACAATGCGTTGGGTGCATGAACGATCGGGTTCAGGTTCGACAACAGAATACGCGCCGCGCTTTCGCACGTAACAAGAGCACCGTTCAGAAGACCATTCCAGTGGTCGATACCTCCTCGCGCGGAGCTAGGCGTTTTCGAGAACGCGAGGACCGAGGCTCTGATCAAGCCAACGTGAACTGTTGGGCCCTCGCGACGTCGACCCGTTGCGAGAGTCGTTGCAAGCGACACAATGCTGGGCGTCTTGCCGCGCGCAAGAAGCTCTTGTTCCAGAACCGCAGAGAACTGGCTGAGTTCGCCACTGATCAAAATCTGATGCCGGTCTTCAATATGTGGGAGGATCGCCTCGATGACTGACACATATCGATCTGCTGAGGTCGCGATGATTAAATGGTCGATCTGCTGTAAAGCGCGGGCGGGAGATGCAGCAAGTTCAACGGGTATAGTCCCTTCGATTGCCCCGGCCGCGGTGACTTGGCCGGGGATGAGCGCTTGCCCACCCAGGCCGGAGAGGGAAATCAGGCTTGCGGAGTGGCCGTTTTGGTGAAGCAGCGCGGCGGTTGCCAGCGCAACGCCGCCCGTTCCGATGATAGCAAACTTCAAGTTTGTCCTCCGTCGCCGTGGGGCTGTTACTGGAACTCGGCATATCGCCGTTGAAGCCTTCAGTCTACCAAGCAGTAAATGGTATCGACGAAGCGTTTGCTGCTTCCGCGAAGGACGGACCCGCAGCGCGTAGTTTGTACGTACGTTTTCCGCTTTATGCGGACCAATTATCAGCTCAACAGATAGCCAGAACGCGTGCGACCCCGCGCGGGACCTCGTCCTAGCGCTTTAAACTGGAAATCCCCGGCGTTGTGCCGGGGGGCCGATCAATGCTTTGAGTGAGTTCAAAGCTGCTCCATCACCTCATCCGAGGTCTCGAAATTCGCCGTGACTTTCTGGATGTCGTCGTCATCTTCCAGCGCGTCGAGCAGCTTCATCAGCTTCTGCATCTCTTCCAGACCCAGTTCGGTTGTGGTCTGGGGTTTCCAGACCAGGCGGGTCGCCTCGCTTTCGCCCAGCTCGGCCTCAAGCGCGTTCGACACCTCGTTCAGGTCCGTGTCCTCGCACCAGATCGTGTGGCCGTCTTCGGAGCTCTCGACGTCTTCGGCCCCCGCTTCGATCGCGGCCATCATCACCGTATCCGCATCGCCGGCCGAGGCCGGATAGACGATCTCCCCCTTGCGATCGAACATGAAGCTGACCGAACCGGTCTCGCCTAGATTCCCGCCATTCTTGGAGAATGTTGATCGTACGGTGGAGGCGGTACGGTTGCGGTTGTCGGTCATCGCCTCGACGATCACGGCAACGCCGCCGGGGCCATAGCCTTCATACCGGATCTCGTCGTAGTTTTCCGCATCGCCGCCCATGGATTTCTTGATCGCGCGTTCGATCACATCCTTCGGGACCGATTGGGACTTCGCTTCCTTTACCGCCAGCCGCAGGCGCGGGTTTTTGTCCGGGTCCGGGTCGCCCATCTTCGCCGCCACGGTGATTTCCTTGGCGAGCTTAGAAAAGAGTTTCGACCGCGCGGCGTCCTGACGGCCCTTGCGATGCTGGATATTTGCCCATTTTGAATGGCCGGCCATGGGGCGCACTCCGTTTGGTTGGCTGTCTTTCGGGGTGCTATACCCAAGACAGGCCCCCAGCCGCAAGGAGATGCCATGCTGAAAGTGCGCCAAGTCACGCCAATGCTGCTGACCGAGGATATGGAGGCCTCCGTCCGCTTTTATGAAGGGTTGGGATTTGAGACGGGGTTCCGCGATCCGGAACAGGACTACGCCTACCTCTCTTGCGAGGGCGGCGCCTTGCGCCTCCTGCGGGCTGGTCCAAACATGGATCTCGAAAGCGAGAACGCGCAGCATATCGTCTATTTTGATGTGGAGGACGTGGATCGGCTCTTTGCACTGCTGAAACCGTTTCTCGATACGCTCTCGCCTGCGCGGGTGCGCGCCCCCTTCGATCAGGACTACGGCCAGCGCGAATTTCACGTGATAGAAGGCCCGCATTTGTTGATGTTCGGGCAGAGCATCACGGGTTGAGGCGCCGCCATTTGGCGACGCCTTGCATGGCTTAAAACGGATGGATGCGCGGCCAGTTTTCGTCGCCTGCCACGATATGGGCGGGGATATCGGCCTGCCAAAGTTCCTGTGCGCGGGGATGAACCTGCACGTAGAGCGTACTGTCCACGATCTCCCAGACATTCGGGTCGCCCGGTGCCTTGTAACCCTGGCTGGCGGCCCAGGAGCAATACCCGTCATAGGCGGGTGCGTAGCGCGTGGGATCCGCCGCAAAAAGATCCCGGTTTTCTTCCGAGGCGAAATACCAGATCGCGCCGTTGTGGAAATGGTTGAACCGGGCCTCGCCCATCGTCGGTTCACTGGTGTGATAGGACACCGTGTCGTAGCCGCCGATAGCCACGGCAAGCTGGTTTCCGGCAAAGGCAGGGGCTGTAGTCACGGCCAATCCTGCCGCCAAGACGGCGGCTTTCAGGTAAGATTTCACGTCTTCGTCTCCTTGGGTGTGATGAAGCAAGCAGTGCATTGGCCAATGCTGGGGAGACCCTAGCGACAGTCTCAATCACACGCACATGAAGAATTGGACAAAAAACGTGACCAAAATCTCATCTTTTGGTCATTAACGGATCGGTGATTTGCTATTCCGGATTCCATCGGTCGCGGTGGCGGACTAGCTTTGCGTCATGACCTCGGATCAGATACTGCTCTTCGCCTCATTCGGTACTGTCTTCGGCCTGCTTCTCTGGGGTCGCATCCGCTATGACATCGTGGCATTCTCGGCATTGTTGCTGGCGGTGGTACTGGGCCTTGTCCCTTCAAGCCAGGCCTTTGCCGGGTTTGGACATCCCGCGACGATCGTTGTTGCACTGGTATTGGTGGTCTCCGCAGGGTTGGTGCGGTCGGGGGCTGTGCTCCTGATCACGCGAACGCTTGTGAACCCAGCGCGCCCAATCGGGGCTCATATTTCGATCATGGGCGGGATCGGCGCGGTGCTGTCGGCCTTTATGAACAACGTCGCCGCCCTTGCGCTTCTGATGCCGGTGGATATCGCGACAGCGCGCAAGGCGGGCCGGATCGCGGGCCTGACGCTGATGCCGCTGAGTTTCGCGACCATCCTTGGGGGCATGGTCACGCTGATAGGCACACCGCCCAACATCATCATCGCCGAAATCCGCAGCGACGCTTTGGGCGAACCTTTCAAGATGTTCGATTTTGCACCTGTCGGTGCGGCGGCGGCCGTTGCAGGCCTCGCCTTCGTTGCACTGATCGGCTGGCGCCTGATCCCGGTGCGCGAGGACGAGGCGCGTGCAGGGAAGGGCCTCGAACAGTTTGCCGATTACATCGCCGAGTTGACAGTCCCGGAGGACAGCCCCCTCATCGGATCCCGCCTTGGCGCGCTGTATGACGAGGCGGAAAAGGCGGATGTTGCCATTCTCGGTGTGATCCGCGATGACAAGCGCCGCTTTGCCTCCCGGTACATTACGCTTGAGGCGGGCGATGCGCTTGTCCTTGAGGCGCGGCCGGACGCGCTCGAAGAGTTCCGCGCAGGCGCGAAGCTTGATTTCTCCGACACAAAACGGCTTGAAAGCCTGCAGGAGGCTGGCTCCGGGGTCACCTATGTCGAGGCCGTGGTGACCGACAGCTCCCGCGTCAATGGTAAGTCCGCTCAGTCCGTTGGACTTGCGTGGCGGCAGCGCACGGTTCTGATGGGGGTGGCGCGCGAAGGCAGGCGCCTGACCAAGCAGGTGCGGAAGACCCCGTTGCGGTCGGGCGACATCCTGCTCTTGCTCACACCCGAGGAAGGCCGGGACGACGTGATCGAGTGGCTCGGCGTCCTGCCGCTGGCAGATCGGGGTGCGGCAGTGACCCAGGACAGCAAGACGTGGCTCGCGATCGGCATCTTTGCAGCCGCCGTGGCGGCCGCGGCGCTCGGGCTTGTGTATTTGCCGGTCGCGCTTGGGATCGTGGCCATGGCCTATGTCCTTCTGAAGATCCTGTCTGTCTCGGAGCTCTACACGCATATAGAATGGCCCGTCGTTGTCCTGCTCGGGTCCATGATCCCGCTTGGCGCGGCGCTGGAGGCGTCTGGCGGCACGCAGCTTCTGGCGAACGGGCTTCTGGGCCTTACGCAGGGCTGGCCGGCCTGGGCGGTGCTGACCGCGCTGATGGTGCTGACCATGACGCTGTCGGATGTGCTCAACAATACCGCCACCACCATTGTCGCCGCCCCCGTGGCAATCGAAATGGCGCGGGTCTTGGGCGTGTCGCCCGACCCGTTTCTGATGGCCGTAGCGGTCGCGGCGTCCGCTGCGTTCCTCACCCCGATCGGTCACAAGAACAACACGCTGATCCTTGGTCCGGGCGGATACTCTTTCGGGGATTATTGGCGGATGGGATTGCCGCTGGAGATCATCATCATCGCCGTTTCAATCCCGGTTCTTCTGGTGGTCTGGCCGCTTTGATCTTTGCGCTATCTCTCAAGGGCAAGCGACAGAGCCAGGCACTTATTCAAACATGAAGGGGACAGGGTGACACGAAGCGGTGTCATACAGCGCGTCGGGCTTGCAGTGTTGTGTCTGCTGGTACTGCCTTTCGTGATCTACGCTTTGGGTTTTGGCTGGCGCGGTCTCACGCGCGATTTGTCAGAGGAAACATATCTCTGGCGGCCTGAGGCGCCCGGGCCAACCAATGCGCTTATGGTGCATATGATTGCAGGGGCGGTCATCACGCTTCTGGTGCCGCTACAAGCCGCACTGGGCGTCTCAAGGCGGGCTCCGGAGGTCCATCGCTTTATGGGCCGGTGCCTCGTTGTGGCCTCCCTTGTCACCGCCTTTGGCGGTTTGTGGTACATCGCCCATGTGGGTACCATCGGCGGGCAGTTGATGGATGTGGGGTTTACGTTTTACGGCGCGTTAATGCTTCTCGCCGCGCTGAAGCTGACCCTGCGCGCATGGGAGAAGGACTGGTCGGCGCATAGGGACTGGGCCTTGCGACTTGTGGTGCTGGCACTGGCGTCGTGGATGTTCCGGGTTCATTACGGGTTGTGGTTCCTGTTGACCGGCGGGGTCAGGTCGCAGCCAGACTTGCGCGGGATTTTCGACCAAGTTCAAGTGTTTGCTTTCTACGTGCCGTATCTTTTGGCGCTGGAGCTCTGGCTCCGGCGGCGGCGGGCCTGATCCCCGAGGGCTGACAGACTGCGAATTGGGTGAACGGTCATCGAGGTGACTATACTCTCCTTCGTGCGCGCTCTAGTCAGGGCTTATGACAGGCACCTTCTGGACAGCTTGGGGCGCAGGCTTCGCGGTGAGTTTGCAGCTCATCCTCGCAATCGGAGCACAGAACGCCTTTGTGCTGCGGCAAGGGCTGCGGCAAAGCCACGTGACTGCAGTTGTGCTGACCTGCATCGTATCGGAATGCCTGCTCATTTCCTTCGGTGTTACGAGCTTCGCCAAGGTAGAGGAGCGGTTTCCCGAGGTGGGGCCGGTACTGCTTTATGGCGGTGCGGCTGTATTGGTCTGGTATGGGATTACGCACGCGCGCGCCGCGTTACGTGGTGGCGCGGCATTAGAGGCTGCCAACGGTGCTGAGCAGACTCTGCGCACAGCGGTGCTGACCTGTCTGGCGCTTACTTGGGCCAACCCGCACGTCTATCTGGATACGGTCATCCTGCTTGGGGCGCTGTCACGGGGGTTTCCCGGCGCGGAGGCGTGGTTCGGGGTTGGGGCCGCGACCGCTTCCGCATTGTTTTTCTGTCTTCTGGGATACGGAGCGCGATTGCTGGCTCCGTTTTTTGCCCGACCGGCGTCATGGCAGCTTCTCGACGGTGTTATTGCGCTGACGATGTGGGCGATAGCCGCAAAGCTTCTCTGGCAAGGGTTGCCGTAGCCCGCGCGCCATGGCACGGGGCATTGTATGAGTGACGCTGCTTCAAGACCGGTTTCCGGTATCCTGTGGATGATCGTGACCGGTTTCTGCTTTGTGGCAGTCACCGCGCTGGTGAAATCGATCGGCAATGCGATCCCGGCAGCACAGTCGGCGTTTCTACGATACGTTTTAGGGCTCGTCTTTCTAATCCCAATCGCGGGGCGGCTGATGGACCTCCGCTTGTCGCGTATGGAAATCGGCCTCTTTACCGCACGCGGACTGATTCACACGGGTGGGGTGATGGCATGGTTCTTCGCGATGACTCAGATCCCAATCGCCGAAGTGACAGCCATGAACTACCTCAGCCCGGTCTATGTGACCCTGGGCGCTGCGCTCTTTATGGGCGAGAAGCTTGCGGTGCGCCGGATCGCGGCTATTTGCGTGGCGCTATTTGGCGCACTGATTATTCTGCGCCCCGGGTTTAGGGAGCTGAGCCCGGGCCATATTGCAATGATTTTCACCGCGCTGAGCTTCGCGGGAAGTTACCTGCTGGCGAAGAAGCTCGCAGAGCGTGCGGACCCGGCGATCGTGGTTGCGGGGCTATCGATCGTCGTCTCGCTTGGGTTGGCTCCATTTGCCTTTGCGGTCTGGGTGCCGGTCGACGCAGCTCAGCTGGTCGTGCTCTTTGGCGTGGCTTGTTTCGCGACAGCAGGCCATTACACGATGACATTGGCCTTCCAGGCCGCGCCGCTAACGGTGACCCAGCCAGTGACCTTCCTGCAATTGGTTTGGGCAACGGCGCTGGGTGCGGTGGTTTTTGGAGAGGCAGTGGACGCCTATGTACTCGTCGGCGGAGGACTGATCGTCGGCGCGATTTCCTTTATGTCCTGGCGTGAAGCGCGTCTCAGAAGACGTGCGCGTACGCCCGCAGTGCCTGAAACAAAGGGCTAGAATGAAAGCTGAGATTTTTTCGCGCATTTGACTCGGATCAAGGAGCCGCACCCGCTGGCGGCTACTGTGGGTCGACACGAAACGCGAAAGGGAGAGTTACATGTCCAATACGCCCCATGAACTGGCTGAAGAATTTCCGGACAAGGTTGAAGTGATGTCTGCACTGAAAACCAGCGACGCGCATTTCGCGCGGCTGTTCGATGAATATCATGAGGTCAATCGAGCCGTGCATCGGGCGGAGACACGGGTGGAAGCGATTTCGGAGGAGGCCGAGGAAGACTTGCGCCGACAGCGCATGCGCCTCAAAGACGAGATCTGGTCAATAATCTCGGCTGCGCAAACGGCCTAAGAAGCATAGACTACCCATAGGCGGCACTTGTGGGGGTGCCGGAATGACCGCCGCCCGGTCTCTTGGGATCGGGCGGTTTCATTTTGTACTCAGACGTCTTCTACAGTGTAGGGCAGCACGCCGCGGGTGCCCGGATCGACGCTGAGACGGCGTTCCAGCGGTGGAACGGAGCGCTGGTGACAGTTGCGTCGCTCGCAAATTCGGCAGGAAATGCCAATCGGCTCAAACCCACGGCTCAGATCAAGCCCATCAGCATAGACCAGCGATGTTGCGTGGCGAACCTCTACGCCAAGCCCGATTGCATAGCGACGGGTCGGCGCCCCCCAGGCACCACCGGACTTTGATACATCGCGCGCGAGACAGAGGTACTGGACGCCGTCGGGCGTCTCCGCCAGTTGCCGCAGGAAGCGGCCTGGTGTCTCGAAGGCTTGATGAACATTCCAGAGCGGGCAGGCCCCGCCGAACCTTGCAAATTGCAGACGTGTTGCGGAGTGGCGTTTGGTGATAGTGCCAGCCTGATCGACCCGTACGAAAAAGAAGGGCACACCCTTTGCGCCGGGCCGCTGCAGGGTAGAGAGCCTGTGCGCGATCTGTTCGATCGAAGCTCCGAACCGATCCGCGAGCCTTTCCAGGTCGTGGCGGGTCTCATTCGCCGCCTGAAGGAACGTCCCGTAAGGCAGAAGCGCTGCCCCGGCGAAATAGTTGGCAAGGCCGATCTTCGCGATGGCGCGGGCCTCATCGGTGCGAAAGCGTGCAAGATCGAGAGTCGCTTCGATCAGGGTGTTCTGAGCCACGAGCGCCAGCTGCACAAGAAGCTGAAAGCGTCGGGTTTCCGGGGCGGCACGCGTCGACAGTGTCAGAACGCCCGAAATGGCGTTGAACAGCCGCAACTCCGGGATATCGGCATATTGCACCGCCAGCCCGTGTCGCGCTAGATGCTTGCGGATGCCGCTTTCCAGATCTCCGTCGATCTGCTGCGCTGTGTGTTCAGCCGCGCGATCCACCGCATCTATATAATTGTCGCAATAGTGAAAGAAATCGCGCACTTCCTCCCATGCTGAGGGCTGTAATGTGCCATCTTCGCGCCCCAAGGCCTCGTCGAGCGAGGCAAGGCGCTCGTGGGTTTGGCGATAGGCGCGGTGCAACTGAAGGAAGGCATGTGCCAGCGCCGGGGCGTTGGATGCCGCAAGTCGCAGGTCTGCCAGGGGAGGGGCGTTGCCGTCAAAAACCGGGTCGGCCAGGGCCTCGCGCATGTCTGTCACCATGCGTTCGCTTTCGCCCGCGCTCAGTTGTGTGACATCAAAGCCGAATTCCTGGGCAAGGGAGAGCAGAACCGTTGTTGAGACCGGACGGTTGTTATTCTCCATCTGATTGAGATAGGGCAGCGAGACGCCAAGCTTGCTGGCAAAGTCCTTCTGCGTCAGGCCAAGCCCGGTGCGTGTCTCGCGCAGTTTTGCGCCGGCGTACAGTTTCTGGCTGGGCATAAGCGAATTTCCAACTTTGCTAAGACGGTGATACGATTTGCAAAGTTATGTCGCAAGAGGGCGCGGCCCCATCGCGCGAGTGCCCTCATCCCTTGAATCTCCGGGCAACTCAGAAGGTGGGAAACTAACGGGAGGCCAGTGTTCGCTCACGCTTGATGACGTAGAGGATCGCTGCGATGGATGCGGCCGAGGTTGCGATCATCAGGGCTTGCAGCGGGTAAGGGCCTGTGTCTGGGCCCAGCAAAAGGCCCGCAAGCACGGACATCGCTGCGCCGCCGCCGATCATGAAAGCACCACCGAGGCCGGATGCCGTCCCTGCAAGGTGGGGGCGAACTGACAGCAGCCCGGCATTGGCGTTGGGAAGAGCCATGCCGTTGCCCAGCCCGACAGAGGCGACGAGGCCAAAGAAGGTAAGCGGGTGTTGGAGACCCCACGCGTAGAGCGCCAGCGACAAAACAAGTCCGCCAGTGGTCAATAGGGTCCCCCAGAAGATCATCCGGTTCACACCGATCCGCTTGGAGTAGCGACCCGCTATGAAGTTGCCTGCCACGTAACCAAGTGCGGGCGTGGACAGGTAAAGGCCCAACTCGCCCGGGGCGAGGCCAAAATGTTCTGATCCAAGATAGGGGGCGCCGCCGAGGAAAGCGAAGAACGCGCCGGAACAGAAGGCCGCGCAGGCGACATAGCCCCAGAACCGGCGTGCTCGCAGCAGTTCTGGTGTGTCGCGCATTTGCTCGGCAAAGCTTGCTGAGGTGCGGCGGGCGGTCTCTCCGAGGTCGAAATATAGAAGCGCAACCATCGCGATGGCACAGACCAGAAGGAGAGAAAACGGCGCGCGCCACCCGAAAGCCTGATCGAGCATCCCACCAAGGCCAGGGGCAATCAGGGGTACCAGCGCCATCCCCATGGTGACATATCCGATCATCGAAGCGGCCTCGTCCGTATCGAAGAGATCGCGGACAATGGTTCGGCTCAGAACCAAACCGGCCGCCACGACGGCCTGCATCATCCGAAAAATCAGAAAGAGTTCAGCCGTAGGGGCCATGAGTGTGCCCAGTGTCGCCACCGCGAACAGTCCCGTAGACCAGAGCAGAACGCGGCGCCGGCCGAAACGGTCAGCTAGCGGCCCGACTATCAATTGCAGCACGGCAACCGCCATCAGGTAGGCGGAAACCGAAAGCTGCATTACTGCGTAGTCGGTCCCGAAATAGGCCGCCATACCTGGCAGCGAAGGTAGAAAGACGTTCATCGACATCGCGGCGAGCCCCGCGACCAGAACGAGCGTAATCAGGTGTGGTGGTGTCGTGCGGTCCAGAAAGCATGCCGGACCCGTACACGGCTTGAGGGTGGGGTGGGGCGCGGCATCGGACATAGGGTCGACCTACGCTGGTCATGTGTACAAGACAAGCGCGCCTGCGCGCAGGCTGCTGTGCAAACGCCCGAAGAGTTCCTTTTCTTAGGCGGGACATGAGGTCGCGGAGCGCAGTGGGTTACACCGTCTGTCGGTAAAAGACGCGGGGCGTTCTCGCTGGTGGCACGACGGTTCCGTGAAGGCTGGCCCCGTTATTCAAAGAAAAAGCGTAATTCCAGCTAGGCATCCAAAAGAAATTAGCAATTATGCAATTATCAAGTGAAAGCTGTGAATATATTTGCAAATTTTCGCATCTTTCCTTCTCATATGATAGCCAAGCGCGTTATGCCCGCTCGAAACGGGCCTGCAAGAACGAGACGGAGAGCCGGCGATGAAGGACATTCTGGGACAATTGGGCGACCGGCGCGAGGATGCGCGTCTGGGCGGAGGTCAAAAGCGGATCGACAGCCAGCATGCGAAGGGCAAATTGACCGCGCGGGAGCGGATCGAGCTCTTGCTGGACGAGGGCTCTTTTGAAGAGTTTGATATGTTCGTTACCCATCGCTGCACCGATTTCGGAATGGAAAACCAGAAACCCGCAGGTGATGGCGTGGTCACCGGTTGGGGTACAATCAACGGCCGCATGGTATACGTCTTCAGTCAGGATTTTACGGTTTTGGGCGGCTCGGTCTCGGCGACCCATGCCCAGAAAATTTGCAAGATAATGGACATGGCCCTGCAGAACGGCGCTCCGGTTATTGGCCTGAACGATTCCGGTGGCGCGCGGATTCAAGAGGGCGTGGACAGTCTTGCGGGCTACGGCGACGTGTTTATGCGCAATATTCGCGGCTCGGGTGTGATCCCGCAGATCTCGGTCATTATGGGGCCGTGTGCAGGCGGTGCGGTCTACTCGCCCGCCATGACGGACTTCATCTTTATGGTGAAAGACAGCTCCTACATGTTCGTCACCGGCCCGGATGTGGTGAAGACGGTGACCAACGAGCATGTCACGGCTGAGGAGCTGGGCGGCGCGTCGACCCACACCAAGAAATCCTCAGTTGCCGATGGGGCCTTTGAGAATGATGTCGAGGCGCTGACCGAGATCCGCCGCCTGTTCGATTTTCTCCCGCTCAACAATCGTGAGAAAGCGCCGGTACGGCCCTTCTTTGATGATCCGGAGCGCGTCGACCCGAGCCTCGACACTCTGATCCCCGATAATCCCAACCAGCCTTACGACATGAAAGAGCTGATCGCCAAAGTCGCGGATGAGGGGGACTTCTACGAGATCCAGGAGGATTTCGCGGGCAACATCATCACCGGCTTCATCCGGCTAGAGGGGCAGACCGTGGGGGTTGTTGCGAACCAGCCGATGGTGCTGGCCGGTGTTCTGGACATTGACAGTTCCCGCAAGGGGGCGCGGTTCGTACGTTTTTGCGATGCGTTCTCGATCCCGCTGCTGACTTTGGTCGATGTGCCCGGTTTCCTGCCAGGAACGTCGCAAGAGTATAACGGTGTGATCAAGCATGGCGCGAAGCTGCTCTATGCATACGGCGAGGCGACGGTGCCGAAGGTCACGGTCATTACCCGTAAGGCCTACGGTGGCGCGTACGATGTGATGGCGTCCAAGCATCTTGAAGCGGACATCAATTACGCTTGGCCCACGGCAGAAATCGCGGTGATGGGTGCGAAGGGTGCAACGGAGATCATCTACCGTTCCGAGCTTGGGGATGCAGAGAAGATCGCAGAGCGCACCGCATACTACGAAGACAACTTCGCCAGCCCTTTCAAAGCGGCCGAACGCGGCTTCATCGACGAGGTGATCATGCCGCAATCCACCCGCCGCCGCGTAGCACGGGCGTTCGCCAGCTTGCGCAACAAGCAGGTGCAATTGCCCTGGAAGAAGCACGACAATCTGCCGCTCTGAGGCACGGTGAGTTGCACGAGATGGATCAGCACGAGACGACCATATTTCCGGGAGGAGCTTGGGCAACGCCAACGCGGCCCATGCCGGTGGGGTGGCAGTGCTTGATCCCGGGGTTGGTGGATACCGCCAACCCCGCACAATCATTCGGAGGCTTTGATGCCTGAGTATCATCTGGTTCAAGCAGGGCCGACGCCGGTGGGGCCCTTCTGTCACGCGACCGAAGCAGACGGCTGGGTCTTTCTGACCGGGCAGATGCCGACCGACCCGGATGCCCCAGACGCTGAGTTGCCCGATGGGATCGGGGCGCAGTCAGTGCGGGTGATGGAGAACCTCAAGATCGTGCTTGAAGGACTTGGTCTGTCGCTGGGCGATGTTGTGCAGTGCCGCTGTTACCTGACCGAGTTCGAACGCGATTTTTACCCGTTCAACGAGATCTACAAACGTTACTTCCCCGAAGGTGCACGGCCTGCGCGCACAACGATCGGCGTGACCGCATTGGCGGTGGGCGCGCTGGTCGAAGTCGATATGCTGGCGCGGCGGAGCAAGGGCTGATGGAAAAGCACCGCGGCTTCCCCTCGCGCCTGACGGGTACGGATTTCCAGTTCACCATCCGGCGGGCTGCGAAAGACGGAGCGAGCGAGATCAAAGCGCGCGAGCGCTATGCGGACCGCAAACCGGCAGACCGGCGCGCCGATGCCGCTTTCATGGCGGCGCTTTGGGCGCAGTTCGGCCCGGAGCCTTTCGTGCGCGGCAATTTGGATGCGGGCCGGCTAGGCTGGCTTTTTGGACGTGAGGTAGTGCCTGCTGAGGATCCATTTGATCCGACAAGTTACGAAGCGCTGCTGCAAATCAACGAAGCGATCGCACGATCGAGCTTTCCAGAAGCGTTTGAGACGGAGGACTGGGCATGATCCCGCTTGCGAACCGCATAACATGGCGGGTTTCAGCCGTTTCGCCGCTCGCTGCAAAGTTTGATTTCGGCAAGCAGCCAAAATCACTCAGACTGTTATCAGAGGCGTCCGTCGCGCGGTCTGCCGCGCGTGCCTCTCTTGAAGACCGTTACCCTAACCCAACTTCTGGGCGCGCCGCAGCAGCCGGTGCGCCCTTTTTGGTGAACGGGAAAGCTCCGCGAGTCTCTGTCCGACATGCGCGGGCCACCGCCGGTTTGACGCACCGAAAGCGGCCGCGTCTCGCTCTTTCAGCCAAGCGCGTGCTAGCTGCCCCCGACTTGAAAAAAAATTCGGGGTTCTCATGCCTTTACGAACTATTCTTCTTGCGACATGTGCGACCGCAACGCTCGCAGGGTGTAACATGTCTGGCGATGCGCAACGTGCGACCGTCGGAGCGGCGGCCGGCACCGTGGGCGCGGCAGTTGTCAATGGAAATTTGCTGGCCGGAGCCGCGGTGGGCGCGGCAGCAGGCGCACTTTGCAACGACGCAGGCCTCTGTTGAGGACCTGAACGCGGAGCACAACGCACACCAAGATCGGAAACTTAAAATGGCCATCGGGACCACGCATCCCGGTGGCCATTGTTTTACCGCTTGCGCCACGCCAGGCGCGGGCAGGGACTGAGAAGAAGGACAACAGACCGATGTTCAAGAAGATCCTGATTGCAAACCGAGGCGAGATTGCCTGCCGCGTGATTAAAACTGCGCGCAAGATGGGTATCCAGACGGTTGCGATCTATTCGGACGCGGACCGCAACGCTCTGCATGTGAAGATGGCGGATGAAGCCGTCCATATTGGTCCGCCGCCGGCCAATCAGTCCTACATTGTGATCGACAAGGTACTGGATGCCATCCGCCAGACCGGGGCGGAGGCAGTGCATCCCGGCTATGGTTTCCTGTCGGAAAATAAACTGTTCGCAGAGGCGCTGGAGAAAGAGGGCGTTGCCTTTATCGGACCGCCCGTCGGCGCGATTGAGGCGATGGGGGACAAGATCACCTCCAAGAAAATCGCGCAGGATGCGAAGGTTTCTACCGTTCCGGGCTACATGGGCCTAATCGAGGATGCCGACGAGGCGGTGAAAATCTCGAACGAGATCGGTTATCCGGTGATGATCAAGGCGTCGGCGGGCGGCGGCGGCAAGGGCATGCGTATTGCGTGGAATGACGAAGAGGCGCGCGAGGGCTTCCAGTCGTCGAAAAACGAGGCTGCTAACAGCTTTGGTGACGACCGGATCTTCATCGAAAAGTTCGTCACGCAGCCGCGCCATATCGAAATTCAGGTTCTCGCTGACAAGCACGGTAACTGCATCTATCTGGGCGAACGCGAGTGTTCTATACAGCGCAGGAACCAGAAGGTCGTCGAGGAGGCTCCGTCACCGTTCCTCGACGAAGCGACCCGGAAAGCGATGGGCGAACAATCCTGTGCACTGGCCAAGGCGGTGAATTACGCCAGTGCCGGCACGGTAGAATTCATCGTGGATGGCGACCGGAACTTCTACTTCCTAGAGATGAACACGCGATTGCAAGTGGAACACCCGGTGACTGAGCTGATCACAGGCGTGGACCTTGTAGAACAGATGATCCGCGTCGCGGCCGGTGAAGAGCTGCCTATGACTCAGGGCGATGTGACCCTGACCGGTTGGGCGATCGAGAACCGGCTTTATGCCGAAGACCCTTATCGGAACTTCTTGCCCTCGATCGGGCGCCTGACGCGGTATCGACCTCCGATGGAGGTGGCCGCCGGACCGCTTTCTGACAATGGTAACTGGCACGGCGATGCGCCCGTGGGCGAGACGGCGGTGCGCAACGATACCGGCGTCTACGAGGGCGGCGAGATCTCGATGTATTATGACCCGATGATTGCCAAGCTCTGCACGTGGGGCCCGGACCGAGCGACGGCTATCGAAGCGATGCGCAATGCGCTCGACGGGTTTGAGGTCGAAGGGATCGGGCACAATCTGCCGTTTGTCGCCGCGGTGATGGACCACGAGATTTTCATCAAAGGGGACATGACGACCGCCTTCATCGCCGAGCAATACCCGGACGGGTTCGAAGGCGTAATCCTCGAAGAAGGAAACCTGCGGCGCCTCGCGGCCTGTGCCGCCGCAATGTACCGCGTGGCCGAGATACGGCGCACTCGGATTTCGGGGACGATGGATAACCATGAGCGTAAGGTGGGCGATGACTGGGTCGTGTTCCTGCAGGGCCAGGAATTCCCGGTGGCCATTGCCGCCGACAAGGATGGCTCCACAGTAACTTTTGAGGATGGCGAAGTGCTACGCGTTACCTCGAACTGGACGCCGGGAGACAGCCTTGCCGAACTGAACGTTAATGACAGGCGCACAGTGCTGAAGGTCGACAAGATCACCTCGGGTTTCCGGCTACGTTTCCGTGGTGCCGACCTAAAAGTCCATGTGCGCAGCCCGCGTCAGGCGGAGTTCGCATGCATGATGCCCGAGAAACTGCCGCCTGATATGTCCAAGATGCTGCTTTGCCCGATGCCGGGTCTGATCGTAAAGGTTGATGTCGAGGTCGGCGACGAAGTTCAGGAAGGGCAGGCGCTCTGCACGGTAGAGGCGATGAAGATGGAAAACATTCTGCGCGCCGAGAAATCCGGCACGGTTTCCAAGATTAATGCAGGTGCAGGCGACAGCCTTGCCGTCGACGACGTCATCATGGAGTTCGAGTGAGCTGGATGCCGCTCATATCGTCCCCGCGTGCCCGGGGGCGCGCTGCCCGTCAACTGCCGGACAGCGGGGCTTTGCGGAGGCGAATTTCCTCCTGCCGAAGCGGCATTTTATCGATTGACCGGGTAATCTCGCGCACATTCCACGGGGCTGGCTTTCGCAGGCGGTTCCCGTCCTTGCCGATCACTACGAGCATGAACCCGCGTGGCCGCAACTCACGACGCAAATCGGACCGTGCCGCCGGGTCGGTGTCGGTGATAATCACGACATCGCGGGCTGCCAGTTCTTCGGGTCGGGCAGCCAGAAGCTCCATCTGCTCGACGAAGCGCGGGTCTGCCGGTGTGTCCGCAAACACCACTATAGGCCGTGCAACCCAAAGAAAATCACTCAAATTGACATCAGCCCCGTCGATCGGGGTGAGATCTTTGCCGTTATCGTCATTGGCGGCGGCAACGCCTGTCGCGGTGATAAATCCAGCGATAACAAGGGGTATCAGTCGTTTCATGGTCCCTCCGGTCCGGCAACATATATGCCGTAAAGTCCGGAATTCGAAGGGTTTGATGCGGAAATTCCGTTCCGTTCACCTTAATGCGAAAAAAACGGGCACGAACCTAGTCTTGCGCGGCGTCGGAGCGCACGCCGCAGGGGCTGCGCGGACGCCTTCTGCGGGACCGCGCATGGATCTTTATCTGCACCTTGGTGCCCACAGGACGGGCAGCACGACATTCCAGTTTTTTGCAAGATCGCAACGTCGGGCGCTGCGATATGCTGGTGTCTCTGTGTGGGGCCCTTCGGAGACACGGGACGGCCGGATGGATCCCTTCTTTAAGGCCGCTGACCGGGTCACGCCCGCTTTGGCCAGAGCCGGACGCCAATCCAGCAAGGCGCTGCGGGTCCGCTTTTCCCAAAGCCCGGACAGAGCGCTTTTGATCTCGGATGAGAATTTCCTGGGCTCAATGTACGCCAACGTGCGTGGGCGCAGACTTTATGAAGACGCTGGCCGCAGGCTTGTGCGGTTGCAGCCCGCAGTGGCACGCGATTGCCGGCGCATCGGGCTGGCGATCCGCAGCTATGACAGACACTGGGCGTCATCTCTTGCCTTTGTGCTGCGCAAAGAGCGTCGAGGCACAAACCCCACCGAACTTGCCGCTCTGGCGGCCCAGCCGCGCCGCTGGCGCGATGTTATCGCCGATGTTGCGGCGGTGTTTCCGCGCGCCGAGATCGTCGTCTGGCCATTCGAGTCACTGGTGGGCGCGCCCGGAGCCGTTTTGCGTCGGATGATACCTGAACTGACGACGGTGCCATTGTCGCCGCGCGCGGGGCATCACCACCCCTCGCCATCCTGTTCTGAGCTGCGCGCCACTATTCCAATGGTTCGTGCCCGCAGGAGTATTCGTGGCGAAGGGGCTTGGAGCCCGTTTGATGCCGACACCAGCGCCTATCTGCGCGCCCAGTACGCCGATGATATTGCGTGGCTGCGCGCCGGCGCGGACGGTGTCGCCAGCTACTTTGAAACCCAAGAAATCAAGAGCCCCGAGGTCATCGCGGGCCACCCCGGACTGACAAGAGGAACCGACCATGACCAAAGGCAAAGACGCGTGGGTTGATCTGGCCACGAAGGAACTTCGCGGGCGCGCACTGGAAGACCTTACCTGGCAAACCCTGGAAGGCATCGAAGTGCAGCCGCTCTATACCGCTGAGGATGTGGCGGGGATGGAGCATCTGAATTCGACCCCTGGTTTGGCTCCGTTCACGCGGGGTGTGAAAGCCACTATGTACGCCGGTCGCCCGTGGACGATCCGGCAATACGCGGGCTTCTCGACCGCTGAGGAATCAAACGCCTTTTATCGCAAGAACCTTGCGGCCGGGCAGCAAGGGGTGTCGGTGGCGTTCGATCTGGCGACGCACCGCGGCTATGACAGCGACCACCCGCGCGTGGTCGGTGATGTCGGTAAGGCCGGTGTGGCCATCGACAGCGTCGAGGACATGAAGATTCTCTTCGATGGAATCCCACTCGATAAAGTGTCCGTCTCCATGACGATGAATGGGGCTGTGATCCCGATCCTCGCGAATTTCATTGTTGCGGGTGAGGAGCAGGGCCATGAACGGTCGGTTCTGTCCGGCACGATCCAGAACGACATTCTGAAGGAGTTCATGGTACGGAACACCTATGTTTATCCGCCAGAGCCGTCGATGCGGATCATCGCGGATATCATCGAGTACACCTCCAACGAGATGCCGAAATTCAACTCTATCTCGATCTCCGGCTACCATATGCAGGAGGCCGGTGCGAACCTCGTGCAGGAGCTGGCCTTCACCTTGGCTGACGGGCGCGAATATGTGCGTGCGGCCATCGCCCGAGGCATGGATGTGGATAAGTTCGCAGGGCGACTGTCCTTCTTTTTTGCCATTGGTATGAACTTCTTTATGGAAGCTGCGAAACTGCGCGCGGCCCGATTGCTGTGGCATCGCATCATGTCGGAGTTTGAACCGAAGAACCCGCGCTCGATGATGCTTCGTACGCACTGCCAGACCTCCGGCGTGTCGCTGCAGGAACAGGATCCCTACAACAACGTCATCCGCACCGCCTATGAGGCGATGAGCGCGGTGCTTGGTGGCACGCAGTCGCTGCATACGAACGCTTTGGATGAAGCCATTGCGCTGCCCACCGAATTCAGCGCGCGCATTGCGCGAAACACGCAGCTCATTCTGCAGGAAGAAACCGGCGTGACCAACGTGGTCGACCCTCTGGCGGGGTCCTACTACGTCGAAAGCCTGACCAATGAATTGGCTGAGAAGGCCTGGGCCCTGATCGAAGAGGTCGAGGAAATGGGCGGCATGACCAAGGCCGTGGGCTCCGGCATGCCCAAGCTAAGGATTGAGGAATCTGCAGCCAAGCGTCAGGCGATGATCGACAAGGGCGATGAGGTGATCGTGGGGGTCAACAAATATCGCAAGGACGAGGAAGACCCGATCGACATATTGGAGATCGACAATCAGGCTGTCCGCGAAAGTCAGGTTGCAAGGCTTGGGGACATTCGAAAAAGCCGCGACGCCGCGGCATGCGAGGTCGCTTTGGCCGAACTGGAGCGCCGCGCATCAGAGGGAGGAAACCTTCTGGAAGCAGCGGTAGAAGCAGCGCGGGCACGCGCCAGCGTGGGAGAGATCAGCATGGCGATGGAGAAAGTGTTCGGCCGCCATCGGGCGGAAGTGAAAACGCTCGCTGGCGTTTATGGCGCAGCCTATGAAGGGGATGACGGCTTTGCCGCGATCCAACAAGCCGTGGAGGGCTTTGCCGAAGATGAAGGGCGCCGCCCGCGGATGTTGGTGGTCAAGATGGGGCAGGACGGCCATGATCGCGGCGCTAAGGTCATTGCAACTGCCTTTGCCGATATCGGGTTCGACGTCGATGTGGGACCACTGTTCCAGACCCCGGAAGAGGCAGCACAGGACGCGATTGACAATGATGTCCATGTGGTCGGCATCTCCAGCCAGGCCGCCGGTCATAAGACATTGGCGCCGAAACTGGTTGAGGCGCTGAAGGCACAGGGCGCAGGAGACATCATCGTAATTTGCGGGGGCGTGATCCCGCAGCAGGACTATCAGTATCTCTATGATGCGGGTGTCAAAGCTATTTTTGGGCCGGGCACCAATATACCCGAAGCAGCGAAGGATATTCTGTCCCTCATCCGCGACGCGCGAGCGGAAGCAGCCTGATCTTTCTGAGCCCAACGCACTGCGTTTTGGGCTCAGCTTTCAATCACCAGTTCGGGCCAGCTTTGCCGGGCAACATCACGGATCACAGCGGCAATTTCCCGATAACCTGTGTCGCGGGCGCTCTGGCGGCGCCAAACAAGCCCTGCGGTGCGCGACAGGCGGCGCCCGGCCAGCGGCCGGATGGCCACCTCCGCCCCGCGCCCTTCGATCTCCGAGCGTACGTATAGAGCCGGCAGCAGCGTCAGCCCCATGCCCATGCCAACCATCTGGCGCAGCGCGTCGAGGCTGGTGCCCTCATAGTCCCGCGCCAGTTGCGCGCCCGTGTCGCGGCAGACCTCGGTGATCTGGTCGTGGAGGTGATAGGCGGGACTGAGGGTGAGCATTGACTCGCCCTTGAGATCGCCAGGCGTGATCTGAGCAGCCGCCGTCAGCGGGTGATCGGCAGGAAGAGCCAGCATCAGCGGTTCGCGAAACAGGCGCGCGGTTGCGAAATCTGCGCCTGCCACCGGAAGTTGCGTCAGAATTGCGTCGTGGCTGCCACGTGCGAGATCAGTTTCGAGAACCCTTGGAGCATCCTCGCGTATGTAGAGCCGCAAATCCGGATGTGCTGCATGTAACGCGCCCACTACATGCGGCATCAAGTAGGGGCCTAGCGTCGCTTTTGCTCCCAGGCGAATTGTTCCTGCCAGTCCGTCCCGCGCGGTCGACGCGTATTCGACAAGATCGCGGACACCATCGAGCACTCCGCGCGCCCGCGCGCACACCTCGCGCCCCGCAGGGGTCATGCGCACGCCACCTCGTCCTCGCTCTACGAGCCGCAGGCCCAGCCTTTCCTCAAGCAACTGGATCTGAGCGCTGAGCGAGGGTTGCGTGACGCCGACCAATTCTGCGGCACGGCGAAAATGCGCGGTCTCCTGCAAGGCCAAGAGAAATTTCAGTTGTTTTACGGTTGGATCCTGCATGGCGCTTTCAATTGGAAAAAACTATTGAAACTTTTTGTATGATTGGCTTTTCATTTGCAAGGAAAAAGCCAAATAACTGCGCACGGAGGCACTAAGCCAACACGCTTCGCACCGTCTGATACCTTCATGTTTCCTCATGTCGGGCGGCGAGAAGCTCAGTATCGGGCCAATACGGAAAGACGGGGTCCCTCATCTTTCTGGCCTGTTCCGCCGCAAGGCGGTGGGGTCGCGCCGCATCCGGGGCCGCGGCGCGACCCGTCCAAAATCCCCGATCTCTTGTCCGCAGGCCATGCGCCGCTAGAACTAACCTATGGTGCCGAGTCGGCGCCCAGAATTGAGTAGACGCTGCCCATGCCCCGGCCTCTGACCTTGCTTCCCGCACTTGTGAGCGCGCTTGTTGCGCTTTGGTTCGCGGGCTTTATTCCCGAGATTGCGGCCGGAGAAGTTCTGACGTGGTCGCGGCCTTGGATTCCGGGCGCGGGGATCGATTTCGCATTCCTGCTCGATGGCCTCTCGCTTCTTTTTGCACTTATGGTCACCGGAATCGGGGCCATCATCTTCCTGTATTCGGCAGTTTATTTCAAAGGCCATCCCAAACTGACGATGTTGCTGGTTCTGCTGAGCCTGTTTGCAATCTCCATGCTGGGTTTGGTGCTGGCGGACGACGCGATCACGTTGTTTGTTTTCTGGGAGGGGACAACCATCACGTCCTTCCTGCTGGTGGGTTTTGACCATGAGAAGGAGAAGGCACGCGACAATGCACTGCAGGCCTTGATCGTTACGGGACTTGGCGGCCTTGCACTGCTGGCCGGTCTGATCTTGCTCGGAGCAGAGGCAGGCACCTTCCGTTTGTCGGAGATGAACGCGCAAGGTGAACTGATCAAAGCCTCTGCACTCTATCTGCCAATCCTGATCCTTGTTTTCCTCGGCGCCTTTACAAAATCGGCGCAGTTCCCGTTTCACTTCTGGTTGCCCGGAGCAATGGCGGCCCCGACGCCAGTTTCGGCCTATCTGCACTCAGCAACGATGGTCAAAGCCGGCATTTACCTGCTGGCCCGTTTGACGCCTGCTTTGGGCGGCACAGACGTTTGGTTCTGGACTCTGACCATCGTCGGCGCCGTTACCATGGTCTGGACGTCCATCCTTGCGCTGAAGCAAACCGATTTGAAGCTGATGCTCGCCTATACAACCGTAATGGCGCTGGGCGCGTTGACGATGTTCCTCGGGGGCGGGACGCGCTATGCGGCGATGACGGTCGCCGTGTTTCTGATCGTGCACGCGCTGTACAAGGCGGCACTCTTCTTGACGGTCGGGCTCATCGACAAGGGAACCGGAACCCGTGAAGTGAACCAACTTGGCGGACTGGCTCGCGTCATGCCAGTTACGTTGACGATTGCGATGCTGGCGGCATTGTCGATGGCTGGCTTTCCGCCCTTTATCGGGTTCATTGGGAAAGAGTTGATATACGAGGCAAGTCTCGGCGTCGTCACAGAGCCCCTGTTCGTGGCGACGGCGGCGCTGTTGGCAAACGCCAATATGGTTGCGGCAGCCGGTCTTGTCGCAGTGGCTCCGTTCTTCGGCAAGCAGTGCCAGACACCCAAAACCCCGGCTGACCCGACGCCATGGCTTTGGGTCGGGCCGGCTCTGCTGGCGGTTCTTGGCCTCACGTTTGGCGTGATCCCCTCACTGATCGACAGCTCCATTGTAACGCCGGTGGTGCAGTCAATCATTCCCGGCGAAAAGCCGGTGGAGCTGAAGATCTGGCACGGGGTAAACCTGCCTCTGATGCTGTCTCTGCTGACGTTCGGTCTCGGGTTCGCACTGTTCTACGGTCGGGCGCAGATCCGCAGTTCGCTGCAGTCTGAAAACTTCACTGGCGGTCTGGACGCCAACAAGACCTACTTCTTGTGGCTCAAAGCGTTTAAGTCTTTCGCGGCTTGGACAGCGCGAACCGTCCAGGGCGGACAGATGACCGTGTATCTGCGGACAGCCTTCGTCGTGCTGGGGCTGCTGATCTGGGGCGCGCATCTTTCTTCGCGCGATCCCTTCAATCCGTCTGCAGAGTTCCCGGACCTAATTCCATTGACGATCTGTCTGCTGATTGCGGTATCCGCCGCTGTCGTGCTCCGGACCGGCTCGCGGCTGTACGGATTGACCGCGCTGGGCGTTGTCGGGGCAGGGATAGCGATCCTGTTTGTGTTCTACTCAGCGATCGACGTTGCGATCACGCAGCTTCTGGTGGAGATGCTGGTGGTGCTGATCCTTGCAGTCGCTTTGGTCAAGTTGCCGACCATGCCGCGTGAGGTAACCTTCCGTGCTGGTGACGCCGTTATCGCTTCAGCGCTCGGGCTCGGTGTTGCATTTGTGCTCGCAGCGGTGGTTATGAAGCCGTTCGATCCGCGTATCACCGAGTTTTTTAACGCCGCCAGCTACCCTGAAGCCTTTGGACGCAACGTGGTGAACGTCATTCTTGTAGATTTCAGAGCCCTCGACACACTCGGTGAAGTGGCCGTTGTGCTTATTGCCGCTATTTCGGCGGTAGCCGCTCTCACCGCAGGCAAGAGGGCCTTGGCTGTGAAGAAGGAGGGCGACAAATGAACTCCACCATCCTGAAGACAGCTACGCGGTTATTGTTACCCATTTTCCTGATTGCATCCATCCTGATCCTCTGGCGCGGTCACAACCAGCCTGGCGGCGGCTTCATCGGCGGTTTGATGGCGGTCATCGGCGTGGCGCTCTACGCTATTGCAGCCTCTATCGATGAGGCGCGGCGGCGGTTGCGGGTAGATCCTCTGGTTCTGGCTGGCGTTGGCCTTGCCTGCTCAGTTCTTGGCGGCCTGTGGGGGTCCGCTGCGGGCGGCGCGTTCCTCCAAGGTGTCTGGCCGTTTTATGAATATGTGTCCGGCGAAGGGACAAAGGGTTGGCCCATCGGGTCGGTGCTGTTGTTCGACACTGGCGTTTACCTGACCGTGTTGGGCGCCGTGTGTGCCATCATCTTCGCTTTGGAAGAAGCGGTTTTCGCCGAGCGAGAGGGAAGCCGCTAATGGAACTGGTTCTGGCAGGTCTTGTGGGCTTTCTGGTGGCGTGTGGCGCGTACCTGATGATGAGCGGGCAGCTCATCCGTTTTCTTTTCGGACTTGTGCTTCTGTCCAACGCAGCAAATCTGGCGATTTTTGCGGCAGGTCGTCTGACCTATGCGACACCGCCTTTCGTAGTTTCGGGACAGATCGCGCCGGCGGCTGGGGCAGCCAACGCGCTTCCGCAAGCATTGATCCTAACCGCGATTGTCATTGGGTTTGGCCTGCTTGCTTTTGCACTGGCGCTGGCCTTCCGCGCCTGGCAATCGCTTGGCACCACTGAGATGGATGCGATGCGGGCGTGTGAGCCGGTCGATTTTGCGGCTGGTAAGACGAAAGAAAAAACGCTCGATCCTTCGAAGTCCTATGAGCGGAATCGACTGGAGGCCGCCGAATGAGTCCCGAAATGCTTCTGGTCTGGCCCATCGCGCTGCCGATGATCACGGCGGTTCTGACCTTGGTGCTGCGGCGTAGCCCGGTTGGCGATACCGTTTCTCTTGTAGGCGCTGTTGCTCTTCTGGCCGCTGGCATCACTCTATTGATGCACGTGTTGGAGTTTGGCCCGATCTCGGCGCAGATGGGCAGTTGGGCTGCGCCATTCGGGATTACGCTCTTTGCGGATATTCTTTCAGCGGCGATGGTCGTAATCGCCGGCATCGTCGCTGTGGCGGTTGTTGTCTACAGCCGTCAGGACGTGAGCGAAGGCGAACGCGCTGTCGGGTTCCATGCGCTCAGTCATGCTTTGCTGGTAGGTGTCTGCGGCGCCTTTCTGACGGGCGACATCTTCAACCTCTATGTGTGGTTCGAAGTGATGCTGATCGCTTCCTTTGGATTGCTTGTCATCGGCGGGCGCCGGGACCAGATGGATGCGGCTGTGAAGTATGTCGGCCTGAACCTGATCGCAACGCTCGCTTTCCTTGCGGGCGTTGGCATCCTGTATGGTGCAGCGGGTACGCTGAACATGGCCGACCTGCACCTGACGCTGGCGGACCGGCAGAACGAAACGGCTGTGCTGGCAGCTGCGGCAATGCTGCTCTTTGCCTTTGGGGCCAAGGCCGCCATGTTTCCGGTTTTTGCGTGGTTGCCTGCTTCCTATCACACGCCGGCTTTTGCAACGTCCGCCCTCTTCGCTGCGCTGCTGACAAAGGTCGGGGTCTACGCGCTTTTACGTGTGTTCACGGTTGTCTTCGATGGCTCTGGCGCGTTCCTGCAACCGATTTTGCTGGTTGGGGCGGTTCTGACCATGGTGGTTGGCGTCCTTGGAGCAGCGGCGCAGAACGATGTGCGGCGCATCCTGTCGTTCCACATTATCAGCCAGATCGGCTACATGGTCCTTGGGCTCGCGCTCTTCACACCGCTCGCGATCATTGGCGCGATTTTCTATCTATTTCACCACATCATCGTGAAGGCGAACCTGTTCTTCGTGGCAGGCGTGATCCGCTGGAAAGCCGGGTCCGAGGAGCTCGACAAAATCGGAGGCCTGCTGAAAGCATCGCCGCTTCTGGCGATCCTGTTCCTGATCCCGGCTCTCAGCCTCGCGGGCGTGCCGCCGTTAAGCGGGTTCTGGGCGAAGTTCATCATCGTCCAGGCCAGTCTTGAGGCCCGCGATTGGTGGGTAGCAGTCGCGGCTCTGGCGGTTGGACTGATTACGCTCTTCTCGATGACGAAAATCTGGCTTGCTGCCTTTTGGAAGGAGCATCCGGACGCGGAACCGGCTGCAATGCCTGTGGCGCCTCGCTCAATGATTTGGCCAATTGCGACGCTTGCCGTGATGACCGTGATCATCGGCATCGCCGCTGGTCCGCTGTATACAACAGCGGAGGAAGCCGCCGTGACGCTGCTCGATCCGTTGGCGTATGTCGAAGTCGTTTTGGGACCCGAGGCCGTGGCGGAAGCGCGCGCTTCCGAAGCAGCTGAACTACAGCTTGCGGAGGTCGCGCAATGAAGTTGCTGATCCAGATATACGGGACGCTGAACCTGGCGATCTATTTCTTGTATGAGCTTTTCGTCTCCAGTTTGCGCGTGGCGTGGGATGTGTTGACGCCTGAGATGAAGGCGCGTCCGACATTCATCGTGATGCCACTGGATGCCAAGTCCGACGTTGAGCTTATGTTGACCGCCAACATCATTTCGCTGACGCCAGGAACCTTGTCGATTGATCTGAACGGCGACCGGTCCGAACTTCTGATCCATTCGATGTTCGGGGCTGAAGACCCGGAAGGCGAGATCGCAGCGATGAAACAAGGCATCGAGCGTCGCGTTCTCCGAGCGACCCGGGGGGTGAACCTATGATCGAGACGCTGTCGGTTATTCTTCTGGAGACACGCCAGCAGGGGCCGTTGGGGGCCGCCGTTATGTTTGCTTTTGTCACAGTGACCGGCGCTTTGGTGTTGGCGACCTACCGACTTCTAAAAGGTCCCACTCTGCCCGACCGCGTCGTCGCGCTTGATCTGATTTCGATCCTTCTTGTGGCGTTGCTGACCCTGTTTGCCCTGTCGAGCCGCGTGGAGACCTATCTGGACGCGGCCTTGGTGCTGGCGCTTGTGGCGTTTCTGGGCACCGTGGCGCTGGCGCGTTTCATGCTCCGGTCGGGGCGCAGCTACGCACGGTTCAACTCCAGCGCCGAGGAGGATGCGCCATGAGTATCGCCGATTGGATCGCGGTCGTGCTGCTGGTGGGCGGAGGCTTTTTTGCTTTCATCGCGGCGCTTGGGCTGGTTCGCATGCAAGATGTCTACATCCGTATGCATGCGTCTACTAAGGCTGGGACGCTGGGTGTTGGCATGATCGCGGCCGCTGTTGCGATGACGGCCAGCGGCGAAGGCGTTGTTAAGGAAGTCGCGATCATTCTGTTTTTGCTTTTTACCGCCCCGATTGGTGCGCACCTGATTGCACGGGCGGCGTTCCAGTCACGGGTTCCGGTGTCTACACCCGGCGTTGCCGAGAGAACCCGCGAGTCCTTCGTCTGCGAAAACGAGGTTGAAGCCACGCCTGCAACTCCGGCGGAATGACGTTTCTGGTCGGCCCGGCTGAGCGCACAGACGCGGCACAGATCTCTGCCCTTTGGTCTCGTGCGATCCGCGAGACGGACATCACGTTCAACAGTGTTGAAAAATCTGAAGCTGACATATTTTCGTTGCTCGCAGAAAAATCGGCGACGGGGCAGGGGTTCTTTGTCGCGCGCGAGGACACCAGGGTTCTGGGGTTTGCGGTCTATGGCCAGTTTCGCGGGGGGGGCGGATATGCCCGTACAATGGAGCACACGATCTATCTGGCCGACAGCGTGCAGGGCAGGGGCGTGGGACGCGCATTGATGGCAGCAATCGAAGACCATGCTCGCGCCGGCGGGGCACATTCCATGTGGGGCGGGATCACCGCGACCAATACCTCCAGCATCGCCTTCCATGCGCGTCTCGGCTACGTTGAGATGGCGCGCTTGCCCGAGGTTGGCTACAAGTGGGGTCGGTTGATGGATTTGGTGCTCATGCGCAAGCTACTGTGACGCAGGTCGCACGGCGCTGACAGCGTGTTCCGGATCAGTTATGCATGAGCCCATGTCGATTTGGTCTCGCATTGCTGACGCTGTTTCCGCGTTCTCTTCGGGGGAAAGCCTCGCACAGGTATTTGACAAGCTGCGTGCACCGCCCGAACGCTCGGTTGCCTTTACGATCGCTACAATTGCGCTTTCTGCAAAGATGGCCAAAGCGGATGGACTGGTGACACGTGACGAGGTGACTGCTTTTCGCGAGGTGTTCACGATCTCTCCACGCGACGAACCCGCTGCAGCAAAGGTTTTTAACCTCGCCCGACAAGATGTCATGGGGTTTGAGGATTACGCCCGCAAAATTCGCGGCATGTTTGGGGAGGATGATGCAGCCCTGACCGACCTCATGGAGGGGCTTTTCCATATCGCCATGGCCGATGGCGAATACCACCCAGCGGAGAATGCGTTTCTGCAGGAAGTTGGGGAAATTTTTGGTCTGTCCGAGACCTGCTTTCGCCGATTGCGCGCGCAGTATGTTCCCGACGCGGACCCCGACCCGTATGATATTCTGGGCATTTCTCCGGACGCGACGCCTGAAGAGGCTCGCGCGGCCTGGCGGGCGCTGGTACGCGACAACCACCCCGATCGGATGCTCGCACGCGGTGTGCCAGAAGAAGCGGTCAAACTTGCTGAACGTCGGCTGATCGCGATCAACCGCGCCTGGGAGGAAATCGCCGGGCGCGAAATGGCCTGATTTCATGAGGTTGGCCACCTACAATGTCGAGTGGTTCAACGCGCTCTTTGACGACAACGATCAGTTGCTGGAAGATGAGGGGTGGTCAGCGCGCTACAACGTTACGCGCGGGCAGCAATCACGCGCGATCGGTCATGTGCTGAGAACGGTGGATGCGGATGCGGTGATGGTGATCGAGGCCCCGGATCACACCGGGCATCGGTCTACTGTTGCCGCTCTTGAAGGCTTTGCCACCCATCATCGTCTCAGGACGCGCGAGGCACGCATCGGGTTTTCAAACGACACTCAGCAAGAGATCGCGCTTCTCTTTGACCCCGATGCTCTTACGGTTCGCCATGCGCCGACGAGCCTTGGCGCTCCGCGCTTCGACATGGAGTTCCAGCTCGACGTGGATGTCGATGCACGCCCAGATCGGATCCGCTGGTCAAAGCCGCCACTAGAGCTGGAGGTCCTGACAGCAGGCGGTCGGATCCTGCGGTTGATAGGGGTGCATGCAAAGTCCAAAGCGGCTCATGGCGCGCGCTCCACAGCCCAAGCAACGCGCATTTCCATCGCCAACCGTCGCAAACAATTGGCGCAATGCATCTGGTTGCGCCACAGGGTCGAGGCGCACCTTAACGATGGCGAGGACGTGATCGTCCTGGGGGATTTTAACGACGGCCCCGGACTCGATGAGTATGAAAAGCTTTTCGGCCGCTCGGGCGTAGAGATCGTTCTGGGCGAGGGAGATGGTCCCAAACTCTACGACCCCCATGCGATGCAGGCGCTTCAGCGCAAAATCGGCGCTACGCCTTTTACAGCAAGGTTTTTTAACCGTTCGACCGGCCGGTTTTTGTCTGTGCTTCTCGACTATATCATGGTTTCGGAAGGGTTGCCGAGCCAGCCTGCTGCGTGGCGGATTTTTCACCCTTTTGACGATTTCGATTGCTATAATGACCCCGAGTTGCGTGAGGCACTTCTGACGGCGTCAGACCATTTTCCCGTCGTTTATGAGGCCGATATGTAACTGGGTAAGGAGGCTCTGATGCTGCCGCGATCCTTTCTGATCTTGCTGATGCTTTTAAACGCGCCGGTGCTACAGGCTCAAACCTTCGAGGAACACCAGTTCGAACAGGAGCTAGACAGGTTTTCCGAAAGTGCCCGCCGGTTCATGCAGGAGTTGGCAGGGGAGCTAGGGCCTTTGCTGTTACAGCTGGAAATGCTCATGGATGAGATCACCGCCTATCAGGCGCCCGAAATTCTCGAGAATGGCGACATCATCATCCGTCGCAAACCGGATATGCCCGATACAGTGCCGGAGACACCTGAGGCTGAAGGTGATGCGCCAATTGAGCTGTAGGCAATCTGGTTCATGGGAAGTACAGCGTCGGCGCCATGTTCAAATTGAGCGGGGTCAGGTAAGGACCACTGGCTCCGCCTCCATCGCGCGTGCGAGTGATTTGAACCGCGCCTCCGCAACTTCACCAAACAGCGCGCTGGTTTCCGGCTTTAGCGTAAGGACCAGTTGAGCTTTCTTGGGCGAGTATGCCAGTGTTCCCATCCGCTCATAATCCTGGGCGGCCAGCATGGCGCCGAAACGCATGGCTTTGCCCAGGATCTCGGCCTCTCGCTGTGCATCTTCAGCGATCAGTTCGAAATAGGGTGCGAATCTTGTTCCTGCCCGGCTGTTCTTATAGCGGTGCAGCAACGCCAGCCCCAGAAAGACACGTTCCGCGTGGTTGAGCCCGCCAAGATTGGCCCGCGTGGCCGTGTCAAAGCACACCTCGGCGCGGTAGTCGGGATGTGCCCTCCAACTGATGTCGTGAAGAAGGCAGGCCGCTTTTATTAGGCGCAGCTTTGACCAATCATCGGTTTTGAAGATCGGGGAAATGAACGCAAAAAGCGCACGTCCAAACCCGGGAATGCGCGCGGATTGCGCCTCTGAATGTCGGCAAGCCTCGATGAGAGGATCACGCTCGCGCAGTGCTCTGGGCATCTGTTCATAAAGCAAGCCTTCGCGGATACCGTAGCTGGAGATGACAATTTCTGAGGGATCGTAGGTCTCCACAAGCGGTGCAAGTACCTGCGTGGCCATCGGTATCAGATTCATCCGGGCCTCGCCGATGCCCGAGAGGGAACGCAGACTTTCCACGTCGCTGGCGTTGATAAAGTCCAATGTGCTGGCCAGTGCGTCTCGCGTCAGCCTGTACTCGTGCAGCACCGTCAACGGATAGGAGCGCCGGAGCATATCGAGCCGCGCTATTGCCCGCCAAGATCCGCCAACAAGGTGCAGTGGGCCGCTGGTCGGCGGCACCGCTTTCACAAGCTTGGTCATTTGCTCCGCAATTTGGCTTTGGAGGGCTTTTTTACCACCAGTGATATCGCGAAGCTTCAGAGGACCTAGTGCCGAGGTCGCACGCAAGCTGACCTGGCCATCCGATATCTGTGCCAGCTCCATCGATGAGCCACCGATGTCGCACACGATCCCCTGTGCGTCTGGTCGTCCCAACAGAACGCCCTGGGCACTGAGCCGTGCCTCTTCCTCGCCGTCGATAACCCAGAGGCGGAGGCCGGTCTCCTGCGTCACCTCCTCCCGAAACGCAGGACCGTCCTCCGCCTCCCGCATGGCTGCCGTTGCGACAGCTACCAGCGGGGTAACTTCCATGGACTTGGCCAGAAGCGCGAAGCGCTTCAGAGCCGCCATGGCCCGGGCACGGCCCTCTGGACTGAGCCGCCCGGTTTGGGTGAGACCAGCCCCAAGGCCGGCCATAACCTTCTCGTTGTAAAAGTAAGCAGGCGAACGCGCTGCCCCGTCAAATACAACCATGCGCACGGAGTTGGAGCCTACGTCGATGACCCCCACGCGGCGCAACGCGCGCGCGCTTGGGTCTTCAAACAGTGGTCTGCCAAACGGTCCCCAGTCGTCGTCTTTCACGGATCCCCGCCCGGCTTCCCCCTCGGTCGCTGGCTGACGTTAGATTTTCTGGGCCGGTGAGGTCAACGGAAAAAATTGATCCCGTGGCAAAGGTTTATACTCTGGACGTTACTCCATTGTGTGGGTGAGCTCAGGTACATCCGAAGCACCGGCAGAACCGCGCCCTGACAGCGAGGGGTTTTCCATGAAGAAGCGGTGCGTGTTGAAGACAGGGCCTTCTGCAGGCATACCCTCGCGCATGTAGCTGCCGTCGGGCATCAACACCCACGTCTGTGCAATATCAGCCATGTTGGCGGCCATGATCTGACTTACGATTTGAGCCTTGACGGTTTTGTTTTCGATTTCCACCAGAGTTTCGACGCGACGATTAAGGTTGCGCCCCATCCAATCCGCGGAGGATATAAAAACACGCGCCTTGTTGGCCGGCAGCCCATGGCCGTTGCCGAAACAGACTATGCGTGAGTGCTCTAGGAAACGCCCGACAATGGACTTCACGCGGATGTTCTCGCTCAGGCCTTTTACTCCGGGGCGGACGCCACAAATCCCGCGAATGACAAGGCTTATTTTCACACCGCGCTGCGAGGCATCATAGAGCGCGTCGATCACATCTGGCTCAATAACGGAGTTCATTTTTGCCCAAATTTCTGCAGGCTTGCCGGCCTCGGCATGCTTGGCTTCGGCTTCGATCATCTCAAGTAATGATGACTTCAGGTTGATAGGCGAGATCGCAAGGTTCTCCAGCATCTCGGGCTCCGCGTAGCCACCCACGTAATTGAAAACCTTTGTCGCGTCGCGCCCCAGCGCCGGATCGCAGGTGAAAAGGCTGAGGTCGGTATAGATACGAGCCGTAATCGGGTGATAGTTGCCTGTGCCATAATGGGTGTAGGTCACCAATCGGTCGCCTTCGCGGCGCACCACGGTGCTGATCTTGGCGTGGGTCTTATAATTCAGAAATCCATAAACGACATGCGCGCCGGAGCGTTCCAGCTTGCGCGATTGTCGGATATTTGCGGCTTCATCAAAGCGCGCTTTTAGCTCGACAAGGGCCGTGACGGATTTGCCGTTTTCCGCCGCTTCGCAGAGTGCATCCACGATCGGGCTTTCATTGGACGTTCGATAAAGCGTCTGTTTGATCGCCACCACATCCGGATCGCGCGCGGCTTGTGCGAGAAACCGGATGACCATGTCGAAGGTCTCATAGGGATGATGCAGCAGCATGTCCTTCTGGCGGATCGCCGCAAACATGTCGCCGTCATGATCCTGCACGCGCTCGGGCACCCGTGGGGTGAAGGACGGCCATTGCAAATCATGACGTTCGTCCAGCACCAACTCCTTCAGGTCGGCAAGGCCAATCAGGCCTTCGATCTCGATAATCTCCTCCTCCGAGACTTGAAGCTCTTCAACCACCACCGCGCGCAGGCGCGCCGGTGCGTTGGCTGACAACTTAAGGCGCACCACCTCACCGCGCCTCCGGCGCTTCAGGGCCACTTCGAATTCGCGCACCAGATCTTCGGCCTCGTCCTCCACTTCCAAGTCACTGTCGCGCAGCACACGGAAGGCACAATGCCCGGACAGTTTATAGCCGGGGAAGAGGTCAGGGATTTTGTGCAGCAGCAGTTCTTCAAGCGGCAGGAACCGTTTCGTCTGACCGACATCTGGCAGGCTGAGGAAGCGGTCGATCTGCGCTGGGATAGGCAAAAGAGCTTTCAACTCACGCCCGTCCTTTGTGCGTTTGAGCGTTAGGGCCAGAGAAAAACCTTCGTTCGGGATAAACGGGAATGGATGCGCAGGGTCCACCGCCAGTGGTGAAAGAACCGGGAAAACACCCGACATGAAGACTGCATCGATTTGCGCCTTGTCTTCCTTGGTCAGCTTCGTCCGGTCCAGAACTTTGATCCCTTCTCCTTCCAGCAGCTTCAGCAGGGCTTCCAGCGTGGTTTGCTGAACTTCCATCAACTTGCGGGCCTCGGCATTGATCAGCACAAGCTGTTCTGCTGGGCTCAGGCCGTCCGCGGCCGGGGTGGTATTGCCCTCGCGCGCGAGCTCCCGCAGACCTGCGACCCGGACCGAATAGAACTCGTCCAGGTTTGTTGCCGAAATCGACAGAAACCGCACTCGCTCAAGCAGTGGTACCCGCGGATTCATGGCTTCTTCCAGTACGCGGAAATTGAAGGCGAGCCAGCTTAACTCACGGTTGAAGAACCGCTTCGGTCCGATCCGTTGTTCCTCGGGCATCTCAATTGCAGGGGGGAACGGGTCGGCGAGAAAATTTGCGTGGGACATGGCAATGGCGTGTGGTCGTCCGTTGTATCTTTTTCAATGACGCTCAGAGATCGGAATTTGCCATACTATCGAGCACTTCACCAGCCAGTGCCGTGTTCAACTGACGGCGCTCACTCAAGGCACGGTGATCGAGCTCAGCCACAAGAGTATGGGCTGCAGCGAAAGAGCGCTCCATGCGCGGAAGGAGATAGGGGATTAATTTGTCCGGCGGGCGGATCTGACGGTCCTCGAAGAGCTTGGCCAGTAGAGCTGCCAGAAGATTGTCGTCTGGCGCACCGAGCTTTGCCAGCGGCATGGCTTGGAGGCGGCTCGCAAGATCGGCGAGTACAACCGGCCACTGGGCCGGGGTTCCAAGACCGGTAACCAGCAACCTACCATTTCGCTCGGCCAGATCGTTGTGCAAGTGAAACAGCGCTTCTTGCTGGTCGATCTTTCCGAACAATTTGTCGGCATCCTCGACTACTACGCGGTCCGGCAGGTCGGGAACCACAGCGGTTTCTAGATGTTCAGCGGCCAGGATAGCCGCACCGCTTTCACGAGCGAATACGTGCGCGAGGTGTGTTTTTCCACTGCGCGCGGGCCCGCTTAGGGCCATGCGTCCTCCCGGCCAGCGCCCCCAGTCTGATACAGCTGCGAGGGCAGTTGCATTGCAGGGTGCCTTGATGAAATCCGCGCGTCCCATCGCCGGGTCCCCAGGGAGGTCGAAGATAAGCTGTTCGGCGCTCATTCTTCGGTTTGCTCCTGTTGTGCGGCAAGCCCCTTGTATAATCGCCCGTCCTGGTAGCGGGCGACTGCAAAGCGAACAAGTACTCCGATCATGGCCGAGACGGGAACTGCGACCAACATACCAACGAAGCCGAAAATGGTGCCGAACGCCGAAAGAGCAAAAAGTAACCAAACAGGGTGCAGACCTACGGATCCACCAACGAGTTTAGGGGTGAGGTAGTTCCCCTCGATCATCTGGCCGAGAATGAAGATAAGTGCCACAGCCACGATCCAACCGGGATCGTCCCAAAATTGAAACACTGCGAGCCCGATGGAGAGCGCTCCGCCAACCAGTGAGCCGACATAGGGAATAAAGGTCAGAAGCCCCGCAACCGCGCCTACGACCAGTCCGAACTTCAGACCGACTGCCATCAGTGCAATGGAATAGAATGTGCCAAGGATCAGACAGACCGTGAGCTGCCCACGCACGAACCCGGCCATCACGCTATCGACTTCGCTGGCCAGTGTGCGGATCGTTGCCCGGTGGTCGCGCGGCAGCAACTCGTCAATGCGTGCGATCATGTGGTCCCAGTCGAGCAGCAGATAGAAGGCTACGACGGGGACAACCACGATAAACACGACAACCCCAATCACACCCAAGGCAGAGGCAAAGACCTGTTGCACAAGTTCGCCCGCGTTGTTTTGGATGGTTTCGCCCAACGCGTTCAGCGACTGGCGGATCGTGCTGTTGGGGTCATCGATCACCGGGAAACGTTGACTCAGGTACGTGTCGAGCTGGCGCAGCATGTCGGGAATGGCTTCCCCAAGCGCGATTGTCTGGCTGATCAGGGTTGGCACGACCAATAGAGCCAAGACCGTGAACACGACTACGGCTGCAACGGCAATTATCGCCGTTGAAACCGCCCGACTAAGGCCAGAGGCTTCTAGCTTGTCGGCTACAGGATCCAGAAAATAGGCAATTGCGCCGCCGACAACGAAGGGCAACATCACATCCCCGAGGAACCACAAAATGGCGAAGAATATGAGCGCCGCGGCGCTCCAATACATCACTTGTTGGCGAACAGGCAGGGCCATCGGGGCTCCAAAAACTCAATTCCTGCCCCGATACATGGCGGAGTCGCACTGTAATGCCAAGGGGAAGCGCATGGTTTCGCACGATCTTGGCAAGCCCTGGGCGATGGCATAGACCGGGGCGAGTTTCGATTGCCAAAAAAGAGGCCACGCAAAATGCGCCTGACCCGCTATTTCCTGCCAGTTTTGAAGGAAACGCCGTCCGAGGCACAGATTGTCAGTCACCGCTACATGTTGCGCGCGGGTATGATCAAACAGGCCTCTGCCGGCATCTATTCATGGCTGCCTTTGGGCTACAAGGTGCTGCGCCGGATTGAGCAGATTGTCCACGACGAACAGATTCGCGCTGGCCATATACCGATGCTGATGCCCACTTTGCAGTCAGCTGAGCTTTGGCGTGAATCCGGGCGATATGATGACTACGGTCAGGAGATGCTGCGCATTAAGGACCGGCATGATCGGGATATGCTCTACGGGCCCACAAACGAGGAGCTGATCACTGATATCTTCCGCTCGAACGTCTCCAGCTATCGCGACCTGCCGCTGACGCTTTATCACATCCAGTGGAAATTCCGGGACGAGATCCGCCCGAGGTTTGGCGTTATGCGAGGGCGCGAGTTTCTGATGAAGGACGGATACAATTTCGACCTCACCAAAGAAGATGCGCTACATGCTTACAACCGGCATCTCGTCAGTTATCTGCGCAGCTACGAGCGCATGGGGCTTCAAGCGATCCCGATGCGCGCCGATGGAGGACCGATTGGCGGGGACTACACCCACGAGTTTCTCGTTTTGGCCGAGACTGGTGAGTCCGAAGTGTTCTACGACAGCGAGATCACGGACCTGACTTTCGGCGAGCGCGAGATCGACTACGACGATCACGCCCAGTGCAAGGCTGTTTTGGAAGAGTTTACCTCCCGGTATGCCCGGACGGACGAAACCCACGATGAGGCCATCTTCGCGGAGGTTCCGGAGGAACGCCGCCGGGTTGCTCGCGGGATTGAGGTGGGTCAGATTTTCTATTTTGGCACCAAGTATTCTGAAGCCATGGGCGCGAATGTACAGGGGCCAGACGGGCAATCGGTGCCTGTCCATATGGGGTCACATGGAATTGGCGTGAGCCGTCTTCTGGGCGCTATTATCGAGGCCAGCCATGACGATAAGGGAATAATCTGGCCCGAGGGGGTCACGCCTTTTCACTGCGGAATCGTCAACCTGAAGCAAGGAGACGCTGAGGCCGATGCGGCCTGCGAGAGCCTCTATAAAGCGCTGACCGCCAAAGGTCTGGAGCCGCTTTATGACGACCGGAAGGAGCGGGCTGGCGGAAAGTTTGCGACGATGGACCTTATCGGCCTGCCATGGCGCATCACGGTTGGTCCGCGAGGATTGAAAAACGGTGTTGTTGAGCTGACCAGCCGCCGTACGGGCGAAAGCGAAGAAATGTCGCCCGAGGCTGCCGCAGCGCGCGTGGCCGAGATCTACGCCGGGGTCTAAACGATGGCCGAGAAACACGGGATGGAAATCGACTGGGCGGAGCTGCCGCAGCCCGTGGATGACGGGGCGACCGACCATTTGGAAGGGATGGCTTTGCCGCCGGTCGTGCTCAGCTCTACAGCAGGCGGCAAGGTGGACCTGTCAACCCTCTCAGGAACGGTCGTTCTGTATATTTATCCAATGACCGGAACGCCCGGCGTTGCCTTGCCGGACGGATGGAATGATATCCCCGGAGCACGGGGCTGCACGCCGCAATCCTGTTCCTTCCGCGATCACTATGCGGAGTTGACGGCGGCGGGTGCCGCCGCAGTCTTCGGGATCTCAACACAGAGCCCTGAAGCGCAAGCAGAGGCAGCCGAGCGGTTGCATTTGCCCTTCCCACTGCTGTCCGATGTGGCCGGTGCTCTGAGCGAGGCGCTGTCGCTGCCAACGTTTGAGACTGCGCAAGGCACGCATCATAAGCGGGTCACATTGATCGCGCGCGACGGACAGGTCGTGGCACGGTTCTATCCAGTGTTTCCGCCAGACTCTGATGCTCCGACCGTGCTGGCCTGGCTTGAGCAGCACTGAGCGCACTGTCTGTTTGCGACGTCTGCGCTGACGGAATTCTTACAGACCCCTGTTCTTGCCCATGCGAGCTTTTGGACAAGAGGAGGAAGCGCATGTCCGGAGATACATGGCGCATAACACTGGTGATCCGCACCATCGGGGCGGCGCGAGGGAACGCGGCGCGGGGTGGGCCTTCGGGCCGGCACTAACTTTAACCCTGGTCCCGTCGCCAAAATTCCGGATTGCCATGACTACACCTGCTTCCCGCCGCTCTGGCGGTAGATCCGCCCGCCGCGCTTTGCGCGCGGCACCTCTTGCCGCTGACAAACGCCCGGTCCGCGCGGGCTTGTCCGGAGGCTCCTATGCTCCGCTCAGCGCGGCCGAGATCCAACGTATCCACGATACCGCATTGCAGGTTCTGGAAGAAATTGGTTTGGCCGACGCGCCGCCTTCTGGCGTGGCGGCGATGACCGCCGTCGGCGCCATCCAAGGTGAGGACGGACGCCTGAGGTTTCCGCCCGCTGTGGTAGAGGACGCGCTCGCCAATGCAGCGCGGGATGTCACCCTACACGGCCGCGATCCGCGCCACGACTTACATCTTAGCGGTAAGAGCGTGCATTTCGGAACAGCGGGGGCTGCCGTGAACATGGTAGAAGCCGACGGATGCAGCTATCGCGAAAGCACGCTTCAGGACCTGTTCGATGCCTGCCGGATCGCAGACCAGCTCGACAATATTCACTTTGTGCAGCGCCCCATCGTGGCGCGTGATATCACCAACAATCTGGAGCTCGACCTGAACACGGTTTACGCTTGTTGCGCGGGCACCACCAAGCATATCGGCGCCTCAATCTCAGAGCCGGGAAACGAGATGGAGTGTCTCGAGCTTCTGCACATGATTGCGGGGGGAGAAGTCGCGTGGCGTGCGCGACCTTTCGTGTCCAACACAAACTGTTTCGTTGTGCCGCCTTTGAAGTTTGCCACAGAAAGCTGCCAGGCCATGGAGGGGTGTATCCGCGGTGGTATGCCCGTGCTGCTTCTAAGCGCGGGAATGGCTGGGGCCACTGCGCCCGCAACACTGGCGGGGGCAATTGTCCAGGCGGTGGCCGAGTGCCTCGCGGGACTCGTCTATGTCAACGCTATCTCGCCTGGGCACCCCGCTGTTTTCGGGACATGGCCCTTCGTTGTAGACCTGCGCACGGGGGCGATGTCCATCGGCTCGGGCGAACAGGCGCTGCTAAGCGCCGGGTGCGCGCAGATGCATCAGTTCTACGGATTGCCCGGCGGAGCGGCAGCCGGAGCGTCGGACGCCAAGCTGCCGGATATGCAGGCCGGATGGGAACAGATGTGTTCCAACGTCATGGCGGGGCTTGCAGGCCTGAATATGGTTTATGAGGCGGCCGGGATGCATGCATCTCTTCTGGGTTTCTGTCACGAGAGCCTGATATTGGGCGATGACATGATCGGGCAGGCTTTGCGATGCGTGAAGGGGATCGAGGTAACCGATGACACACTGGCGGTGGAGGCGATGCGCGAGGTCTGTCTCGGGGGCCCGGGCCACTATCTGGGCGTCGGCGATACACTGGCGCGGATGGAAACAGATTATGTCTATCCCGCGTTTGGCAATCGGATGAGCCCCAAAGAGTGGGAGGAAGCGCAAAAGCCCGATCTCGTCGCGCAAGCTACGGCTCGCAAAGAGGTAGTTCTTGCGACAAAACCCGCTTCAGCTTTCCCAGCCACACTCAAGGAAAAAATCCGGAGTCGGTTTCCAATTCACTTGGCAGAGGTCGAAAGCTAAGATCCTTACTTAGCATTTTGTGATGCGAAAAAACTGTGCTTTAGTATGGGTATAGACAGAATTTCTCGCGTCTGAATTGGCGGGAAGCCTTGATTGAAGCTAACGGAGAGCCCCAATGTTTAAACGTACTCTTGCCGAGTTCATCGGCACCTTCTGGCTGGTTTTCGGCGGCTGTGGCAGCGCGTTGTTGGCGGCTGGTGTTGCCGATGTTGGAATCGGCTGGCTAGGGGTTAGTCTTGCATTTGGCCTGACCGTCATGACCATGGCCTATGCCGTGGGCGGCATCTCGGGTGGGCATTTCAACCCGGCTGTGACACTCGGTCTTACGGTCGCAGGCAAGTTCGAAGTCAAGGACATCGCGCCGTATTGGGTGGCACAGCTTCTGGGTGGGGCGACTGCTGCAGGCATCCTCTTCATTATCGTTTCCGGTCAGGCCGAGTTTGCAGGTGTAGGCAGCTTTGCCTCCAACGGCTACGGAGAAGCGTCGCCAGCCGGTTACAACATGGTCGCGGCCCTTGTTGCTGAGACGGTACTGACGGCCGTCTTTCTGATTGTGATCCTGGGGTCTACCTCGCTCAAGGTACCCGAAGGGTTCGCGCCCATAGCAATCGGGCTCTGCTTGACACTTATTCACCTGATCTTGATCCCGGTGACCAACACTTCAGTCAATCCTGCACGCTCAACCGCGATGGCGATCTATGCCGATGCGCCTGCGATGGCGCAGCTGTGGCTCTTCTGGGTGGCGCCTCTTGCCGGCGGCGTAATCGGTGCGTTGATCTGGGCTGCCTTTGACGAGGATTGATCCGCTTTGCAGTTGGGGTGATTGACCTCCGCCGCAGGCACGATAAGACCAAGGGGACCTAGTCGGAGTTCCCCTTGGCCACCTCGCCACCGCCTTTTTCCCGCTACGAAAGGATGATCGCCTGGCGCTACCTGCGCGCGCGCCGCGCTGAGGGTGGCGTGAGCGTTATGACCTGGATCAGCCTGATTGGGATCACGCTGGCGGTGATGGCGCTGATTGCCACAATGTCGGTGCGTTCAGGCTTTCGGGCAGAATTCGTCGATACCATTTTGGGCGCGAACGCGCATATCGCTGTCTATGGCAGTTTTTATAACCAGGAGACTGGCGAAACCTCGCGTTTGTTACCCGAGGCGGACGCCATGGCCACGCGGATCGCAGAGCTACCGGGGGTCACCCGTGCTGCACCCTTGATCCGTGGGCAGGTGATTAGCACGCATGACGGTCGCACGTCCGGTGCGGAAGTTTATGGGCTGTCCGCCCAAGATCTTCTTAGCTTGCCGGGAATTGCAAATGATGAAACCGGGCGGGGCCAACTTGAGAGGTTCGGCGATGGGGTCGCCATCGGGTCGGGCATTTCCAGGGAACTGGGCTTACAGGTAGGTGAGCAAATCCGCCTGATTTCGCCGGATGGGGTCAAAACGCCTTTCGGGACCAGCCCGCGTGTCAAGACATACGAGGTCGTCTATATCTTCTCTCTCGGTCGCTACGATATCGACCGTACCCGTATCTATATGCCCTTTGCCGAGGCACAGGACTATTTCAATCGCGACGGCGGGGCAGACGAGATCGAGGTGATGGTCTCCAACCCCGAAAACATAGATGTCTGGCGCGGGTCAGTGCTGGAAGCGGCGGGGCCAAGCACATTTCTGTGGACGTGGGAGGACAGCGCCAGTGCGTTCCTCCGCGCGCTCGAGATCGAAGACAATGTAATGTTCATTATCATGGCGATCCTCGTTCTGATTGCGGCCATGAACATCGTCTCGGGCCTGATCATGCTGGTGAAGAACAAAGGCCGCGATATTGGGATACTGCGCACAATTGGGCTGACAGAGGGCGCGGTATTACGGGTGTTTTTCCTGTGTGGCGCGGCGACGGGTATTCTTGGAACGGTATTCGGGGTCATCCTCGGATGCCTTTTCGCGATTTATATCGACCAGATATTCAGCTTTGTGAACTGGGTCGGCGGCGGAGGTGTTTGGGACCCGTCCATTCGCGGGATCTATGAGGTGCCGGCCCGGCTGGAGCTTGGCAACGTTTTGTCAGCGGTTTTCCTGTCGCTGGGCCTCTCGTTTTGCGTGACGTATTTTCCGGCCCGCCGCGCGGCGCGAATGAATCCGGTGGAGGCGTTGCGGTATGAGTGATGCCGTGCTGGAGGCCACAGGGCTGACCAAGTCCTACCGCAAAGGTACGGCTGGAGAGATTGCGGTGCTGCGCGGGGTTGACCTGCGGGTTACGCGCGGTGAGGTCGTTGCGCTCGTGGCGCCATCGGGTGCGGGGAAGTCGACGCTTCTTCATATTGCCGGCCTGCTGGATAAAGCCGACGATGGCTCGCTGAGCCTTGGTGGGCGTGACATAGCCGGGCTGGACGACAGTGCGCGTACAGCAATCCGTCGCGCGGATGTCGGCTTCATTTATCAGTTCCACCACCTGCTTCCGGAGTTTTCAGCGCTGGAAAATATCATCTTGCCGCAGCTGGCAAACGGCACGAGCCACGCGGCCGCACGATCACGGGCAGAGGATCTTCTTGACGGGGTCGGGCTTGCCGCACGCGGCGATCACCGTCCTGCAGCGCTGTCCGGGGGCGAGCAGCAACGCGTCGCCTTTTGCCGTGCATTGGCCAATGCGCCGCAATTGCTGCTTGCGGACGAGCCGACGGGAAATCTGGACCCGGATACATCGGACACCGTCTTCAATGCGATGATGGCGCATGTGCGCGGCACAGGTCTTTCAGCCCTGATCGCCACCCACAACCTGGATCTGGCCGCGCGCATGGACCGTGCCGTCCGGTTGGACGGTGGTGTTTTGGTTCCAGCCTGATCGGCTCACGCGAAGTTTTGTGTTTTGTGAGCGACCGGGCTCCTACGTTGTCGAGCAACACAGGAGCCTCGTATGCGATCCCTTATTCTTGCGTCTGCAATTGCCTTAACAAGCCTGCCCATAGCCGCCGAACCCATACCGTTTGACGGGGCCTGGAAAACGCAGAGATTTTCGCTGTTCTCGTCGAATACGTACCGGTTCAAGGGCAGCGAATTGGATGTGCTTTCGGACGGCTCGGTTTCAATGGCGTACGTCGCGCTGGACTCGTCCCGCTGGGACGCGCGGGATGCGCAGTGGAACTGGAGTGTAGTGGAAGGTGTCGCAGCGACTGACCTGACCCGCAAGGGAGGCGATGATCGTAACCTCGCTCTTTACTTCGTGTTTTTGCCTCAGGCAGAGGCGGAGCGGTTGCGTGGCGGGAATATTCGCAAGCTGTTGGGCAATGAACAAGCGCGCGTGCTGGTCTATGTCTGGGGTGGCGAGCATGGCCGCAATCAGCAACTGGACAGTCCCTATCTGGGCGCACGCGGGAAAACGGTCGTCTTGCGCAACGCCGGAACCGGCTCACACCGCGAAGATGTTGACCTCGCCCGCGACTACCAGCGCGCCTTTGGCAGCCAAGTAGAAGCGCTTGTCGGACTGGCCGTCAGTGCTGACAGCGATGATACGGACGGGGCTATCCGTGCGCGCATCGCCGGGCTAAGGCTGGAGTAGGAGCCTGTCAGTCGAGCGTGTTTTTGTAGATAACGCCGTCTTTCATAATCAGGTCCATCGTGTCGATCTGCCCGGCGGCCCGATCCGGGGCGCCGTATTGGTCCGCGTTGGCGCCCAAATTAGTCATATCCTCAAGCGGATTGCCCTCAACCAGCAAAATATCCGCGTAGGCACCTTCCTGAATGACACCAAGGGGCCCGTCGGGATAGGGGTTCCACTGCCCGGTCAGGGCCGCAACTTTGCCACCGATTGACGTCATAGATTTCAAAGTGGCGAGATTGCCGAAATTCTCGGCCCAGAAGAACATCTCGAAGTCCCGATTGCGGCGAGCAGCTTCTGGCGTGACGGTTACGATGTCCACGCCAAAAACCGTCAGATCCATTAGGGCGGGGTTGGATTTCAGTATTTCGACCACCTGTTGCATTCCCTGCTGCGCCACCCGTGCTTTGGATTTGTTGACTGACTCTGTCGGCCCAAAAATCACTTCCAGCGCTTCAGGGTTGGATGCCGACAGCTGCGGATTGTAGTAGACGCCGTTTTCAACGAAGACCTGCGCGGCTTCCGGGGTCAGGAACGGCACATGGAGTATTTCTTTTAAGCCAAACCCGATCGCGCGGATCGCGTCTTCTGCACGGTAAATATGCGCTGTGACATACGTATCCCAAGCATCGGCGACTTCGACGACAGCTTCGATTTCTTCATCCGAGCTCTGGCGTGAATGCAACGGATCCTTCGAAGAAAAGATACCTCCCCCCATCATCATCTTCAGAAAGTCAGCCCCGTTCGCGAGGTTTTGTCTTGCAGCGCTGAGGGTAGCCGGACGACCGTCCACGATATGGGTCATGCCAAGCTCGCCTGCGCGGAAAGAGGTGCGATCCGACAATCGGCGTTGCCCTTTTAAGCGAAAGTCGCCATGGCCTCCGGTCTGGCCGATGACCGCGGTCGCCTGATAGAGTCGCGGTCCTATGACTTCGCCCCGGTCGATGACATCGCTGATACCCTTTAGCGAAGCGCCGGGATCGCGGATGGTGGTCCAACCATCAAGGAGCAATGCGCGTGCCGTAGCAGCTCCCATGGCTCCGATCTCCTGCCAATCGCGCATTTCGATCGTGTCATACCCGCCAATCATATGTTGGTAGTTGAGGTGCACGTGGCTTTCGATCAGCCCCGGCATCAGCGTGCGCCCACCGCCATCAATGACCGTTGCCGCCGGTGCGTCGATTGTATCTGTCGAGACTGTCTTGATCAGGTTGCCTTCGACCAGAACCTGCGCGTCTTGCAGCAACGCCGGGCTTTCGCCGTCAAAGACGTTGACGTTCGTGAACAGCGTTTGCGGCGGAGCGTCCTGCGCAAGCGCAGCTGAAGCTAGCGCCGAGATCAAAACGGCGCTGGCGAAGCGCCGGATAGTTGGGGCCATGCATTCCTCCGGTTTTTGCCTGCTGTCCCTGCCAGTCGTTCGAACAGCCACCTTTATTCACACTGTCAGCCCTCTGCTGTGTAAAAGATCGGCGAGGTATAGGCCCGATCCTGAACTTCTGGCGGGACAGTGTCCGGCAACGGGATATCAAAGACGGCCGCGTCGCGCGTCGTCCAGCGCGGCGTCGGGATCTCCAGCACACGCACGTAATAAAACGCATCCTGGCTCGGATCGAACGCCGGGTCCTGCCAGTGGGCTTCCAATGCCGCTGCCCCGATCGTGTTGGTAAAGGTCGCCGTTGGAATGTCCACTGTAGAGCCCACAGGCTCGCGTGCGCGGCCATCCTCCCCGATCTCGCGGTCACCCGACACGGCGACGTCGTAGACGCGCTCGAAGGTTTCCCCGCTGTCGTCGATCCAGCCTTTGATGATCTGCACGCGATCGAGGTTCGCTCCGTCGGGATCGCGTAGCGCACGGATCAGGAAATTCGGTGCCGCGCCCTCAGGTGCTGCGCGCAGATCGCCGCCCATCGGCACGCCGTTCTGGTAGCCGTTTGAGACGAAATCAGACGCGCCAAGGTCTTCGGGGCCAAACGTCCATCCCCCGAAAACGCGCACTCGGATACGGCTACCGGTGGTGGCGTAAGCCTCTTTGCGGGTAAGGGCGCCAAACACCTCGGCGCGGGTGTTTTCCCGTGCCCAGACGGCGGTGAGACCGGCAGCGGATTCCTGCGCGGTCAGGATACGCAGCGCGTCGTCTTCTGCCGGGATCACGTCGATGTTGTGCCGGTTCGGCGACGGCTCCGTATGCTGGTACTTGCCGAAATAGTTGTCCTCGCGAGAAGTGGGCAGCGCGGTATGAGCGTCGGTCGTGCCATAAAGACCGAATTTGTACGGATTAACGCCAATCTCACGTTTCAACTCCAACCCGACTTTCAAGGCCGAGCGTGCGTACTCGTATCGCAGCATTTCGGGAGTTTTCGGAGCTGCGCCGGACAGGTTTCCGACGTCCCAGCTTTCGAAGTCCGCGAATTCATCATCAGGTGACAGCAGAGGGTGGGTTTCCTCGTCGCCCTTGATTTGTGTCATCTCGTGCATCGGTTCCCAGCGAATGCGTTTTGCAGCGTATTCCGCATCCATCGGCGTGCCGTCATACTTGTTCTTCGAGAACATCAGCCCGTTCGAGAGGTTCGCATTATGCGGTACTGCGATCACTCGCCCTCCGGTATCCGCCTCATAGGAGGCAAGATAATTCCATAGGTCTTCAGGTTCGCTGTCGAAGAACGGAAACGGGCGCGTTTGGCTGGTTTTGTCTGCCCCATCTGCGAACAAGATCACACGGTGGAGGTTGTCGCCGAGCGGCGTGTAGGTCCACTCGAAACCGGCAAGGGCAGTGAACACGCCCGGGTCGTTGTAGTGGTCGACGGTATCGATGATATCGAGCCAGATGTCGCCATCAAGGCCAAGGCCCGCGGTTGGGTCGCGGCCCTGAACTGTGCCGATGTCGATTATGTCGGCGAATGCGGCCATACGGCCTTCCTGTCCTGACTGGAACAGGTCGTAGGTTTGACGCCCCCAATCGTCTGCGAGCAAGCGCGGGTCAGAGGTGCGTACCGCTGTTGCGAGGCCCAGCATCTCGGCGTGTTCTGTAATGGCAAGAAAGTCGAGCGGGCGCACGAGCTGTACGCGCTGTCCTGTGTTGGATAGGATTTCCTCGCCGCGGGCGACAGCGAAGGCGTCATGCATGTCGAGCGATGTGCCGATCAGACCCGCGTCAAAAGAGATCTCTGTGTGGAAATGGAGGTCACCGAACAGAACCTGATCGGGATAGGCGCGTCCCGCAAAGGGAGAATAGGGTTCGCTTCCGTCCACGATCTCTGGTGAGACATTGCCCTCGAAACTCAGCGCCGGAGCTGGCGCAAATGCGCATATTGCTGTGAGGTAGACTGCGGCTGGTGTCGTTTTCAGAAATGTCATGGGCCGCCCCCCGGCTGTCTTGGCGCGTCGTTCCACGCCCAAGAAAACAAAGAAGATATTCCGCAGGTTACCACATGACATGCTGTGCACAAAGGCGCGAAGCGCCTGTTTATTTCAGATTGGTCGCCCGGATTGACGCGTAGTCTTTCGCGGGCATGGTGCCACCTATTTCGAGAATAAGTTTGCGCCGGATTGCGTCAGCGAGGCTCTCCATCCCGTCGGCAGTGATCACAAATGCTCCTCGGCCACCGATAATCCGGTCTGCGTAAAGCTGTTCAAGATCGCCTGCCCCGGGCCGCGAACAGAAGCGGCACAGGATCGGCAGGCCGTTGATGGTGATGCCGGCCTCAAGCGCGGCGGCGCGTCCTTCCGCGATGGACGGACCGTTCCAGTTGTTCGCGCTGTCGCCTGAGAAATCGATGACCTTGCGCCAGCCGTCATAGTCGTTGGTCTCGATCAGTTGCGTGCCAAACATCAGCGCCGAGCCGATAGAGTTGCGACCGAAGGCGCGTCGGGGTTTTCCCGCAAACTCCGCAGCAAACGCAGCAGCGCTCTCCGGCCCGTCAACAATGCGCCACGGGACCACTATGTCCTCTGCACCGGCGGCGGCCCACTCGACATAGGTCACCGCGATACGCCCGTAGGCGGAGTTGGCGATGGCCCTCAGGACCTCCCGGTCTTGCAGTGCAGTCGCATAGCCTTGGCGCTGGAATTCAATCTCGGCCGCGTCAATGGAGCCCGAGGCATCCGCCATCAGAACCAGTTCGACCTCCACATCCTGAGCGATGGCCAGGGCGGGCAGTAAGGCGAACATGACAGCGAACGCTGGGATCATCGGCTTGTCCTGATCATACACTGCAGAAGTAGCGCTGCGAACGAGGCCGTCAGGCACGTTGTGTCAAAAAAACGCCCAGCCCCATCAGGGCGATGCCCAGTGCGCGCGTCGCTTCCAGCGGGGCAGGGCGTGCGCCAAAGAGACCAAAATGGTCAATGGCCGCCGCGGAAATCAGCTGCCCCAGAAGCACAAAAAACACGGCGTTTCCGACCCCGAAGCTGGGCGCAACATATGTTATCGAGATGACGTAGAATGCCACGAGAAGCCCCGCAAGAAACAGGTGCTTCGGCTGAGTTGCAAGTGCAGGTACCCCCTTAGCGCCGGTCAGAACCATCGTCACCGCGGCGACCACCAGCGCCACTGAAAACAGCACCACCGCCGCAGTGGCCGGCGCGCCGATATTGGCGCCCAAACGGGCGTTCAGCGCTGCAAGCAGCGGTACGCCGATCCCGGCGGCAAGCATGATTGCTGCGTGAAAATACATTATGTGCGCTCCTCAAGGTCGACGTAAGTGATTGATATATATCAAGGCACCGTCCCAGTCACAGCGCAACACTAATCAATGAGTGTTGATGGGTCTTTTGGGAGGAGGAAACATGAAACTTGTATCAATCACAGCCTTGCTGATCGCGATTGCGGGGGGCGCGCAGGCCCAAGACGCAGACCTTGGGGCGGATGCGTTTCGGACGTATTGCGCGGCCTGTCATGGGATGGATGGCCTTGGCGATGGCTCGATGACAGAAATCATGAGCGTTCCTGTCCCGGATCTGACGCAGCTGAGTGCAAACAACGATGGCGTATTCCCGATGCTCGAAGTGATCCATATCATCGATGGGCGAACTGGATTGCGCGGCCACGGGACGCCGATGCCACTCTATGGCGCGCTCTTCGATGACGAGCTTGACAGCCCAGGGCCGTACGGTGCGCCGATTTACACAAGAGGCAAAATCCTGTCGATTGCCTATTATCTCGAGGCGATCCAGAACCAGTAGCCACCTGAAAAGGAGTTCGGAATGACTAAGGCCATGATTGTCGCACTGATCCCCCTGCTGATGGGAGCAGCGCCTGCGGTGTCTCAAGATGCCGATGCCGGGCGGCAAATCTTTCGCGACTATTGCGTGACCTGCCACGGCATGGAAGGACGTGGCGATGGGCCTATGACCCAGGTTCTGACCATTGCTCCGCCGGATATTTCGAGGTTAACCGACGACAATAACGGTGTCTTTCCGGTTTCAAACGTGGTCGCGAAGGTGGACGGGCGCGTCCCGGTCTTGGGACACGGAGGACCGATGCCGATCTTTGGCCCGGTTTTTGAAGGGAAAGCGGGCGCTTTGGACAGCGAAACCGGCGCTCCGATCTTAACCTCTGAGACCATGGTGGATCTTGTTGCCTATCTGGAGACTCTCCAGCGTTAGCCAAGGCTCTGTGCGGCACCCATGACCCGGTGGCGCACCATCGGGCTGAGCGACACCAAGAGCAAACCAATGGAGAACAGGCACCATATTGCGGGCATTTCGTTCGGATCGGATGTGAGCGCCAAGGCCGCAGCCGGGCCGGCTACGAATGTGAAGATAACGAACCGCCATGCGCCGTAAGCAAGCGGCAACACGAACGCAGCAAACATGTAGCTCGGGAACTCGAGCGGAATTCCGAAGCTCTCCCGGATCGGTGCGAACAGGCCGTTCAGCGGCAGGTCCCAGGCCAGATGCCATGTGCCCGAGCGCGTACAAACTTCCTGCGCGCACATCACCGTGCCCGGGACGCAGGGCCCAAACGCAGCAAGCGGCGTGGCCTGTAACAGGATAAGGGCACTGCACGCTGCTGCGATGAGGTAGACCCGGCGCTTCAGAGCGACGGAGACGGGCGCAGGCGCGATCGCCATCGCAAATGCGTTGATAAACAGCGGCTGCAACGCGATGTGCAGGTACGAGGCCCAGGTGATGGCGACATTAGCCGGCGTGCCGCATTGGTCGATGACCTGATACCCGACCGCCTGCAGGCCCTCCATCAGGGTGAAGAAGGCCAGCGTGGCGGGGATCGCGGGAGCCTCCCCGCGTCTGAGCGTCACGACGGTTGCGGCGGCCCCGAGGCCCACCATGGCAACGGAGGCTGTTTCGCTCCAGCACATAGCAAAATCCTCCCGGACACAGTGTGCCCGAGAGGATCAGTTTTTCAAAGTGCGTTTATATGGAGTGGCTTACGCCGCAGCCATCGTGTTGTCGGTGCCTTCCATATGGCGGCGGTAGATCAGGACCGCAGTGCTCAGCGCCATGGCGCAAAGCGACGTGCCGATATAGATGAAACCGGCCAACTGAAGGTTGGCCCCGAAAAACAGGCTGGCAACGGCAATATGCGTGCCAAAAAACGCACCTAGAATCGTAGAAGAGAGAACAATCTGCATATCTGCACCTCCTGAAAACAACCTGTTTCCAAGCCGTGTCCAAATTAGACTCGCCTCAGGGTCATTTCGGGGCAAATGGGGCGTACTTGGGACCTTATGGCATCGAAAGGGCCGCAAACGGGCCTTGTTGCGGTGACCCGGGTGCGGTTCAGCCTTAGCGCTCGATACAGGAGAACTGGAAGGTGCGCTGACTGTCGGTGGCATTGCCCTGCTGCAGCGGACCGGCATTGCGGCCGAACTGTTCGCAGGCCCTCTGGGCGGTGACACGCACGTCCTGTTCGGAGGCGAACCCCGACGTCATGCTGCTGGTCGCGACGACCGTGACGCCTTCCGGGCTGGCCGAGGTCACGGTGGGTGCGGCGGCGCTGCAGGCCAGAAGTGTGGCGAGAACGGGGAGGGAGAGGGCAATGCGGATCGTCATAGGGGCACCTGTCAGCCAGAAAGAAGTATGGCGCATGTGACACCGAAAACGACGCGTCGGGCAAGAGCGTTGGACGAGCGGCGTTGTCGTTTCTGCCTCAGGGGCGCATTGTAGTTGGGAGCCGCGCAGCTGGGAGGGGGCCGTACCATGACCATCACGTTCAGGATGCAGATCGGCGCGAGCACGGTGACGGTCTGGAATGACGGACATTTCGACCTGCCGCGCGCGTATTTCCTCGGTGTGCCGGAAAACGTCGAGTTGGGCGAAACGGTACCGGTTGGCGCAAACCTGTGGCTGATCGAGGCGGCCGACCGCCGGGTGCTGGTCGATACCGGCTCGGGGCAGGCGCTGCAGGCGCGGTTTCCGGCCACCGGCGCAGCACTTGCCGATCTGAGTAAGGAGGCCGTCACCGACATCGTGCTGACCCATATGCATGCCGACCATATCGGCGGGTTTCTGGGCAATGACTGGGGCGACGCGCCGGTGCATGTGGCCCGCCCGGAATGGGAGTTCTGGACAGCGCCGGGGTTGCTGGAAGCCACGCCCCAGGACCGCAAACCGATGATCGAGATGATCCAGATGGTGGCGCTGGGCCTGGCCGACCGGGTGGTGCTGCACGAGGGCGCGGTCGATCTGGGTGACGGGCTGAGCCTTGTGCCGCTGCCGGGGCACACGCCGGGCCATAGCGGGGTGCGCGTGGCGTCAGGGGGGGAGAGCCTGCTGATCATCGGCGATGCCGTAATCTCCGAGGATTTGCATTTTGCCTATCCGGATGTGGGCTATGCGCTGGAAGGTGACCCCGCGCTGGCGGCGGAGACGCGGGCGAGGCTGTTTGCCGAGGTCGCGGCCTCCGGCGAGCGCATCGCGGCGACGCATCTGCCGTTTCCGGGTGCGGGGCGTGTGGAGAAGGACGGGGACGGCTGGCGGTTTGTGGCTACTTAGGATTTCCAAGAAACGCTGATTAGATGTCCCGCCCGGCGGTCACGCCGGGCAGCGCCCAACCCGCCCCCCACGGGCGGGCGCTTTCGCGCCGCCCGTCGGGCCGGGCGCTGCCCTTGGTGTGGCGGTGATTTGTCTAGTTAATCGGGTTTGGAAAAACTGCCCAGCTTCGCAGAGACGATCCTTTCTGCTTGGGCCGAGCCGTCCATCTCTCGGCCGATGACTACTAGGCGGTTGTCAAATCCCAAGAATAACGCGCCTGATGGCGGTATTTCTCGCTCGCTGACGTGAAGATGCATATGCGCAATAAGCCCATCTAGATAGAGCCTAGCGATATCAACCATTTCGACAGACCCCGGAACGGGCATTTTCTCAACTGTTGGCGAATGGTTGTGAATTTCGCCCACCGTTGTGAGCAAGGTTAGTGAGATCGGGACAGCATTGAAGTCGCATGTTCCATCTAGCAAACAACTCGCGAGTTTGTCCTCTAGATCGGTTGATAGATCGAAGTAGTCCAAATCCATCAATTTGCTCGCGCTGGCGCGCCAAACACAAGCTGCGAAAAGTCTCCAGATTTTGGAAGCATCAATATCGCAGAATTCCAAAAGGCTCAGACCCGGGCTTAGTTGCTCCAATGGTTGCGGTGGGAATGCGTCGCTACTCCAGATCAACCCCAGACGTCGAAGTTCGCGAATTCCTTCGCTGTCGGCGTCTGCCAAAATGTCCTCGCCCTTGCGAACTACTAGTTGTGGATCATACCAACTAGAGAAACGCTTCTTTAGACCTTGGCCAAACGTGGTCTGCATGAGCGGAGCGCCACTTACTGCAGGTTTGGTAAGTGCTTTCGGAAGTATATGCGACTTAACGAATTTTCCTTTGGTGCCGGTCAAAGAACAGGTGCCGAGCTTTTCGTTGCTCAAACATCCAACTCCTCAACAAACCTTGCGTTCTGCTGGATGTACTCAAACCGCTTCTCGGGCTTCTTCCCCATCAGCCGTTCCACCAAATCGCCGGTCTCGCCGGGTTCGTCCTCGTCGATGCTGACGCGGATCAGCTTTCTTGAGGTGGGGTCCATCGTGGTCTCTTTGAGGTCCTTGGCGTCCATTTCCCCCAGCCCCTTGAAGCGGCTGACGTCGATCTTGCCTTTGCCGCCGAGACCCTTTTCCAGCCAGTCGTCGCGCTCTACTTCATCAAGACAATAGACCCGCTTGGGGCCTTGCGTCAGGCGGAAGAGGGGCGGGCAGGCGAGGTAGAGGTGGCCCTGATCGATGAGCGGGCGCATCTGGGTGAAGAAGAAGGTCATCAGGAGCGAGGCGATATGCGCGCCGTCCACATCCGCGTCGGTCATGATGATGATCTTGTCGTAGCGCAGATCCTCGATATTGAACTTCGCGCCGAGGCTGACGCCGAGGGCCTGCGTGAGGTCGCTGATCTCCTGATTGCTGCCGAGCTTTGACGACGCCGCCCCCAGAACGTTGAGGATCTTGCCCCGGAGCGGCAGCAGGGCCTGCGTTTTCCGGTCCCGCGCCATTTTGGCGGAGCCGCCTGCGCTGTCGCCCTCGACGATGAACAGCTCCGTGCCCTCGCGGGCGTTTTGCGAGCAGTCGACGAGCTTGCCGGGCAGGCGCAGGCGTTTGGTGGCGGATTTCCGGGCGGTTTCCTTTTCCTGCCGGCGGCGGAGGCGTTCCTCGGCCTTGAGCACCATGTAGTCGAGGATCGCGCCCGCGGCCTTGGTGTCAGCGGCGAGCCAGTTGTCGAAATGGTCACGTACGGCGCCTTCGACCATGCGCTGGGCCTCGGTTGTGGCCAGCCGGTCCTTGGTTTGGCCGACAAACTCCGGCTCGCGGATGAAGCAGCTGACCAGCGCCGTGCCGCCGGTTGTTACATCCTCCCGGGTGATCTGGCTGGCTTTGCGGTTGTTGACGAGCTCGCCATAGGCCTTGAGCGATTTCAGGATCGCGGCCCAGAACCCGGCCTCATGCGTGCCGCCTTCGGGGGTGGGGACGGTGTTACAGTAGGACTGGATCGCGCCGTCGCGCGCGGGCGTCCAGTTGATCGCCCATTCGACGGAGCCGGGGGCGTTGAATTTTTCTTCGAACGAAACCTTGCCGGCAAAGGGGGCGTCGGCATAGGTGGCCGCGCCCTGCAGTTGCTCGGACAGGTAGTCGGCGAGGCCGCCGGGAAAGTGGAAGGTGGCCTGCGTGGGCGTTTCGCCATCGTCGATCTCGGATTTCCAGCGAATCTCCACGCCCGAGAACAGATAGGCCTTGGACCGGACCATCTTGAACAGCCGCGCGGGTTTGAACCGCAGCTTGCCGAAGATCTGGTCATCGGCATGGAAGGTGACGGTGGTGCCGCGGCGGTTCGGAGCCTGGCCGACTTCCTGAACCTTGCCTTGCGGGATGCCGCGGGAGAACTCCTGCGCGTAAAGCGTGCGGTTGCGCGCGACCTCCACCCGCAGGCGGTCGGAAAGCGCGTTCACGACCGAAACGCCGACGCCGTGCAGGCCGCCAGAGGTCTGGTAGGCTTTGCCGGAGAACTTGCCGCCCGCGTGGAGGGTGCACAGGATCACCTCCAGCGCGGATTTGTCGGGAAACTTCGGGTGCGGGTCGACCGGGATGCCGCGGCCATTGTCACGGATGGTAACGGAGTGGTCGGCATGGAGCTCCACTTCGATCCGGTTGGCATGGCCCGCAACAGCCTCGTCCATCGAGTTGTCGAGGACTTCCGCCACGAGGTGATGGAGCGCGCGTTCGTCCGTGCCGCCGATATACATGCCGGGGCGTTTGCGCACGGGTTCCAGCCCTTCCAGCACTTCGATGGAAGAAGCGTCGTATTCGCCCGTCTCGGGGACGGCGGAAAGTAGATCATCGGCCATAGCTGCTGCTCGGTGTTTTTGCTTTCCGTCCAGTATGGCAGGGCTGGTGCGTGGTGGGAAGTGGCTTGGCGCGGCAGGGAGCTCATCAAGCATCGCTCGCTTACACTTTCTTGATATGGCCGCGGTAAAGCTGCCCTGTCGCCGACTTCTTTTGGACAGATTGCTGGGTGACAAGGCCTTGGATCGTAAGAAGGTTGTCCGATGTTCAGTAAAGTTCTCGCCGCGCTGAGTGCCTGCGCCTGCCTGGCTTCTGCCGGCCAGGCGGCGTCGATCGATATCGATATCTACGGCTCCGGCAAGCTTCAGGACTTTCAAGAACGGTTCGGCGAAGAGCTCGAAAATGGGTCTTTCGTCGGCGAGGATTTCGAGAATCTGGGCGCGGATCAAGGCGAAGGGGTCGTCGACAACCACCTGACAACCAAAGCAGGTATCTTCAGCCAGCTCGGCGGTTTCGGCTCGGGAGGCACGGTCAGACAGCTTGGGTTGACCAGCAGCTCAAAGCTCGCGTTGCGCGACAACAAGGTGTACGGCCGTCAGAATACATGGCCTGAGGGCGGCAATTGGTTCCTCGACTCCAACGACACCTACGGGTTTGTCTGGAAAATAACCGAAGCACACGTCGGCGGCGCTTTTGACAAGCTGATCTTTGCGCTGACCGACGGCTCGGATGGCGGCGCCTATCTGCGTATCGAACTCGATGACGCGGATAACACCACCCGCGAGCAGCGCGAGACGGGCAAAGGCAAGCTTGGCGACGGCAACATCACTTTTGTATCGGTCGATTTCGGCCGGGCCGTATCTGCCGCCACAGTCACGATTGGAAACTTCACCTCGAACGCCAATGATGCCAATTGGAAGCGCAATGAGGGGGTTGGGATCGATGGCGCCTATGTGAACGTGGTACCGTTGCCGCCGAGCCTGGCTTTCTTGCTGGCCAGCGTGGGCGCCTTTGGCTTCGCGCGCAGACGCAAACCCTGACGCCTTACGCGAGCACGACTTAAAGGGCGCTTTGGCAGCCCATTATCGTTGTTGCGTTTTTCGAACTGTTTTTGACACGGCTCAAAGCGGGTTTCCCACCGGTCTGTTAAGCAGACGCGACGTGACCCCGGAGGGAGCCCCCATGAACAAACAAACCGCAATCACCCTGGACGAAACAAGTGACGCCACCATGACCCCTTTGGCGGGCCTGCATTCTGATGCCGGGCCGACGCCGGAGGCCATTCGGCGTGCTTTCGAAACCGGGCGCTATCCCTACCGGCGGAAGATGGCGCGCCGCGCCTATGAGGCAGAAAAAGCGCAATTGCAGGCTGAGCTTCTGAAAGTTCAGCTTTGGGCCCAGGATACCGGACAACGGTTTGTCCTGTTGTTTGAAGGCCGCGATGCGGCGGGCAAAGGCGGGACGATCAAACGCTTTACCGAACACCTTAACCCACGCGCGGCGCGTGTTGTGGCGCTGAACAAGCCCACATGGGAAGAAAAAGGGCAGTGGTACTACCAGCGTTATGTCCAAGAACTCCCAACCGTTGGGGAAATGGTCTTCTATGACCGGTCCTGGTACAACCGTGCAGGGGTGGAGCGGGTGATGGGCTTCTGCACCCCGAATGAGTATCTGGAGTTCATGCGCCAGACGCCGGACCTTGAGCGGATGCTCGTCCGGTCGGGCATCCGGCTTTACAAGTATTGGTTTTCAGTCACTCGCAACGAACAATTGCGCCGCTTTAAAAGCCGGGAAACCGATCCCCTCAAGCAATGGAAGCTCAGTCCGATTGACAAGGCGTCGCTGGACAAATGGGACGACTATACCGAGGCCAAAGAGGCGATGTTCTTCTATACCAACACAGCCGATGCGCCCTGGACGATCATTAAGTCGAACTGCAAGAAGCGCGCGCGCCTGAACTGTATGCGGCATTTCCTGTCCACGTTGGACTATCCGGACAAGGACTCCTCGATTGCTACGCCACCGGATCCGCTGATCGTCGGTGGGGCGGGCCATGTCGTGCACTCGGCCGATCACATTCTCGGGACTTCGCTGCATCCGGACACGCGAAAGAAGAAATGATCCGTTGAGCCGCCTCGCCGGCGGCTCTAGGGTCGCCCCATGAGACTTCGATTGGTGACTTCGGTATTCCTGATTGCGCTCGCGGCGTTCCCCGCCGCGCGCGGCAGCGCGCATCCTCACATCTTTATCGATTCCGGCGTAACGCTTGTCTTTGACGAAAGCGGGCAGCTTGGAGCGGTTCGCGTTGTCTGGGCCTATGACGAACTCTATTCCCTATTGACGGTCGAAGAACTGGGTCTTGACCCCGATTTCGACGGCGTACTCACAGATGCGGAGAGGGAAACTCTTTCCGGGTTCGACATGAACTGGATAGAGGGTTTTGCCGGAGACGCATATCTGTTGGTCGGTGGCGAAAAAGTTCCCCTTTCGGTACCGCTTGAATGGAGCGCTGCCTATGAGGAGGGGCGCATCGTTTCCACGCATCTGCGCGCGCTGGAAGAACGTGTGACTGTCGGAGCGGATCCGGTAATCCTACAGATTTATGATCCTACTTATTACACGGCCTATCAGATCTCGCTGCCGACGCGACTGGAGAACGCGCCCCAAGGATGTGTGTCGCAGCTATTTGTACCTGATTTTGAGGCAGCCGGAGATCAGTTGCGCGCGGCACTACGTGAATTTGCCGGTAGCGACGATGCCTTCTTGGAAGATGATTTTCCGCCAGTTGGCGAGTTTTTCGCTGAAGAGGTACGCGTGACATGCGCAGGCTGAGCCTTCTGGTCCTGATCGTTTTTGGGTGCGGGGCGTATTGGCTGTGGTCCGGTGGTTGGGATCAGTTGGTGTTCTGGGCCCAGGGAATGCAGCGCGAAGTGCAGGGCGCTCTGGCGCGCGGCCTGCGGGCCCTGCGAGCCGGAGAGCCAGGTGCGTTAACCGCGCTGTTGGCCGCTTGCTTTACGTATGGGTTTGCCCATGCTGTTGGTCCGGGTCACGGGAAGCTGGTGATTGGCGGCTACGGAGTTGCGCGGCGTGTCAGCGCGCTACGCCTGTCTGCGGTGGCCATGATCTCCAGCCTCGGGCAGGCCGTCACGGCAATTGCGCTGGTCTATTTCGGCATCTGGGTCCTGCAAGCTTCAGCCGCGTCTCTGAGTGCTGCGGCGGACGATTGGCTTGCGCCTGCGAGCTATGCGGCCGTGGCGCTACTGGGGGTCTGGCTGGTCTGGCGTGGCGTTCGCGGCTTGCGTGCACAAGCCGTGCCCATTCAGACGCCGACCTTGGCCCATGCGCATGCTCTTGAAGATCATCACCACGATCATGGCCATGATCATCACCATCACCATCACCATCACCATGAGGGCGAATGCCCGACCTGCGGCCATTCGCATGCCCCGTCACCGGACGCTGTCGCGCAAGCCAAGTCACTCCGTGAACTGGCAGCTCTGATCGGGGCCGTTGCAATCCGGCCCTGCACCGGGGCGATCTTTGTCTTGATCCTTGGCTGGAGGCTCGATCTTCAAGCCGCAGCGATCGCGGGAGTGATAGCCATGGCGCTGGGAACAGGGTCTGTGACCATTGCGGTTGCGCTTGCGGCGACGGGTCTTCGCGAAAGCGCAGCCTCCTCAGCCGGGGGGTGGGACCGGGTGGCGCGCGTGGTGCCCGTGATTGAGGTCGCGGTTGGTTTCCTCGTTGCTGTCTTGGCCTTCGGGCTGATGCAGGCGTCGCTCTGAACGCCATGTGGAATGAGCGCTACGATCGTCCGGATTACCTTTTCGGCACCGAACCAGCGGACTTTCTGAAAGCCCAGGCGCAGCATCTGCCCGAAACGGGGAGGGTGCTTGTCGTGGCCGACGGAGAGGGGCGCAACAGCGTTTACCTCGCAGGGCGGGGTCTCGATGTGACCGCATTCGACTACGCCCCGAATGCACTCACCAAGGCCCAGTCTTTGGCAGAGGCGCGTGGTGTCGAGGTTTCGTTCCGGCAAGCGGACATTTTTCAGTGGAACTGGTCGGCTGCCCCCTATGACGCCGTCGTTGCGATCTTCATCCAGTTCATGGGACCGCAGCCGCGTCGCGCTGTGTTCGAAGGGTTGAAAACAGCCCTGAAACCGGGGGGCGTTCTTCTTCTGCATGGATATGCGCCGCGACAGGTACAATACGGCACTGGCGGACCACCGGCTGAGGAGAATATGTACACACTTCCTCTTCTCGCGGAGGCCTTTTCCGGGTTCCATGTGCTCCACCAAGCCGACTATGACGCCGAGATCGAGGAAGGCCCGGGGCATTCGGGACGCTCGGGTTTGATCGACTTTGTTGCACGGAAACCTGTGCGCTGACGGCGCTTGCCCGGGGCATCGCGCTCCTCTAAGGCGGCGTTATGGCGCAGCAGCTTTCATATCTACAGCACATTCGCGCGATTCTCGTGCTTGGCTTGCCGTTGATCGGCAGCCACATGGCACAGATCGCGATCGGAGCCACCGACACGGTGATGCTGGGCTGGTACTCGGCCGAGGCGCTGGCGGCTGTGACACTGGCTGCGAGTTCAGTCTTCTTTCCCGCTCTGCTGGTCGGATCTGGCTTTGCCTGGGCGGTGATGCCAATGGTGGCCAAGGCCGCCGCAGAGAGCGACGAGGTCCGCATCCGTCGCGTTACGCGTATGGGGTTCTGGCTGGTTCTTCTGTTTGCCGCTGTTTTGATGCCGGTCATGATCTGGTCAAAGCCCTGGCTTGTCGCAATCGGACAGGAGCCTGAAAACGCCGCCGCCGCGCAAGGTTACCTGCGCATTGCGGGATGGGCATTGATCCCGGGTCTGCTCGTGATGGTCCTGAAAGGATACCTGTCTGCACTGGAGCGCACGCAGATCGTACTTTGGGTGACGATCGGTGCCGCAGTGCTGAACGGTGTGCTGAACTATATCCTTATTTTTGGTAATTTCGGTGCGCCGGAGATGGGACTGGCAGGAGCAGCCATCGCCTCGCTTGTGCTGCACACGGCATCGCTTGTGTGGCTTGTCCTTTATGCGCGCAAGCATTTCCCGCAGCACGATCTTTTCACGCGTATCTGGCGGCTGGATTTGCCTATCTTCAAAGAAGTCTGGCGACTGGGGGCCCCAATCAGTGTGACGAGTTTTGCAGAGAGCGGTTTGTTTGCGGTCTCGGCGCTTATGATGGGGGCGCTTGGCACATTGGAGCTGGCGACCCACGGCGTGGCGCTGAATCTCGCTGCTTTGACTTTCATGGTGCATGTGGGGCTCAGTCAGGCGGCGACAGTCCGTGCCGGGCGTGCACTCGGCGCTGGCGAGATCAATGACCTCAAGCGCGGTGGCCGTGCTGCGATTGTTATGTCGGTGGTATTTGCGGGCGTCACAATTGCGATCTTCCTGACTATCCCGGAGTTTCTGATCGGCCTCTTTCTTTCGCCTGACGATCCGCTCAAGCCGGAAATTGTCGCGCTTGGTGTGGGGCTTATGGCTATGGCTGCCCTGTTTCAATTTGCAGATGGGGCGCAAGTGATGGCGCTCGGGCTCTTGCGCGGTGTTCAGGATACCAAGGTCCCCATGCTTCTTGCGTCGTTCAGCTACTGGGCGGTTGGGTTACCGGTGGCGTGGTGGCTCGGGTTTCACTCCAATCTCGGACCCTATGGCGTTTGGCTCGGACTTGTGGTCGGTCTCGCGCTGGCAGGGGTCACACTGATGTGGCGGTTCTGGGGGCGTAGTGGTTGGCAGGCCGAGCTCGCTAGAGCTCAAGCATGAAGCCGCAGCTGGGGAGAAACTCCGACGCAAGACGATCGGACCCACGGAGGCCTTCTGCCCGGAAGACCGTATATTCAGGCTTGGCCACGGTAGCGGTTCACGATCGAACGAAGCGCGTCTGAAAAGGCAGTTCAGTTGATCAAATCATCCCAAATTGCGGCGATTTCAGCTTTAAGTGACTCCGTGCGGTAGACCGTTTTGTCTGCATACACGGCGACCCGAGCGTAAGAGCTGATCCGTGTAGGAACTTCTTCTTTCATATGCCGCTGGCGTGTCTGCGTGATCGAAAGATCAGAGATGACGCAATTGCCAAGCTTTGCGCGCACCTGCTCGCATAGCTCGAGCGCGCGCATGATGGCAACCTGCCGGCTTTCTGCACTGGCAGAGACCATGTCGCTTCCCGTGAAAATCCGCGCACTTGCGGACATGATCTCACCGTTTTCGACCTCTCCGATGTTTCCGATATTGTATGCAGGGATGTAAGCCAGACTGCCATTGATGCGCGCCCGGCCCTCGCGGCTCACCCAGCCATCGGAGTCTGCCACGTCGCACTTTGTCGCCAGAGGCCCCAGAATTTCCTCGCAGTAGCCGATCAGGAACGCAGGTGCTCTGGCTTTAACGTAAAGGTCCTGCAAGTCCGGAGCTGGCGCCGCTTCGCCCGGCGCGAGAACCTCGGCAAGCTCCAATTCCAGTTCGAAGGATACTTCGCGGCGATCGGTCAATTCGTCGGGACTGAAGTAGGCGTGCATCGCTCCGTTCTTCTTCATCCACTGAAGCGGGGCCGGGCCGCCGACTAGGTCTGCCGAGAGTCCTGCCTCGGGGTCCATCGCCTCTTTGGTGACCTGATATCCCCAGATCATCGCGGGAACGTACCAGAGCATTGGCAATCCGATAAAAAGAACAATGAAAAGGAGGCTGATCGATCTCATTGCGCCTGTACCTCCAATTCAACTGGAGCCGGGTCCAGCATCGCGACATCGCCGCCGATGGCCATCGCCAAGGTTTCATCATGGAGCGCGGTCAGCGCATCGTCTCCGATCAGAATATGATCGGCTTTAATGATCTTTGCCCGTCGTGCCGAGAGCGGTGTGTACGGCACCAGCGTGTCGGGCACGGGCCCGGCCAAGACATGCGCTGTTTGATTGACTGCCACCAGATTTTCATAGGGTGTCCAGCCGCCCATGGCATCCTGATACCAAGCGGCAAACGCCCGCGCCCCGGCGTTGTACGAATACATCTGGTTTTCGAAAAGCATATTGCCGGATTTGGCTTTGGCCAGGCCGATCCAGTCGTCTTGCGGCACACGCCACGGCACGACCATGCAGGGCCGAATTTCATCGTTTGATCCGAACTCGTCGGTCTTGATGAAGTCGCTGATGCGCAGCGCTTCGACGCTCGCGCCGTCCGGTAACCCAGCCACTGCAGCGGTTTCTCCGATCAGCGCGACATGAGACAGTGTGACACCCTCTGCTAGATGCAGGTTCCAGATCGTTCGGGACCGGAAATCCTGTAGCATCAGGTAAAGAGGTGCCCTCGTGTCGGTGACGAAGACATCGACCTTTGCCATGCGGCCCTCGGCCATGGTCCCGATCTTGTAGTTTTCGGCGTTGCCAGAGGTGACACCTTCTATATGCGCGTCTAGCGCCTCCACCATCGATTGCGTTGAGAAGGCATGTGCCAGCGTGTCCGCATTACTCCGCTCAATACGAATGTTGTGGAGCAACTCGCCCTCCACGGGGTTACGGAGGCTACATTCGGTATTTGCGTCAAAGACGTCAAACCCGAGCGGCGCTGGGTCGGGTTGGTTCTGGTCAAACCCCGCAGCGATATCTGCAACAATCATCGGGCTGTAGTCCGCGTTGGCCACACCTGAGCCTGTGAAGCTCCATCCCTGCTCAGTTTGAACACGGCTTGCCTCGCGAGGGTTAGCTGGCCCTTGTTCCGCGGCGTCCGGGGCGCTGCCTGACAACCAGCCGTCGACAGAGACCATCTGACCGTCTCCAAGAATTTCAAAGGGGCTGAGTTTATATTGCCAGGCCGCCAAAGCGCCAATTCCAAAAAGCGTGACGAAGCCGAGCACAATCGGCACCATTGGGCCGAGCCCCGAGCGAGGCGTGCCTCTTTTGTCGGTGCTGTCCTTGCCGCGGGGCTTGTCTGCAAGCGCCTGTGCCTCGCTGGTGGCGGCTTTTTGTTCGAGCCGCCTCAGACGGGCTTCAAAATCGTCACGTCCGGCCATGTGGTTTGTCCTGCGTCGCTCAATGCCCTGAATTGACACGCGGAATGTGGCAGCAATGGTCTCACGTTACGAACTTGCTGTGGCGCATTCGTCATTTTCGGGTGATTCCGACGATTTGCATCTTATGCCAAGGCCGAAACGACGTTCCTTTCCATCCGCTTCAGCAGGTCGAAGATTTGGTCTCGCTCGGCTTCTGAAAACCCGTCCATCAGCACCGCGTTGATTTGCTCATAGAAGGTCGCAAGGTGGTTCAGCGCATGCCCGGCCTCAGTGACTTCAACAACCGTGATACGCGCGTCCTCGGCGTCGCGCTTGCGTGTCACCAGCTCGCGCTCGGCCATGCGGTCCACCAGTCGGGAAGTGGCCGGAAGACCCGTACCGATCAGTGCGGACAAAGTGCTGACTGTTAGCGGCCCCTCACGCCAAAGGCCCGACAGCACCACCCATTGCGGGAGGGTCAGGTCATAGGGTGCCAGCGTCTTCTCGCACAAAGCGTTTAGCCGCCCGGTCGTGAAATTGAGTTGACGTCCGAGTGATCGTGGTGGTTCTGGATTTTTGCTTGCCATGTAAAGTATTTTGTGTTTTAGTTTACGTGTAAATTAAATGTAGCAATCCCTCGCTTCCGTTACAACAGCTCTCTTTCTTCGGCTGCTTTGTACCGGAATGCGACCGAAGGAAGAGATATCGCGATGACAAAGAAAGTATTGATGGTGGGCTGGCATCCATCGGTCGTGAACTACGCAAAATACCCGGGGCTAACGCCGGAAAAACTGGAAGGCGCATTGCGCGCGGATGAGACGAAGCTGAACGGGTTAGGGTATGATGCGTCGCTGGTCTTTATCACCGATGGCGAAACGGCGGCTGAGAAGGTCGCGGACACGCTCAAAGAGCAGTCTTACGACGTGGTCCTTATCGGTGCCGGTGTCCGCAAAGACGACGATCATTTCCTGGTATTCGAGCAGTTGGTCAACACGGTGCACGAACACGCGCCGCAGGCGCGGATTGCATTCAACACCGGACCCACGGATTCCGACGCAGCAGTTCAGCGCTGGGCATGATCCGGGTCTTTGCATACCTATCGCAATTGATTGTTATGCAATCACACGGCTACCGGCGGCCTTAAACGGCCAGCCGGTACAGTTATGATACCCCGAGCGTGAACTTAAGCGGCGGGCTTGCGCTTCCGCGACACAAATCCAAGCGCGCCGAGACCTGCCAGAACGAGGGGAAAGGTCGCGGGAAGGGGAATAACCGCGGCATCGGTGACCTGGAACAGCGCTTCACCAGACGCGGGCACGCCGCCTTCCAAGAACTTCATGCGGTAGTTGCCCGCCGGAAGGTTTGTAAACAAAACGTCCCCGGGCCGCGATACAGGTCCGGTACTTGGCCCGGTATACCCGGCGGCTGCGACCTCGTTGCAGCTCTCGTATGTGATTAACGTATAAGCGCTTTGTCCACAGGAAGGGTTTCTTGTGGTGAGCGTATTAGTCGTCGTCCCGTCGAAACCGTTTGTTGTTTCTAGGACAAAACCGGAGAGCCGTCGGATATCTGGACCTACGGGCCCGCCACCTCCGTCTCTGTAGTCAACGAATGTCAGGTCAAAGGGTCGGTCGGTTTGAAACGCAGCAGAGGCGGCGTAGACCCCGCCTTGATCTGTATCCCAAGCGAACCCGGCGAAACCGCTACTATCGTCCACTAAGGCGAGACCTGCTCCTTCAACTACTCCGACTGACGATTGAACCACTGCAGCACTGGATACGGTGGCCATCAATACGCAGGCGGCCGCACACAACGAAACTTTAATCATTCACTTGTTCCCCCAAACAATAATAACGACAATATCGCCCATTTTTTGCATTTGGTCAATAAAATGGCCATTCTGCGCATTTTTCTGAAGCAGCCGCCATTGCGCTGGCCTCACCCCTTGCACTCCGGCTTTGGTTCAAAGGACCACGCCCGCGTGCTTTGAGGTCTGCTCACGCAGCAGGGGTAGGTTTGATAAGACGGCGCACGATCCGTTCACTGCGGCGAAGCGAAGCGATCAGTCTTCTCCGCGGTCTTTCATCAATTTGTCAGCCTTTTTGCGCACGAGAACGGTGCGCAAGTCATGCATGGCCAGCAGCAGACGGTCACTTACGGCCTGCAGTTCCTCGTCGGTGGCTTTGGATTGCGCCCATTGGGTCGATTGGTTCAGGAAATCGACGGTTCGATCGATGTCCTGCAAGTGGCGTGCAGCAAGCTCGTCCCGCCTTTTCTCGATCCAGGCGTTGATCTGCGCTGCCTCGGTCTCGGTCGGAGTTTCGCCACCCTGCGGCCGGATTTCTCCGTTTCGAACATTCGCGTTGGCGATTTGAACCAAGTCCATCCTGTTTTGCCGGGTGTCCGTAACCACACGGAAGACAGACGCGCCATTGTCTTTCACGCGAAAGTAGAGGTCTGGGAGCGAGAGGGTCACGCCGATCAGCCCAGGCTAGCGCAAAAATCCTGTATACGGGTGCAGGCTTCTTTCAGCGCTTCATCCGATGTCGCGTAGCTCACGCGGAAGTTCGGGCTCAGCCCGAAAGCCGCTCCAAAGACCACTGCAACGCCCTTCTCCTCCAGAAGGGCAGTGGCGAAGGCTTCGTCATCGGTGATCTTGGTTCCACCGGCCGACACTTTACCAATGCAGCCAGCGATGGACGGGTACACATAAAACGCGCCTTCGGGCATCGGGCAGGAAATGCCTTCAGCGGCGTTGAGCATGTCGACCACCATATCGCGACGCCTCTGGAAGGTAGCGTTGTTGTCCGGGATGTAGTCCTGCGTGCCATTCAGCGCTTCAAGCGCTGCCCATTGGCTGATCGAGCACGGGTTGGACGTAGATTGTGACTGGATCTTGCGCATCGCGCCAATCAACTCTTTTGGCCCCGCCGCATATCCGATGCGCCAGCCGGTCATCGCATAGGCCTTTGAGACCCCATTGCAGGTTAGCGTACGATCATAGAGCTGCGGCTCGACCTGCGCAGGCGTGCAGAATTTGAAATCGCCATAGATAAGGTGCTCGTACATATCGTCCGTCATAATCCAGACATGCGGGTGACGAAGCAGCACGTCTGTAAGCGCTTTTAATTCGTCCCACGTGTATCCTGCGCCGGTGGGGTTGGACGGCGAATTAAAGATGAACCATTTCGTTTTCGGGGTGATGGCCGCTTCGAGTTGATCGGCGGTCAGTTTGAAGCCGGTTTGCATGGACGCTTCGGCGATCACTGGCTCGCCCCCCGCCAGTAGGACCATGTCCGGGTAGCTGACCCAATAAGGGGCTGGGATGATAACCTCGTCGCCAGGATTGAGAGTGGCCATCAGCGCGTTGATCAGGATCTGCTTGCCGCCTGTTCCGACGCTGACCTGTTCGGGCACATAGTCCAGCCCGTTGTCGCGCTTGAATTTGGCGCAGATCGCCTCCTTCAACTCGGGGATACCGTCAACTGCGGTATACTTCGTTTTGCCTGCATCGATTGCCGCTTTTGCTGCAGCTTTGATGTTGTCTGGCGTGTCAAAGTCGGGTTCACCAGCGCCAAGGCCAATTACGTCTTTTCCGGCTGCTTTCAATTCGCGCGCTTTGTTGGTCACAGCAATTGTGGGCGACGGTTTGACCCGGGCGAGCGAGGTGGACAGGAAAGACATTTCAGGGCACTCCGGTTGGCGGTTACGGCGCACAACTTCTAGGCGCGCGCCCGGTCGCGATCAAGCCGGAATAGAGTCAATGAGGGATAGTCCATGGATGCGGATGTGAACTGGTATTCTGATGATGTCGCGACCTTTGGCGACCGTCTGGCAACCGCGCGAGAGGCCGCTGGATTGAGTCAGTCACAACTCGCACGTCGGCTCGGAGTGAAATTGGCGACCTTGCGCGGCTGGGAGAATGATGTTGCCGAACCACGTGCCAACCGTGTGCAGATGTTGGCTGGAATGCTCAACGTCTCATTGGGTTGGTTGCTGACAGGGGATGCATCCGAGGGCGGTGTACCAGAGCCGGGGACTGGCTCGGACGCGTCGGATCAGGTATCAGCGTGGCTGCAGGACCTGCGGATGCTTCGTGCCGAACTCGCTCGGATCAACACCGATATGGCCTTGTTGGAAAAACGCCTGCGCAGCGCACTGGAGACCAAGGAATGAGCGAATTTCGCCTGTCGGAAGCCGATCTGGACCGCACTCCAGAGGACGAATCCCGCGAAACGCGCATTAAGCGTTTGAAAATCCGGTCCTGGCGCCGTGGGATCAAGGAAATGGACTTAATCCTTGGTGGATATGCGGACGCAAATCTGCAGGCGATGTCTGAAGTTGAGCTTGATGCCTTTGATGCGCTGCTGAAGGAAAACGATCAAGACCTCTACCAGTGGGTTTCCGGCCAAGCCACATGCCCAGCAGAACATGCCCCCCTCATTGAGAAACTGGCTGGCCGCGGCTAGAGCACACTCTTCGGCGACCAATTAACGGATTGTTTGAGCTTTTCGGACAGGGTCCTCCGCACGACGATCAGTGCGGAGCGCCTACATGACGGTACAAACCAGTTTGGAAGAAAAGCCCGACTTGGGCGTTCTGTCGGGATATCAGGATGCGCTTTCCCTTGTGGAAAGGTTACATCGGCTTTTGTTGGACGTAATCAAAGATGAGTTCGAACGTGTTGGCGTGTTGGAAATCAACGCGGTTCAGGCACTGCTTCTCTACAATATTGGGGAAAACGAAGTGACTGCGGGTGAGTTGAAGTCACGCGGCTATTACCAGGGCTCTAACGTCTCCTACAATCTCAAGAAGCTGGTGGAGATGGGGTACATGCATCATCAGCGATGCGAGATTGATCGACGGTCTGTGCGGGTTCGCCTGACCGAAAAAGGTCGCTACGTGAGCAAAACTGTGGCTGATTTGTTCGCGCGTCATGCACAAGGCTTGCAGGCGAAGTCGATTGTTGACGCAGACGGGTTAGAGACAGCCAATTCCACCCTCCGGCGCGTGGAAAGGTACTGGGGGGACCAGATCCGGTATATTTATTGATCCCAGTCAACGGGGCTCTGTGTATGATTTCTTTTGTTCAGTCGAACTTTATTGTTTTGTTAGGCGCTATTGTAGGCGGCACGGTTGTTTGGGCAGTGGTGTCCAGTCTCGTGCCACCGAGACGTCAAAAAGTGACGTTATCTGCTAAACCGGGAAAGCCGGCGGAAGCACCATCCTCCGCGCGGCGTGTTGCGCTTACACGCAGAGAGGTCTGAAGTCCGCCACACGGAGCACCAAACTACCAGTGCCCGGTATTTCCCATCGACGCCCATGGTTCTTGCGCCGGCAGTGCATCGCCTTTCTGCAAAAGCTCAATGGAAATGTTATCGGGGGAGCGGACAAATGCCATATAGCCGTCGCGCGGGGGACGGTTGATCGTGACACCATTGTCCATCAGGTGTTGGCACAGCCCGTAGATGTCGTCGACGATGAAGGCGATGTGGCCAAAATGGCGGCTGTCGGAGGGAAGGCCCGGATCATCGTCCCAGTTGTGAGTCAGCTCGATATTTCCGTCAGCGCTGCCGTCAGGCGACATGAAGACATTGGTGAACCGTCCCGCTTCACTGTCGTAGCGTCGCCGTTCTGTCAGGCCAAGAAGTTCGTAGAACCGAATTGTCGCGTCCAAATCCTTGGCGCGTTGCATGACGTGATAGTACTCGATCCCCATTTAGGTCCTCTCTAGGTAATAGCTGATCTGGCATAGGTCCTACTGTTATAGCGGGTCGTACGCTGCAGGAAGCCCTTCATGCGGCAGCTGGCGCCGCCGCGAATAAAAATATCCACAGAAAATTCTGTATCTGAGGAAGTCAGCACTTTTTGTGGTGGCCATGTTCGGTTAGTCTACAACATATAGATGCACCAAGGACCACTGAACGAGGGCACGATGACCAACATGCCAAACGATATTGCAAGTCCGACTACTCCGGAAGAAGAAATTGCGCAGTTGCGCGCCGATCCACAGCCGACCCTTCGCGCGGTCGCGCCGGGGATGGAACAGCATCTTTATCTACCGCGGCAAGTCTTGGACCATGGGTTTGTGCGTGTTGTCGATTATATGGGTGATGACGCAGCGATCGTCCAAGCCGCGCGCGTCAGCTATGGCGCAGGCACAAAAAAGGCGCGCGACGACAGTGGTCTGATCCGCTATCTCATGCGGCATTGGCATTCGACGCCGTTTGAGATGTGCGAGATCAAGCTCCATGTGAAACTGCCAGTGTTCGTTGCGAGGCAGTGGATTCGCCATCGCACAGCAAATGTGAACGAATACTCTGCGCGTTACTCGATCCTGGATCGGGAATTCTATATTCCCGCGCCAGAGCATCTGGCAGCCCAGTCCACAACGAACAATCAGGGCCGCGGCGATACCCTGCAGGGGGAAGAGGCAGAACGCGTACTACGCATGCTCAAAGACGATAGCACACGGGCGTATGATCATTATGAAGATATGCTTAGCCAAGACGGGCAGCAGGGCCTCGCGCGCGAATTGGCACGGATGAACCTGCCCGCGAATGTGTATACGCAATGGTACTGGAAGGTAGATCTGCACAACCTGTTCCATTTCCTGCGTCTACGCGCCGATCCGCACGCTCAATACGAGATCCGGGTCTATGCAGATGCCATTTGCGAGATGGTGAAAGACTGGGTGCCTGCTGCCTTTGCGGCGTTTGAAGACTATCGCATGGGCGCGGTACAGGTCAGTGCCAAAGGCGCCGAGTGTCTGCGCAAGCGCCTTGCCGGCGAAACCGTAACTCAAGAGTCGTCGGGTATGAGCAAAGGAGAGTGGCGTGAATTCGTAGCGGAGTGGGGCGAGTAGCCCTGGGATTACGTTGCGTAAGCCTGTGTCGTTTCCACCTATGATGTGGGATCACGATCCTGTTACCATCAAGCCGACGGAAACTAACAACGCTCGGTTTTCGGCCAATAAATAACCACTCACACAGCAAACGCCCGGAACAATTGTTCCGGGCGTTTCGCATCAGGCGAGAGGTCGGATCAGCCCATGACCTGCAATTCGACGGCGGAGGCTCGGCCGTCGCGGCCTTCACGCAATTCGTAGGAAATCTTGGTGTTGTCCGCGAGGCCGGTCAGGCCCGCACGTTCGACAGCGGATATGTGTACAAATACATCTTTGCCGCCCTCATCGGGTGCAATAAACCCGTAGCCTTTTGTTGTGTTGAACCATTTCACGGTGCCGGTTGGCATGTCCGCGTCTCCCTTTATCAATGTTTTGCCGCGTGAGCGACCTGCGCGTGAACCAGGTCTTCCACATAGTCTTTGGCAGCCCAAAGATTGGGCGGACGTCAGAAGTCGAGTATCACAGCCTTTGACTTGGGGTCGGACCTGCGCCAAGTCCAGAAAAAAAAAGCCAGCGCGTTCACATTCGTGGGAAGCGGACGCGCCATATCGATAAGATGAGGAAAAAATGCGCATTTATGGACTGAAAACCTGCGACACGTGCAGGAAAGCTGCAAAAGCGCTTCAGGCGGAGGTCACAGACATTCGTTCAAAACCGCTGACTGACACGCAGCTTGCAGCCTTTTTTGCAGAGTTCGGGGAGGCTCTGATCAACCGACGCTCCACAACGTGGCGTGGATTGTCGGAGCCTGAACGCGCGGCGCCGCCCGAGAATCTGCTCAGGCAGCACCCAACGTTGATGAAGCGCCCGGTGATCGAGGACGATGCCGGCGCGCTTTACCTTGGTTGGGGGGATGATGTGAAAGCGCGACTGCTCTGACGCACTATGGCATCTACGGAGATCGGACCGGCACCGCGCAATACAAGGTACCCGAGGGCGAAAACCCAAAAAGCGCGCTGGTCGACGATGAGCGAAGATGGGTTGGCGTCGAACCACACCCCAATATCCGCGGCACCGAGCCCATGGCCCGTTATGTCAACCCAGCTTTGGACTACGACGAAGCCAATCATGGCCAAGGCCGCGGGCCGGGTGGCAAGCCCGATCACAATCAGCACCGGCAGGATAAACTCTGCAGCGGTCCCGGCGACTACGATCGCCCAGTGGTGAAAACCAAGATTCGAAGGGTCATAACCTGCGGCCTCGACAGCTTTTGGAAAGATCTGCGCGTAGGCTCCGAACGAGGGATTAAACAGGCCGAAAAAGCCTTCGCCCAGTTTGGTGGTCGCCGAATTCCAGTAATAGGTGAACAGAACACCGGCGAACACGAGCCGCGCAAGTGTTGGCATCAACCAGTCGCCGAGGCGATCAAGCAACTCAGTCATTCGGGAATACAGGGTCAGCATCTTGATCTCCGGGTCTTATGGGCTGTCTGGAGTGCAGAACAGTCGATGGGCAAAAGCCAATTGCAGTGCAGCGGTGGCGTCAAACTCGGGTGCTTCGGTGGCCGCCCTTTCGGCAGCGGCTGCAAGCGGCTGGCCGTCGGAAAGAGCGGTAAAGAATGCATAGGCACCCCCGGGCAGAGCTACTGGCACCGGATCGAATTCCTGTCTGGCGACAAGAACATCCTGACCGCCTTCGGGAAGGCGCGTTTCGGGGTCCTCGATGTTTCGTTGCCAGATCGCCAGAATTGGCCATTCTGATCGCAAAAGGCGTGCAGAAGGGGCTACAACCAACTTTAATGCGCCAAGGTCTTCTGGCGCGATCTGACCTAAGATGGCGGGATCCAAAGCGGTGTGGTCAGCCGCATGGTAACTTTCGCGCAAAGCAATCTCGAGCTTGGCTACGTCGCCTAGGTACCGAAGATGCGAAACCGGGCCGAAAGTAGCCAAGAAGTCGGGAAAGCCCGACCCGTATTGCGCAAGGATCGGCGTCACAGGGGTGTGGTTTTGCAAGTAGACCTTCGCCATCGCGGCGAAGAACTCATCCCCCACGAGTTTGGCAACTGCCGGAAACCCGGCGGCGAGCGCATCGGTCAGCGAGGCGACTACATTGTTGCGATAGACGTTAAAGCGTTTAACCGACACACGCCCTTCTGGATCGACCACCCCGACCGGAACCGGTGCTTCGGGGTTGAGAAGCGCATTCGCGAACAGAGACTGAGTCATTGGACCAGGCCCGCAATCAATGCGTTGGCACGGGCGGCTTCGGCTTCCAACTCGGGCCAGTCGGGAACGTCATTGTCCCATTCGATCAAGGTTGGCTTAGGGCCTGCGCGGCGGAGTGTGTGTTCATAGAGCGCCCAGACGGGGTCAATCACTTCCGCGCCATGACTGTCGATAAGAAGTGGAGCGCCAAATTCGTCTTCGTCCTCGTGGTGACCACCGAGATGAATTTCCCCGACCAGATGGAGAGGGAACCCATTGATATAGTCAATTGGATCCAACTTCTGGTTCGTGCAGGACACAAAAACATTGTTCACATCGAGCAAAAGCCCGCAGCCTGTGCGCGTGCCCAACTGGGTGAGAAATTCGATCTCGCTCATTTCTGTTTCCGTGAAAGCCACGTAGGTCGACGGGTTTTCGAGGAGCATACGGCGGCCCAGAGTATCTTGGACCTGCGTGATATGTGCTGCCACACGGGACAAGGTCGCTTCGGTGTAGGGCAGGGGCAGAAGATCGTTCAGAAACCCGGTGTCATGGGTCGACCAAGCGAGGTGCTCGGAAAAACTGGCGGGGTTCAGCCAGCCAACAAGGTGCTTGAGGCGTGCGAGATGATCCGCGTCCAGCGGACGCTCGCCGCCGATAGACAGGCCCACGCCATGTACGGAAATCGGAAATCGCTCTGCCAGTGCGCGCAACTGGGCGATCGGTCGCCCGCCCGCTCCCATGTAATTCTCAGCATGAACCTCGAGCCACGCGACACTGCCAGGATCGGAGGTCACGTCCCGGAAATGCTGGGCTTTGTAGCCAACGCCGGGGCGTGCTGGGAGGACAGGGTCAGGCGTCAGATCAAGCATAATAGTCTCAGATGTTCAGAAACGTAATTGCCCGGACCCGTCGGGCAGAACGGGTCCGGGCGGTGTGCGCCGGGACTTATGCCGGCAGGTCGCGGTCCAGTTCGTTCAGCGAGCCCATGCGGTCACCGGGAAGTTCCATGGTTTCGCATGTGCCGGCAGGGACGAATGTCCAAGCGTTGCCCTGATAGTCGACGGTGGAGCTGCCTGCGCAAGTGGTGCCAGCGCCAGCTTTGCAGTCGTTCTCGCCCGCGAGGCTGATGCCGTAGCACTTTTCCTGTGCTTGCGCCTCAGCAGTGGTGGAGTGACCGGAAACAGCGGCAGCAACGGCACCGGCGAGGGCGAAGGCAGTGATGGATTTCGACATATTTAGTTCCTTTGGTTAGCTCAAATTCCCACCCCGGGGCTGCCGGGGATCGCTGTTCGGCGATGACAAAAAGGTAAGGGGAGCAGGTGCTCAACTGCCACTCACGCGCCCGTGCGTCACGCGGGCGTGCACAGACCGAAACATTGTTACAGAATTCGCGCATTTGAGGGCAGAATCTTCACGCTGCCGTGCGCAGACGCGAGGATTTCGCCCACACGCGTGAGCGAATTTTGCAATGCTGCGCCGCAGCTGAAATATGATCGAAACGAAAAAGCGCGGCTGCAGGAGCCGCGCTTCGATATTCTTTCAACACTGTGAGCGAAATCAGCCTGCCTGCTGGTCAGGTGGGGTGGCCTCTTTCGCGAGTTCGGGGATGAGCTGATCAAGGTTAACTACCTGGGTCTGCTTTTCCCCCAGCTTACGTACCGTCACGGTCCGGTCTTCTACCTCTTTTCGGCCAACGGCGAGGATGTAGGGAACTTTACCGAGTGAGTGTTCGCGCACTTTGTAGTTGATCTTCTCGTTGCGAATGTCGGCCTCTGCCCGAAGGCCCGCGGCGGTCAGGGCGGCAACCGCTTCCTGCACATAGCCATCTGCTTCCGACACAATCGAGGCCACCACGACCTGTCGTGGGGCCAGCCAAAGCGGAAAGCGACCTGCGAAGTTCTCGATCAGAATTCCCAGGAACCGTTCGAAGGAGCCTAGGATCGCACGGTGCAGCATCACAGGGCGGTGTTTCGCACCGTCCTCTCCCACATAGGTCGCATCCAGTCGCTCTGGCAAAACGAAATCTGCTTGAAATGTGCCAAGCTGCCACTCACGGCCAATCGCGTCGGTCAGTTTGAAATCCAGCTTCGGTCCGTAGAAGGCGCCTTCACCCGGATCGAGTTCAAATTCGTCAGTCACTGTGCGGATCGCCGCCTCCAGTGCGGCCTCGGCCTTGTCCCAAACCTCGTCCGAGCCCGCCCGGACTTCAGGCCGGGTGGAAAACTTGATGTCGAAGCTCTCGAAGCCGAGATCCTCGTAGACCGAGCTGAGCATCTTCAAAAACAGTGCTGTTTCCGCTTGGATCTGGTCCTCGGTGCAGAAGATGTGTGCGTCGTCCTGCGTGAAACCGCGCACACGCATCAGCCCGTGCAAAGCGCCTGAGGGCTCATAGCGATTACAGGCGCCAAATTCAGCCATGCGCAGAGGCAAATCGCGATATGATTTCAGACCCTGATTGTAGACCTGCACGTGGCAAGGGCAGTTCATCGGCTTAAGCGCGTTGATTGCTTTTTCGCGGGCGTGTTCCTCGTCCACTTCAACTATGAACATGTTCTCTTGGTATTTTTCCCAGTGGCCTGAGGCCTCCCACAATTTGCGGTCGACCACCTGCGGCGTGTTCACCTCCACATATCCGAACTGGCGTTGGCGACGCCGCATGTAGTCCTGAAGCGTGGTGTACACGGTCCATCCATTGGGGTGCCAAAACACCTGTCCCGGGGCTTCCTCCTGCATATGGAACAGGTTCATCTCGCGTCCCAGCTTTCGGTGGTCGCGCTTGGCCGCTTCTTCCAGCATGTTGAGGTGCTTGCGCAGGTCGTCGCGGTTCTTGAAGGCCACGCCATAAATTCGCTGCAACATCGACCGGCTGCTGTCGCCGCGCCAGTAGGCGCCTGCAACGCTCATCAGTTTGAAGGCATCCGCGGGCACTTGCCCGGTGTGTTGAAGGTGCGGCCCACGGCATAAGTCCTGCCAATCGCCGTGCCAGTACATGCGCAATGGCTCGTCACCTGGGATCGCCTCAATCAACTCTACCTTGTAGGGCTCATTGTTGGCCTCGTAGTGGGCAATTGCGCGGTCGCGCGCCCAGACTTCGGTGCGTACGCCATCGCGGGCGTTGATGATTTCTTTCATCTTCGCCTCGATCTGGCCGAGGTCTTCTGGCGTGAATGGCTCGGCCCGATCAAAATCGTAGTAGAACCCATGCTCGATGACCGGGCCAATGGTCACTTTCACGTCGGGCCAGATCGCTTGCACTGCACGCGCCATGATATGTGCGCAGTCGTGCCGGATCAGTTCCAGCGCTTGTGCATCATCCTTGAGCGTATGAATCGCAATCGACGCATCCTCTTCGATGGGCCATTGCAGATCCCAATGTGCACCATTCACGGTTGCTGAGATTGCTTTTTTCGACAACGAGTTCGAAATGCCTGCAGCCACCTCGGCAGCGGTTATGCCTGCATCGAAGGGTTTCGCATTACCATCAGGGAAAGTGAGAGAGATCTGGGCCATATCTTGGCATCCTCGTCAGTTTGGCGCCCACGGAACGCCCGGTTGCGGGTTATGTGTGGGCTGGAGGTGCCGGTTCCCGCCCAACGTGTCAAGAGGATATACCTGATTGCTTGCGGCGGCGGGCACATCAAACAGATCGAGCGTCAAAACAGTCCGTGCCAAGGGCTACCGAAGGCCGAACTGCCCGCCGACACTATTTCGATAGATCTTTCCACTGGGAACGCTCGTTTTCGGAGGAGATCCCGGTAAGCGGTACGTTTTCGGTGGGTCGAGTGGATCCACGATCCGCGTGCGTTGCTTATCCGATTTCTTGTAGATCTTGTAGCTGTCAGTTTTCCTGAGACTCTTAGCGCTATCCGGGTCGATCACCGTGCCGCGGGCGCGGGGGCGGACGGTCGTGGACTTGTCCCAGTCGCGCGCCGATAGATGCGGTCTCTCCGCGAAAGAGGGAGCCACGTGATCGGCCGAGAGCGCCTCCGAAGCTGCGATTGGCGAAAGTAACACCGTAAACGTGATCAGGTATCTGATCATCCTAGCCTCCCGACTACGAAGAAATGAGGCGATTTTCAAAGCTCTGGTCCGGATTTTGTATCGGTGCCGACAAACCGCGTAATTACCAGACAGGCTAAGCTGACTTACGCCTGATCCCAAGCGGCATTTATTGGTCGTGTTACGTCTAACCTCAGAGTACGCACTGTCACGCGGGCTCTGAGGTTAACCTAATACGCAACACACAGTTTGTCAGGGTCAGGTGTCTAGGCAGGGGCGGGCATCGGAAAGCGTGCCGGTTTTCCGGTTTCGAGATAGGTTTTCAATCCTGCCGCAATACGGGACCAGCCATCGGCGACTCCTTCGTGGCCCGGCGGGACGTTGTAGTGTTCGATTACCAATCTGCACTGCTGACCTTCTTGGCTGACCAGATAGCGACAGGTGGATGTTTGCTCTTCACTGCCGCTGAAGAAGGGCGCAAATCGCATCACAATCTCGGATTTTGGAGTAACGCAAAGTACATGCATGTTCAGCATCAGATTGCCGCTCGGCCCGGTATACGCCATGGTTGCTCCTTCCTCACCCAACGATCCCTCGGCTGCGGTTGCGAGGAAATGGTATTTCATCGCTTCTTCTTCATCGACCAGTGCGTGCCAAAGATGTTTCAGGTCGCAGCGGATAAAGGTCTGCGAGACGAAATCCGGCTTTTTTGAAGTGAAATCGAACATCATTTTGGGTCCTTCGAGTTTTGACTTGAGTGAAATAATCCCGCGCGCGGCGGGTTTGGCGAGAAACGGATCGATCCAACGGTCAATGACTTCCTGCAATGGAACCGCGTTCAGATAATGGTACTTGAAACGGCCTTTCTTGACCGGCACGACGAGTCCGGCTTCCTCCAACAGCTTAAGATGTTTCATTACGCCAAAGCGCGTCATCTCAGCCGTTTCTTCAAGCTCTTGCAGAGACTGCCCGTCCTTCTTGCGCAGGCTGTCCAGAAGGGCGCGGCGGGTCGGGTCATTGAGGGCCTTAAATATCGAATCCATAGCAAGACTATATGTGATTATATAGTCACGTGTCTATATGGTCACCTAATTGCCGTTATTCTTTTGGTATCTGCCAAGCTCTGCGCTCGCGGGGACAAGCTCGTTCAGATACTGTTTTTTAGAAGCGCCCCATGCTCTGCCAGCGTCGGTGCCGTTGTTCCCTGAGCCCTGTGGCCCAACTCCATCTGCTTGTTTTTCTACGATGCTTCTTATGCGTGCGTTTGGAGTGTTTGTGGGATTTGTGATGCTTTTTGTGATGCTTGATATACGGGATATAGAGCGTCGTCGTGTTGTAAACTGTAGTTTCCCGGACCTCATGGGCTGGAGCGGTGGGTTCGGGAGGCGGAGCGGGCTCAACCGGGGACGCTGGCGGGACTTGCGGCAATCTCCCCGTAACAACCAGAAGCCGGCTATTGATGTGAGCTTGTCCCGCGGATGCCACGCCTCCGGCAGTAACAAAGCGGGCCGCGATCCCAGACTGGTTCTGCAGAGAGTGTCCTGTTGTACCGCTGGTTTCGTCAGCTTGTGCCGACAAAGCAGCAAGTGCTGCTCCAAGTGCCAGACAAACGCATGCGCGCATACCGATACCCATACTGAACATAGTCTGAGCACCAGTATACATAATCGACACCGGTTTCAGGAAACCACTTTTGTGTGCGCGCCCGCTTCGGGTCGGGCCCCGCCTATTTAATCTTTCGGGCGCGAGCGGCGGCCGCTTTGATTTCTTCCGCGATTTCGTCGGCTTCGTCGGGGTCGAAATCAAGCGGTATTTCCACCCCATCGGCCTCGATATAGATACGCACCATCCCGAGCGTTGTCGGGCCGATCTGAAGATTGGCAGCGATGTCGCTTTCTTTGTTGATGCTCATATTGGCCTCCTGAGATGGGCCTCGCGTGTACTGCGCCCGGCGCGCGCTTGCAAGAACCTGTTGATGGACAGTGGCGCGTTCTGAAAGGCTCAATTTCGTATGGACGATGTGGTTTTTCGAGATGCGGTTGTGCAGGATATTCCCTGGCTCGTAGAACGGCACGACGTGCTGTACCGGAGCGAAGCTGGATTTGACGCAACTTTCGCTTTGGTCGTTGGAAAGGTGCTGAAGACGTATTTCGCGCAGCACGATCCTGAGATAGAGCGCGCGTTTATCCCGGAGACGGACGCAGAGAGACTTGGGAGCCTCTTTGTGACGCGCAGCCAGTTCGAAGACAGTCTGCAACTCCGCCTGTTTTGGTTGGAGCCAACATCGCGCGGGAAGGGCCTTGCACAAGAAATGCTTGATTGTGCAATTGACCACGCGCGTTGCGTAGGAGCCCGCGCGCTGTGCGTGCGCACCTACGATCGCCATGTTGCAGCTTGTCGGCTGTACGCCAGATCTGGGTTCAGATTGACAGACACGCGCGCCGCTCTCGCCTATGGTCAGCATTTGACAGAACAGTCTTGGCGACTGGAAATGTAGAGCGTAAAAAGTACTGGCGTGGTGGCCGGATCCCTTGCAATCAATTTGTCTCGGCGATACACCCCCGCAGCGTGCCGCCTTAGCTCAGTTGGTTAGAGCGCTGGATTGTGGATCCAGAGGTCCCCTGTTCAAGCCAGGGAGGCGGTACCATTCTCCAAATAAAAACAGAAGTTTATCAACGCGTTGCGCTTGTTTTGCTAATCCAGTGCTCCGATACTTGAAATCGCCTAAGTCATTGAAAAATATAGTTGGCCAACTGGCAAGAAACGCGATTTGGGAGACAAAAAGACAATCTGCGCGCGGTTCGGCTCCTGCTTAGGCACACCGTCGAGGATAGCACGGTCGGATAACTTAGCGCCGAATGCACTGCCATACCGTGTGCTAAGAAGATTGGACCAATCAGCAAGCGGAAGACTAGTCGTGGCCAGGATCTCGAATAATCTGCCGCAATTCGTGCAAAAGCCTTGTGGTTCAAGCCCTTGTTTTTCTCTATAGCTTCACTCAGTGGCTCCAGCAGCCTGGTTGATTGTTTTTCATAACAAGGTTCCCATGAAGTATTTTGTTTTTCACACTTTGATGAACTTGAAAAAGCCCTTCTCCGCAGCGGCGCGAAAACGAAGGGAAAAGGTCTTCATCGACAGGATGAAAGTGCAAGGAGGGGAGAGAATTATCGACCTCGGCGGCACAGTTGAGTTCTGGAGAGACTTTCCAGTGCCGTTAAACCTTACAATCGTAAATTTGCCCGGCTCGATACCTAAAGAAATCGTGGCTTCCAAGCATGACGTAACGCTGATCGAAGGAGATGCGTGTGAAGTGGGTTTCGCGTCAGATATGAACTTCGACATCGCGTTTTCGAATAGCGTTATCGAACACGTCGGAGATGCGAGCTACAGGAAGCGAATGGCAACAGAAGTCCTAAGGCTCGCGCCAAGCTATTGGGTTCAGACACCTTCAATTTGGTTCCCCATTGAAGCACACTGCAACATGCCCTTTTGGTGGTTCTATCCGCAACGGCTGCAACAGTGGTTCATCTCACGATGGAAAGAGAAGCTACCTGCATGGACGGAAATGGTTCTGGGGACAACAGTTCTGCGCAAGTCGGAACTTTATGAGTTGTTTCCAGAGTGTAACCTGTGGACCGAATGGAAACTGGGGTTTCCAAAGAGCTACGTTGCCTACAAGCCGCAATAGTGTCTCGAACTGTCGTTTTGCCGACCACTGTCCAGTCTCAACGTCTTACGGGAGTAAAGGGTGGGCTTGGTGTGTGGGTGTTTTATGTCTTGAAATAGTAGAAGCCGTTGGCGGAGCGTTGGAATTTGGGGTTTCGCTGCGGCCAGACAGTGATTGGCTGCGCTGTCCGCAAAGCGGTCTGGCGCCGCTTGGTTCAGGCTAGCGGGACTGCACCAGCCTGAACCTTGCGTGAAGCACCCTTTAGATAACGGCGAAATCCTCTTCCTCTTCCTCTTCGCGACGAGGTTGATCTTCTTCACTTGCCAAGGTCGTCGGTATGACGTTCTCCAACAAGGGGATTTCGACTACATTGAGCGAACTAAGAGCAGCGGTTTCGGTTGGCTCCTCAGCGTTCGGCGCATTAGATGAAGCCACGGCAGGTTCGTTTTCGTCGTCGTCGCTGCCGCCAAAAATGTTGGAGAAAAAGCCGAACAACCGATCAAACAAGCCTGCCAGCCCGCTTTCCTCTTCCTCTTCCTCTTCTTCTTCCGCTAGCGCTTGTGCGGCACTGTCAGACGTAGGTTCAACCTCTTCTGGCTCGACGGGCGCCTGTGGCTGCGTTGGCTCGGGCACTTCAGGTGCCTGCGTGGTTTCTTCGACTGGTGGCGCCGGAGGCTCCGGAGCTGCAGGAGCTTCCGGGCCCGCCGATGGTGGCGATAGCGGCGCCTCGGGAAGGATCGGCTGCTCGGCTTCTTCTTCCTCCTCACCAGTTACCGGCTCTGGCGGTTCCTGAGCCGCAGGAGCTTCCGGGCCCGCCGATGGTGGCGATAGCGGCTCCTCGGGAAGGATCGGCTGCTCGACTTCTTCTTCTTCCTCCTCACCAGTTACCGGCTCTGGCGGTTCCTGAGCCGCAGGCGGGGGTGACGTAACCGGAGCTTCAGGTTCTTCCTCCGGCTCCTGCGGTGGGAGTGTCTCAGTGGGCTCAATCGGTTCCGGGGTAGGAGGAGGCGTTACCGGTTGTTGAGGTGCGGGTGGCGTGGTGCCCGGGACATAGTTAAGGAAGTCTGCAAGGGAAAGTTCCGGGCCGTCGTCGAACCGGAAATTTTCCACTTCCAGCACGAAGTCATTGCCATCTAGACCGACCACGCGCCAGCCGTCGCCATCTTCGGTAATTTCGTAGTCTTCGGGAGTGCCCGCAAGCACCACGGTATCGTTGCCTTCTCCGCCGTGCAGGCCATCATCGCCGCGGCCGCCTACAAGGATGTCATCACCGCCAGAGCCAATCAGAAAATCTTCCTGAACAGTTCCTACCAGTGTTTCGTTACTCTGGTCGCCGAGAATGGTACGACCTTGCAGCGCCTGCTCCCCTGACCGGTCATCATCCCACCAGGCTTGCTCAGTCTCGTTTCTTTCGAAAGCGTACTCGGAACGTGGGGTGGTATCGTCCAGACTTGCCGTAAGTCCCCAAGAGCCGAATTTGCCTGGTCGGGAGATTTCCTGAAATTGCATATACGGGCCGTCAGAGATGCTTTTCCAGGCGTCCCAGTTTTCTTCGTACAGCTGCATCATTTCTTCCGACCGCACGAAATCCTTCATGAATTCGGTCAGAATATCCAAGTCTTTCTTTGGGATATTTGCTGCAAAGCTGTGATGAACATGCTGGCCGCCTTCGTACGAGATCAGGCTCATGCCAGCTTCTTCTGCGAGGTCAGCTTGCTGTGCCCACAGCAGCATATTGGAAGCCGTACTGGATTTTGTACTGGGATCCGACAGGAGATTGTAGAGAAACTCATTGGCGTCGACGCGCGGGTTTTGTATCGCTTCGATAAGCTCAGCGCGCTGCCCACTATTGGTACTAACCTTGCTTCCGAAATAGCTCGTAATAGCGAGGGCGTCGAATACACTCCTGGGATCCACGAAACCATTCGGATCGCTTTCCTTCCATAATTCGGAGTCAAGCATCCGCCCCGTGAGCCAGGGATTAACCCCCTGGGCACCCAAGGCTGCTATTAACCGATCGTCCGCTTCTGCGCCAAACTCCTCTTCCCAAATCAGGGCAATTTCTGTTGAGCGCTTTGCGAAGAAATCAAATGCTTTCGCTTGGTTTGAATTAAAAACAGCCTTGGCTTGGTCTTCCATCCACTGCTTTTGTCCAAATGCTGAATTCCAAGCCTCGTTCGAGTATTCAACGGTAGCGATTAGATCAGGGTCCAGATTGTCACGCACGTAGGATGCGAACTCGCGCACGTAATCGTCCGAGGCCATGTGCGGAATCGTAAACCACGGATCTGTGCCAGTGTGGTTTGCAAGTTCGACCATAACCTCGATGGGGACGCCATTGGTCGACCAGCTGGCATAGTCTGCCGAAACTTCATCAGACCATTCCGACTTCTTGCTGTTGTTCGTATTCATCCAGTTCATGAAACGCAGCTGGCTGGCATCCTCTACGACATCCAGCCACTCCGGATTGAAGATCGCGCCCGCTTCGTGAAGTTCGACGTTTTCCTCACGCACCAGGCTAATATCGCGAATATAGTCACCGGTGCCTTGTGGATCTGTCGATAGAAATTCGATAACGATCCTGCTTTCACCGCCAAAATCAAATGTGACTTCTCCGTTGCCTTGTTGAACGTTAGAGACGTCGGCGCCGCGTACAGCTATTTGTCCGGTGCCTTCGTATGACAAAACGAAGGTTCCAGATTGAAACGGAGTAATTCCTGGCTCCAGCTGGAAATCGAAAACTTGTATCAGTTTGGAACTGGAATTCGGTATCTGTGTTGGCCATCCGTTTTCATCAAGAAACCGATCATTGAGGTCCCTCCAATCTTCTGTCCGGAATTTTCCGGCGAGCTTCATTATATCGATGAATGGCTCGGATACGGACCAATAATTAATTGGCTGTGGGTTAAACGCGAGGGTTGGTTTCAGAAGTCCATCTGCAGAAGTGATGGATGATGATTGTATGGGCTGCGCCATTGGAGGTTCCCCAGAAGTGCGACCTGTGATGTGATGGAGGCCGCTGTTTGTGTCGATAGGAAACTCTCTGTTTCTAGAGAGTTTTAGACGTAGATGACGCTTTCGTCAGACCACGGCAGCTTTGTGGCGGGAATGAGTGCAAATAGAGGCACCACTCCTGAAAGAGCGTCTTTGTTTTCGCGTGCTGGTTAGCTGTTCGTTTGTTTCCGCCATTTCCATTTTCCTACAAAACGTAAGGTTCGGCATTTAGACAGGAAACAAGCCACACTATATTCAGTCGCCGAGCGGATTTAACCGCTCGGCTTTCCACAAGTGCCAGCCCACAATATTCACAAGAAAATCCGGTGCCCTGCAGTGACGCAGTGACCTACGGAAACTTCTTTGTAAAATAGTGAGTTTATTGACAATCTCTCATGACCAAAGTGGTGCACGAGACATAGGTTGTTGTGGTCTGAAAAGCTCCGCGATTTTCCGAGAAGTCTCGGCCTCGCGACATTATAGTTGGTTTTTGCCTGCTCCGTTTGCTGCCTGCTGCCTTTGTTTGTTTTGTTATGCTGTTAATAAAAGCCATATCCTCGGGATAATAAATAGCCCTCGTAAAGCGTTCGCAGACTCGGCGATTTCCTGCCGCCACTTGAGTGGTGAGAACCCCCCGTATCCTAAGCCCAGTTCTACGCAGCGCGTGGATGACTCCTCAAAACTCTCTCGAGGACATCAGGCCCGGCGCAAATTTTCTAAAGATTCCCGAGGTTGGTTTTTGGCTCTAGGTTGCCCGACTGTGGTTTCAATACGGCTTTTCAACTTCTCATATGGAGTATTTCCACTTCGGCGGTTATGGGCCGAACCGAGTTTAAAGCTCTCCTTAGTTTTGGTCTCGGCTTGGTAATATGCGCAGCACACGAGCTATTTTTCCAAGCAGCAGTCTAGAATCAACCCGTTTTCAACCATCCCTGGTTGCCAATTATCCGGGATGCGAGTCGCTCAATTAGCGCCTTGCGCGGAGCAGGGGCTGGTGCCCGTCAAAGAAATCCTCGATCCGTGCTAAAAGAGGCTCGAGGGTTTCGGGTCCCTCCATCAAGACTTCATGCTCGCCGCCCGGAACGGTAATCAGTTCTGCGCCACGCCATGCCGTAACGCGATCGTAGATAGCCGGTTTGGAGACGATGCGCTCGTTCTCACCCATCATGGTCAGGCAGGGGATATCTGGGCTCGCGTGCCGCGCCAGATCTCGTGTTTCATTATGAGCTGCGTGAACCCAACCGATGCTAGGTCCTGCAAGCGCCAATTGCGGTTCGTGCCGGACTTGGCGCGCCATGTAATCAAGTCCTTCTTTCGTCCGGGTCAGCAGGTTGTCTTCGAATGGTGTCGTCAGAATGTAAGGATCTGACCCGGTTGATGGGGCATAGCGCTCATGCAGTCCCATCAGTCGCGCGCCCGATCCAATCAGACCCGCAACGGGTTTTGCCCAAACCGGAAGGTTGATGCCCCACATCGGACCGCTGAATACCGCAGCCCGTACGTCGAGACCGCGTAAGAGGGCTCGCAGGCCAATTGCTCCTCCCATGGAGTGGGCCAGAAGGAAATAGGGCTCCGGAAGTCTGGCGGCACGCACGGCCGCCACGACCGCTTCCACGTCTTGCTGATAATCATGAAAATGCTGGACGTGCCCGATCATTGGATCGTCCAGCATCCGGTCAGCGAAACCTTGCCCGCGCCAGTCGATAGCAACGCTGGAGTACCCCATCGCAGCAAATCGCGATGCAAGTCTGCCGTATTTCTCTACCGCTTCCGTGCGCCCCGGGAAGACCAGCACGCTGCCGCGACTGCCAGTTTCAAAAAAACCGACGCGTAGGCGTAAACCGTCGGAGGTCTCGACCCAGACCGTACGCGCCGCCTCCGGCCCTTCGGCCAGATCGCGGCGGTATGGGGCTGGGAGCAGCAAAGGCTTGCTTACCCTAAGACGGACCCAAGCCGCATGGCGGTTCCCATGTCGCCATCAAGCTTGAGCTTGCCAGTCATAAACGCAGCAGTCGGGTTCACTTCTCCGGCCAATATTCCTTGAAAGGTTTCCGAACTTGCGGTGAGTGTGCAATCGGCGTCGTCATCGCCGGCACGCACACCCTCGGCGTCTATCATTACCGCGCCCTCGTCCTCGATCACGAACTTGACTGACCCGTCAAACCCGCCGCTCATCTTTTCGGTCAGAGCCTCTACGGCCTTTTCAATTACGGTGCTCACACCCGTCTCCCTTATGTGATGCGCCAAGTCTCGCTTTTTCTGGCGCGTGCGTTACCATCTAGGGCATGTTGCTCAAGATTATACAACGGCTCAACGCTGTCTTTGCGGCAAGTCTGATTGTGACGTCGGGTGCGTTTGCGCAAGGCGCGGACATTGACGAGTTGCTCTCACGTCTCAAGGATCCCGAAACGTCCAACTGGGAGGCGGTGGAACAACGCGTTTACGACGCTTGGTCCCAGTCAGGCTCGCCTGCAATGGATTTACTGCTCACTCGCGGTCGCGACGCACTTGAGGCGCAAGACTATGAAGGCGCGATAGAGCATTTTACGGCGCTGACGGATCATGCACCGGAGTTTGCGGAAGGCTGGAACGCGCGGGCGACCGCATATTACCTTGCTGATATGTATGGCCCTTCGATCCAGGATATCCGGGTGACCCTTTCGCTCAATCCAAATCATTTTGGCGCGTTGGCTGGGCTTGGACTGATGATGGGGGAGTTGGGTTACTCGGAATTTGCGCTCGAAGCTTATCGGCAAGCGCAGGCTATACATCCTCACCGTCCGAATATAAATGACGCGATAGAGCAGTTGGAACAGGAACTGGAGGGCGAAGCGCTGTAAACAGCGCGCCCTTCAAAGGCGGTACAAGATGAGAGACGCTGGCCGGATTACGGCGGTCCTCGGCCCCACGAACACTGGCAAAACTCATTACGCGATTGAGCGGATGCTGGCGCACCGTACAGGCGTTATTGGTTTGCCGCTGCGCCTTCTTGCGCGGGAGGTCTACGACCGGATCGTCGCCCTGCGCGGTCCGTCTGTAGTTGCTCTCGTCACAGGCGAAGAGCGGATTGTTCCGGACCGGGTACAGTACTGGGTGTGTACCGTCGAGGCGATGCCGCAGGAAATCGGCGCTGACTTTGTTGCGATTGATGAGATTCAGCTTTGCGCTGACCCCGAGCGCGGCCACGTGTTCACCGACCGGTTGCTGCGTGCCCGCGGACTGCATGAAACCCTGTTTCTCGGCTCAGACACGATGCGCGCGGCCATCGCCGCGCTGGTCCCACGTGCGCAATTTTTGCGACGGGAACGGTTCTCTGAACTGACATACTCCGGTCCGAAGAAGATCAGCCGCATGAAGCCGCGCTCCGCCATCGTTGGGTTCTCGGTCGACTCTGTGTACGCGATGGCGGAATTGATCCGCCGCCAGAAAGGTGGTTGTGCGGTGGTCATGGGGGCGCTGTCCCCACGCACACGAAACGCACAAGTAGAAATGTATCAAAACGGCGATGTGGACTATCTCGTCGCCACCGATGCAATCGGCATGGGATTGAACCTCGACGTCACCCATGTTGCCTTCTCCTCAACCACGAAATTCGACGGTCGCCGGATGCGTGCTCTGGCGCCGAATGAGCTTGCGCAGATCGCAGGCCGGGCCGGCCGGTATATGACGCCCGGAACGTTTGGCGTTACAGGGGAAGCGCCAACACTGGACGAGGAAGTGGTCGAAGCAATCGAGAATGCCCGGTTCACGCCAATCCGTAAGCTGCAATGGCGCAACCCGGACCTGCAATTCTCGCGCATCGACCGGTTAATCGCATCGCTTGAAACCTTGCCGCAAGACGAATGGCTCGCCAAGGGCCGGGAGGCCGATGACCTCGCTGCCCTCAAACGTCTTGCTGGCGAGGCAGAAGTTGCTGCACGTCTGTCGGATGCCCGCGATGTGCGGCTTCTTTGGGACGTATGTCGTGTGCCCGATTTCCGTGGGATCGCGGCAGGTGAGCATGCGGGCCTGCTGCGACAGGTCTTTGCGTTCCTCCATGATGAAGGTCACATCTCCGAAGCTTGGTTTGCGCGGCAGGTCGCGCGCATTGACAGGACAGACGGCGACATTGACACATTGTCGAAACGTCTGGCGTATATTCGCACGTGGACCTATTGCGCTCAGCGCTCGGGGTGGGTTCAGAACGAAATGCATTGGCGCGGGGAGACTCGTGCCGTAGAAGACCGTTTGTCAGACGCGCTGCATGAGCGTTTGACGCAAAGATTTGTCGATCGGCGCACATCAGTGTTGCTGCGCCGGTTGAAACAGAAGGAGAGCCTGGTGGCTGATGTGAACGACAAGGGTGAAGTGACGGTTGAAGGGGAACTGATCGGCCGTCTTGAGGGGTTCCGTTTTCGCCAGGACAAAACGACGACACCGGAAGAAGCAAAGGCCGTGCGCGCGGCATCACTGGCGGCCTTAGCGCCTGAGTTTCACCTGCGCGCGGACCGGTTCTACAACGCTCCGGATACCGAGATCGACATCACTGAACAAGGCGGTCTGATGTGGGGTGATCAAGCGGTTGGTAAACTTTTGAAAGGCGCCGACCCGATGAAGCCGACTGTCCAGTCTTTCGTTGATGACGAAGCCGGCGCCGATGTCGCACAGAAGGTTGAACGCCGTCTGCAACACTTTATTGATCGCAAGATTGCCGCACTTTTTGAGCCTCTGCTGGCCATGAGCCGGGACGAGGGACTTACCGGCATAACTCGCGGCTTTGCTTTTCAGATGGTCGAAGCGCTGGGCGTGATCCCGCGTGCCGCGGTTGCACAGGACGTCAAAGCGCTAGACCAAGACGCGCGAGGTCTCTTGCGCAAACACGGGGTGCGCTTCGGGCAGTTTACGATCTTTCTGCCGCTGCTGCTGAAACCCGCACCGACACGGCTGCGCTTGGTGCTTTCCTCGCTCTTCAAAGAACGGGATATTTTCCCTGAGGCCCCACCTCCGGGATTGGTTACAATCCCCGTAGTAGACGGCATTGGTCAGGATACCTATCTCGAGTCGGGTTATCGCGCCGCGGGATCTCGCGCGATCCGGATTGACATGCTTGAACGCCTTGCGGACATGTTGCGCGCACAGGACACGCGCGGTGGGTTCGAGGCAACCGCTGACATGCTGTCGATTACCGGTATGACGCTGGAACAGTTTGCCGATCTGATGCAGGGCCTCGGCTACGCGGCTGAGAAGGGCGAACGTGAGAAAGTGAAAGTGGCAGCAACTTCGCCAGCCGGGGACGCCACCGGGGACCCGGAAACGCCAACGGAGGTGCCCGAGGCTCCACCTGCAGAAGCGCCTTCAGCACCACCCGCGGAGATACCAGCAGATGCGCCGTCGGAAACGCCCGTTGTGCCGCCGCAGGAAGCGCCGCTTGACACTCCGCCTGAATTGCCGTCCGACGCGGCGCATTCAGAGAGCGACACTCCTGCACTTGCCGAGGCTACGGCAGGCGACACCGAGACCGAGGTGTTTTACACCTTCCGCTGGGCGCCGAAGCCGCGCCGGGATAGCGGACGTGGCGGTCGCCCGCAGGGCAAGGGGCAAGGCAAACCCGGCGGCAAGCCACAGGGCAAGGGTCGTCGAGGCGGACCAAAAGGCGGGCCGCGCCATAACGGTCCCAAGACTTACCAGTCCCGGCCAGATCGCAAAAAAGATAAGATTGATCCGGACAATCCTTTTGCCGCCGCGCTGATGGGCCTAAAGGACAACACCTGATTGTCGGAGGTGGCGCGCCAACGTCTGGACAAATGGCTTTGGTTCGCAAGGTTCTTCAAGACGCGCAGCCTCGCGGCGAAGATTGTCAGCAGCGGTGGGGTGCGCATTAACGCCAACCGGGTGACCAAATCCGCCACCGCCGTCGCGGTTGGCGATGTTTTGACCTTCGCGCAAGGTGGCGCAATCCGGGTTGTTCGTGTCGAGGCTCCAGGCATGCGCCGCGGCCCGGCGACAGAGGCGCAGGCACTCTACACCGACCTCACGCCCGCGCCTCAGCCGAACACGTCTGCTACGGCACGCGTTGGTGCCCGCCCGACTAAGAAAGATCGTCGCGCACTGGACAAAACCCGTCAAACCCCGCTTGAATGATCCTGCCCCGAAGAGTAATTGCAACTGCAGCACGAAGGGGAAGACCGTCCATGACTTACGTTGTCACTGACAACTGCATCGCCTGTAAATACACCGACTGTGTCGAAGTTTGCCCGGTCGACTGTTTCTATGAAGGCGAGAACATGCTGGTCATTCATCCCGATGAGTGCATCGATTGTGGCGTGTGTGAACCGGAATGCCCGGCAGATGCGATCCGGCCGGACACGGAACCCGATATGGAGAAATGGGTCGAGTTCAATCGAAAGTATTCGGAGGCGTGGCCGGTTATCATCACTAAGAAAGACCAGTTGCCCGAGGCCGAAGAGAGGGACGGCGAAGCCGGAAAGCTCGAGAAATACTTCTCGGAAGCACCCGGTGAGGGCGGGTAAAACCCTGCAAGCGCTTACACAATTGAACGAAAAGTGACGTCAGGACAGGCGGTTCCCTGCCTTGTTTCAGGCGAATCGCTTCTCAAACCACCATTTTTTTGATATAGTTCGGTTTCAAATGACGTGGAGAATCGATCCATTCAAGCGCCTCAGTCGTGTTCTGAAGCGTTTTTTTTAGCGCCATTGCTGCCACTTAAGCGCCGTGCGCATGCGCCGTTCCAATCGGCGTCCGGATCGTTTGTCCCATAAACGGAGAAAGCTGCATGAGCAAAGCGACAAAATCCAACGAGTTCCGCCCGAATGAATATGTGGTGTATCCGGCCCATGGGGTGGGTCAGATCATCTCGATCGAAGAGCAGGAAATCGCCGGGATTAAGCTTGAGCTGTTCGTAATCTCCTTCGAGAAGGACAAGATGACACTGCGGGTGCCGACGAACAAGGCAACCGAAGTCGGCATGCGCACACTGTCGAGCCCGGATGTGGTCTCGAAAGCCATGGACGTCCTGAAGGGCAAGGCCCGCGTGAAGCGCGCAATGTGGTCCCGTCGTGCCCAAGAATATGAACAGAAGATCAATTCCGGCGATCTGATCGCGATTGCTGAAGTCGTCCGCGATCTGCATCGAAATGATGACCAGCGCGAACAGAGCTATTCTGAGCGCCAGCTGTATGAAGCAGCTTTGGAACGCCTCACCCGCGAAATCGCGGCTGTCAGCGGATCCGGCGAGGGCGATGCGCAGAAGAAAGTGGGCGACGTTCTGATTTCACGCGCCGCTTAAGCTACACGAGAAAGCCACTGAAAGCCGTCCTTAGGGGCGGCTTTTTTTATGCAAGCAAGGCCGAAAGGGCAATTAGCGCGGCAGTTTCAGAAAGTTGTTGCGTTGCACCGAGGATATCCCCTGTTTGCCCGCCGATTTTCTGCCGTGCCACGCGTGATACCGCCAACGCCACAAGGCTCGCTGCGACCACGGCGGCTATACCTGCACCCAGACCGGCGCCCAGGCTCAGGAGGAGCGCCACTAGGGCCGCGTTGCGCGCAGCGGACGCGGGTATCGTACCGACACCTGCGGCCAGTCCATCGGGGCGGGCAGGGGGAAGGGCGTGCATCACGACCGTCATGGCGGCGCGGGATATCGCGGCTGCTGCAATCAGTCCTGCCACAAAAGTCGCCGCCCCGGTGGAAAGCAGTGCAGTCAGCGCAGCCCACCGCAGTCCAAGGGATATGATAAGGGCCAGCACACCATAAACCCCCACGCGGCTATCTTTCATAATCTCCAATCGGCGCGCAGGTTCCCAGCCGCCCCAGAGACCATCCGCGCTATCGGCAAGCCCATCCTCATGCATCGCTCCGGTCAGCATCACGAGGGCTAGAAGCGTTGTACCAGCGGCCAGAGCTGTGGGTACCTGAAGAAATGTCAGTGCCAGAGCTGGTATCGCGGCCAGTGCCGCGAGTACTGCGCCTGCGAGCGGCCATGCCCAAGAAGCCTTGGCACTCCGCTGCCCAGCTTCGCCATGGTCCACGCGGACCGGCAATCGGCTCAGTAAGCTAAGGCTCGCTGCAAGGTCGGTTAGTAGTAACCGCATAGTCTTTAAGCCCTTTCGTGCGCATCTGTCGCGTGACAGTCCCGCCAAACTCGTTAAACAGGTGCCGTTTGAAGATCAACGACCGGACAGCTGCATGACCCAAGCCCCCTTTGGAACCCTCGACGCGTTCCGTAACCTGCTCCGGGACCTGCCCGAACCGGATACGCAAGCTCAGGAGGCCGCTGAAGCACGTAATGCGCAGCTGACGAAACCACCAGGAGCCTTGGGGCGGCTGGAAACGCTCGCAGCCTGGGTCGGGGGCTGGCAGGGCACGGAGAAACCCGAGATCGCCGCACCGCAAGTTGCTGTGTTTGCGGGCAATCACGGGGTTTGTGCACAAGGCGTTTCGGCCTTTCCGCCCGAGGTCACTGTGCAGATGGTGGCCAACTTCGAAGCCGGGGGTGCAGCAATCAACCAACTGTGTAAAGCCATGGGCGCGCGCCTGTCTGTGCACGCTCTGGAGCTTAAACGCCCGACAGAGGATTTTACGCGCGCGCCTGCTATGTCTGAGGCGGATTTTCTAGGCGCTTTGCAGGTCGGTTGGATGGCAGTCGATCATGACGCGGACCTGTTTGTGGCGGGCGAAATGGGGATCGGCAACACCACGTCCGCAGCCGCACTCGCATATGCTCTTTATGGGGAAACGGCGGGTACATGGACTGGGCGCGGCACGGGAGTGGATGCCGAAGGGCTCGCGCGAAAAACGGATGTTGTGGCGCGCGGTGTCGCCCTCCATGCGCCTCAGGCCCAGGATGCACTGGATCTGCTGCGGCGGCTTGGCGGGCGCGAACTGGCTGCGATGGCCGGGGCCATTGCCGCCGCGCGGACTGCACGTATCCCTGTAGTTCTTGATGGGTTTATCTGTACGGCTGCGGCAGCCTGCCTCGAAGTCGTCCGTCCGGGGGCTCTGGATCATTGTGTGGCGGGTCACGTTTCAGCCGAGGCCGGCCATGTCGCTCTGCTGGCCAAGTTGGGTAAACCCCCGCTTCTGTCGCTCGATTTGCGGTTGGGCGAAGGCTCTGGAGCAGCGACCGCGATAGGCATTCTTAAAGCCGCTGTTGCGTGTCAGTCCGGGATGGCCACGTTTGCAGAGGCGGGAGTTGCGGACGGTTAATTCCGCGCGTCGGAGCGTGCGCGTCGTGCTTGCGTCAGCGCTGTTTCCGACTCGAGTGTCGCGAAGCGTCCTTCCGGCATCGCGATCTGGCGTGCTTCAGAACCGCTTTCACCGTCGTCGAGGGCCGCGACCAGAGCGGTTTCAAGCTCTCGATTCAACTCGTGGGATCGTGCGATGTATTCGGGATTGTCAGCGACCGGTACACCCGGTTTCCACACGCGCGCCAAATCGCGCATGGATTGCCGGTCGAGGCGGAAGAACGTGTGTTCTGCCTGAGCTGAGTCGAATTCACTCATACCCATGGTTTCCAGAACGTAGCGCCCTGCGCGCAGGGAGCTGTCGAACATTTCGCGCACGATTTTGTCGGCGCCGGCCTGATACAACTCATACACATTGATACGGTCGCGTGCGCGGGCAATGACGAAAATGTCGGGCCTTACCCGTTTTGCATAGCGGACGAGCGTAAGCCCGGCTTGTTTGTCGTCGAGGGCGACAACCAGAACCCGCGCCTTGTCGATACCTGCGGCGTGTAGCAACTCAGGCCGTGTCGGATCGCCAAAAAAGCCTTTGAAACCGAATTTTCGCATCAATTCGATCATTTCCAGATCGTGGTCGAGGATAGTCGTTTTCATCCCGGCCATTTGAACAAGCCGGTTCACAACCTGTCCAAAGCGCCCTACGCCCGCGATGATGACCGGTTGCTGGTCATCTATCGTATCGGCCGGCGTTTCCTCTGGTGACTTCGCCTCTGCGACACGTTTGCTCACCAGTTCGTAAAGGATAAACAGCAGCGGTGTCAGCAGCATCGAGAGCGCCACGATCAAAAGCAGCGTCTGGCTGAGGTCTCGTGGCAGCACATTGGTGCCAACCGAGAAACTGATTAACACAAAACCGAATTCGCCCGCCTGTGCGAGCCCGAGCGTGAACAGCCAACGATCCCGCCCCTTGATCTTGAACAAGACTGCCAAGCCGAAAAGGATCAGGCCCTTGATCAATATCAGCCCAAGGGTCAGGCCGAGGATAAGGGCAGGGGCGTCGAAGAGAACGGCAAAGTTTATTCCGGCGCCGACAGTCAGGAAAAACAATCCCAGAAGCAGCCCCTTGAAGGGCGCAATATCCGCTTCCAGTTCGTGGCGGTACTCCGAGTTTGCCAAGACCACGCCCGCCAGAAACGCCCCAAGCGCGGGTGACAGATCCACAATCAGCATCAGTGAAGCAACGCCGACCACAAAGAGCAGCGATACAGCCGTGTTCATTTCCCGAAGGTTGCAGGCGTGCACGAAGCGGAAGACCGGGCGGGTCAGGTAGTGCCCTCCGAAAATTATTGCGCCGATCACCGCGACTGTCAGCAGTGCGACCGCCCATGCTGGCAGCTGATCAACCATCAGCATGATCGCCGATGCCCCATGCTCGGCTCCATCATGTGCTTGATCGGCGACGTCCATACTACCGTCAGGCGAAAGCGCGATGCCTTCCACGCTCCCAGCGGCAGAACCGGCGTTGTTGATGTTTTGCCCGACCGCCAGGAGCGGGATGAACGCGAGCATCGGGATTACCGCGATGTCTTGTGTCAACAGGACCGAAAACGCGGATCGGCCGCCATTCGTTTGCATCAGCTTCTTTTCATTTAACGTTTGCAAAACGATCGCCGTTGAAGACAGGGCCATGATCATGCCGATTGCCACGCTGATTTGCCAATTGATCCCGAGCGCCATTGTCGCTCCGGTGATCGCTGCCATTGTCAGCCCGATTTGTAGCCCGCCCAGCCCGAGTAAACGGTCCCGCATATCCCACAGCGCACGCGGTTCCAGCTCCAGCCCGATCAGGAACAGCATCATTACCACGCCGAATTCTGCGAAATGCTGAAGTTCGTTAACGTCGGTTCCAATCAAACCCAGAACCGGGCCGATCAAAACACCAGCGGTTAGGTACCCAAGAACGGAACCAAGACCGAACCGCACCGCCAGTGGAACCGCGATAACTGCGGCCAACAGGAAGATCGTGGCTTGGACAAGGAAAGCTGTCATGGCAAAGGTCTCAGCAACATATCCGCAGGATGCGCGTTGTCGCGGTGCAGAACAAGCGCTCGCTCGGCTTGAATCCTGCGGCTGCGCGCATATGCCTAGCCGTTAGGCACCTCGAGAACGATGTTGCGGGTGCCTTTGGTGTATCGCAGCGACGCTTCTCCAATTGCGGAGACACGGCCTCCGTCGAGGCGATCGCCAACCTGTAGCTTAAGGTATCGTCCCGCCGGTGTGCGTACCAGGGCGCGTCGGTCTTCGCTGGTTCCGTAGACACCGATCAGGTTCAGCTGGTCCAGTCGCATGGCGTTCTCGAGCGTCGCTTGCCGGGCCACGGATGCGGTGGTCGGCAGCGCCGGCGCAGCCTGCGGGGTAGGCGCAACCGAAGCAACAGACGCCGTGGAAGCGGCGGAAGACGCGCGGTTCTGCTGCTGGCTGTCTCGCGCCTGTGCGGCGCGTATCTCAGCGACGATCGTGGTAATCTGATCAGGACGCGGACGCGGCGCCGGTGCGCGTGCAACTGCCAGCGCACTTGGCGCCTGTTCCACTGAGGCGAGCGCCTCCTGCTGCGCGGACGCCGGGCGCGGACGCGGGCCAAGCGCAGCCAACTCTGAGCGTGTGCGACCGTCAAGTTCCGCGCGTTCAACCAACTCTGCCGCGTTGGTGGGCCGCGGGGCGGGACGCAACTGCGCCAAGGCATCCAAATCGGTTGTGGGCAGAGCGTTGAACGGGCGTGAACGCGGTCTGATTTCTCCAGCCCCTTCAAAAATCATCACACCGTCAGGGCTAAGTGCTCCCTCAGGTACGGCAACCACGCGCCCGTCTTCATCCAGATCGAACACCAGACCGGGTGCAAAGGGTGGCAGCGGGGTTTCGAACAGCCCGTCGCGCCCCTCTTCGTAGAATGGCAGCGCCAATGCATCATCGATGTCGATTTCCGCATCGAGAGAGGCGACATACAAGCCGTCTAATCCGGCTTCGCCGGACACCAAGGGTTGTTCCGGGCTGCGCTGCCAGATGCCGGTCACTGCATAGAATGTCTCGGTTTCCAGCAGACCAGGGCCCGCACCTGCTATTGGGGCTGGGGCCAGCGCCTCTGGCGATGTTGTTGGCCCCGCCACAATGGATTGCCCGGTGCTACTTGGAACCGCCTCCGCGCCTTCAGCGATCTCTTCTGGCAAGGGGGCCTGTTCGAACGCGGTCAGTCTGTTGGGCTGTGGCGAGACGAGCGAACTGTCCATCTCAGGCATGACAAGCGGAGCTATGGCAGTTTCTATCGGAGCTGGCTCAGCGTCAGAAAGCGCGGGCTCTCTGGTATCCGGTTCAGGTTCGGCCACTTTGGGGGCGGGCGCCGTTTGTTCGATCGGACCTGTGTCAGGACTTGAAAGCGCAGTCTCAGTCCCAGTGTCCTCGACAGTGCCAGAGACTTCGGACTCTCCGGAATCTTTGGGTCCCAGGACCAGCACGCTGATCGCGAACAACGTCAAAACCGCCACTGCCGCAGCAGACACTAGAAGTGCGGTGCGTGCTTTGCCGTCTGAAGTCGCCTTCTCTTTTTTGTCACTCTCTGGGGGGAGTTTGTCACTCTCTGGGGGGAGAGAAATCCGCTCTACCGGTTGCGGAGTAGGAGGCGCTGGCGGAACCTTGTGCACTGCGGTTTCTTTTTTGGACGGTTCTGACTCCGGGGGGGTCAGGCGCGCGCCGGCGATCTCATCGTCTCGCTGGCCGGGAACTCCGTCGTGAGCGCCCTTAGCCTCCTCGACTGTGCCGACGACCACGACAGGTACTGCATCGCGGTCCAGTATGTCTGGTTTAGACAAAAGTGCGTCTGCGGCCCGTGTCGTGCCGAACATTGGCTCGCCCGCAAACGCATCCTTTGGAGGAATTGCTGCGAAGCAAACCGGATTGAACCGATGCGCGACCGCGAAGTCCTCCGCCTCGACCAACGTTTCGCGCGCAACGACAGCAATCTGCGCAGTGTTACCTGATACCACATAGTCATACGACAATTCATCAAGCGAATAGGGAGTGCGTCCCTCTAAGGCTTCGCGTATCTCCGCCTCATAATCGGGGCCGGTCGCACCGCCCACATCTATCTGTTCAAACAGGACTTCGGTGTTGGGCAGTATCAGCTTTGTTCGAACAGGCGGCACCTTCGCGTACTTGTCCGCTTTGGCGCGCAGAGCCGCAAGTTCGGTCTCCACGTCGCCGCTCGCAAGGTCAACCGCGCCGCACGTCAACCAGCCATCATCTGACCGCTGCAGCAGCGTGATCCCGTCATGGGTCAGCGAAAGCGCGAATTCCGGTTTCATTGCCTGTCCTGCGCCGGCTTGAACACGCCGGCCTCCCTCCGGACAAGTATAAAGCGTTGCATGGTGCAGGAAAAGTCTGACGATGGAGTTCACACCGCTGAGCGCTCCCTTGCGCATGCCCAACTTGGAGGCTGAAAGTGCCGAACCTATACCGCCTTATTCTTCTATGTGCGTCTCTTGTTCTTTGCGGTGTCGCCGCACTTGCGCAGGCGGAGCAGACGGTAGATCCGACGATCGTCGTGACCGGGCAAGGCAGTGTGACGGCTGCTCCGGACATTGCCGCTCTCAGACTGGGGGTGACGACACAGGACCAGTCCGCTGCGGAGGCGCTTGCTCAGAACTCAAAACGCATGCAGGCAGTCATGGATCTTTTTGCTGTGCAGGGGATAGATGCGCGGGATATTCAGACCAGCGATTTTTCGGTCCAGCCGGTTTATGAACGCGATGCCAATGGGGCGCGTTCCGAAATCATCGGTTACACGGTCCGCAATTTGGTCATGGTTCGCGTGCAGAATCTGGAGTCTCTCGGATCCCTTCTGGATGCTGTCGTATCGGAAGGATCCAACACGCTGCAAAGTCTCTCTTTCGGTCTGTCAGACACCGCAGCGCTCGAGACACAAGCGGAAGCCGCCGCGGTGGCTGACGCGGTGATGCGGGCGGAGGGAATGGCTGCAGCTGCAGGTCTTGCGCTCGGGCCTGTTCAGAGGATCGAAGCCGTTGGCGGCATTGCCCCGCGCCCCCAGATGGAAATGTCGGCGCGCGCCGCAGATTTCGGTTCAGTGCCTGTCGCTGGCGGAGAACTGACAATCCGTGCGCAGGTTCGCGTGACGATCGCCTTGATCGATTAACGCCTGAGTCCTTTTTTTCGCTTTTGGCGGGATGCGGGGCGGATCCGGGGGCTGGGTCCGGCCGGTTTTCTGACGGATTTCGGGCTGTTCGGGCGCTGTCCCTGGTTTTTTGCTGCTCACGAAAGATGTGAAGTGCGCGAGGTGTGTATGCGGTTGTACGCAATCTCTCGTAATGTCACGCAGGCGTGAGAAGCGTGACAGAGCTAAGCCTCTGATATGGCTTGGAATATTCCCATCCTCTCCGGCTGAGCGCACCACAACCCCGCTCACAGCGCTGTGATGCGCATTTTTGCACAGTGGAGTGGGCCCGAATACGCGTTTCTTTCGCCCCCCCGATACCACAAATCTCCCTCATCGGCAGCGACGGACACCCCGCCAGTGCCGCACAAAACCAAAAACCCAACCCGCGGCGCAACGCACACACAGCCGCAAACGCACATGAGAAAAGGAACACGAAAATGAAACGCACTCTGATCGCCTCCGCCCTGGTCGCAGCCATCGCAGCCCCGGCCTTCGCAGACAGCCAGCTCGAGAACATCCTCGGCGTGGAGCCCGGCGTCTACACCACCGCAGAGCTCGTCGCCATCAAAGGCAGCTTCGACAGCGACACCGGCTACTCCTTCCCCGCCCGCGACGGTGCCGTGGTCTCCACCCAGTCCACCGGCGTCTCCGCAAGCCACATCGCGCTGGCCAATGCCGTGGGCGTGAACCCGGCCGACTACACCACCGCAGAACTGGTGGGCATCAAGGGCTCGTTCGACAGCGACACCGGCTTCAATGTCCCTGAGCGCGGCGGCGTGGTCTCCACGCAGTCGGTGGGCATCTCCGCGGGCCACGCCCAGCTGGCCGCCGCAGCAGGCGTCGACGCCAACGCGTACTCGGTCGGGGAAATCCTCGCCCTGACCTCACAGCGTGAAAACGCAGAAGACTAAGGCTCAGGCCGCATCCCCGCGCCGGCATCCTCCCTGGCTGGCGCGGGACCCCCTCACGGATCCCCTCCCACGACCCACCCGACACCACGGCTCTCAGACTTCCAGACATCCCCTGAACACAAGAGAGACCCCAAAGGTGCGTCGCGGAACGGCTGGCTCAAGCGGTCAAAAACCAAAGAG
>JASJAW010000052.1 GCA_030066795.1 Dinoroseobacter sp.
CGCCACCTGCCGCGGCCCCATCATCGTCAGACCTCCCTTGCCTCAAAGGAAGTGAAGCAGCAGCCAACGCGTCGCTCAAGAAGAGTTTTTCAACACAATCAGCCCAGAGCGGACGTTGAGAATTGGTGCAGATAATTAGGCCACGCAATAGTAACTTGTGGACTGAATAGGCCAGTACAACTATCCCACTTTGGGCGGGGCTCGGGCTCTTTGCGGTGGTTACGACCATGAATTTGATGCCCAAGCTCACGGGACTTGGTCAGGTGCTCCATGATCCGGTTCAAAGCAAAGCATGGGGAGGCCGGGCCCGGATCGTGCTAGGCGGCCTCGCGGAGATCACCTTTTCTATACTCATAGCTCCCATTGTCGCGTTTGGCCTCTCGTTGTTCCTGATCGGAATGCTCTTCGGCAGAAGGGTCGGCTGGAACGCGCAACAATGCTGTCGTGTTGTCCTGCGCTGGAGCGAAGCGGCGCAAGTATTGTGGCCACAAACGCTCGGGGGTCTGCTCCTTGGGCTCTGGCTCTGGCTCTGGAGTGCAGCCCCTTGGGCGCTTGCATTTTGCACAGCAATCCTACTGCCGTTGGTATTCGCGATACCGATCGCCGTACTAACGACGTTGCCGACTGTAAATGTGTAGTCCCGTAACCACGGATTGTTCGACATTCCGGAGGATCGGGCGCCCGAACAGGCTCCCACACCCGAGGCCTTGACCGTAGCAAAGGCGGGATAAGCGCGACCCACTCACGACGTATCACTCCCCCGAGAGAGGCTGTCGCATGGGAGAGCGCAAAGGCCTATGAATACCGCAGGCGCATACCGCATTATCTGGCCCTAAGGAGATTCCCATGAAACGCTTTTTCGTATCGACATTGCTGGCACTGTTGCCTCTGACAGCTTTCGCAGGCGATCAGTATGTCGACGAAACCGGCTTTGCCGTCTCAGGCTACGACGTCGTCGCGTATTTCGACCTTGAACAGGCGCCTGTCGGGACGCCTCAGGCGCCGGGCGTGCCTGGTAACCGGAGTATCACCGCTGACTACAACGGGGCGACCTTCGCCTTTTCAACTGAAACCAATCGCGACGAATTCCTGTCCGACCCAGCGAAGTATGCCCCTCAGTTCGATGGGCACTGCGCCTATGGCGTCTCGCGTGGCGGCAAGGTGCCGGCCAACCCGAATTTGTGGCGTATTGTCGACGGCAAGCTTTTCCTGAACATAACGGATGTTGTGGTCGGGCTCTGGGAAGATGACATTCCCGCCAACATCACGCTTGCCAATGGCAACTGGAACGGCATCTCGGAAGATCCGGCCTCGACCCGCACTATACCCAAATTCAGCTCCTCGGCACCGACAGACTAGGTAAAAAGCGTGAGGGTGCTTTCCCGCCGCGCCGTGTTTATCGCCGCGGGCGCGGCGGCGATTGGTCTTGGCGGGTTCTTGGGCTTCACAAGCTGGAGCGCACGTTCAGATGCCGCCGGAGTACTTACGCCGCCCGAAGCGTTCAGGGCGGCGGCGGACGGTGATATCCTTCTTGTAGATATCCGCCGCCCTGACGAGTGGGACGCGACCGGCCTTCCTGAAAACGCGCTGCCGCTCGACATGCTGGACGACGGTTTCCTTGTTCAGTTGCAAGCTGCGCGTGCGTCAGATACCCAGCCCGTGGCAGTGATCTGCGCCCGGGGCATTCGCTCCGCGCGCCTGACCCGCCGCCTCGCAGAAGCTGGGATCGCACCGATCTTTGATGTCGCTGAAGGCGTGCTGGGGTCCGGGGCCGGGCCCGGTTGGTTAAAACGCGGCCTGCCCTTGCAAACGGTGAACTAAATGCCGAACTACAGACTTTTGGCTGCGTATTTCTGCGCGCTAATACTCACATTGGTTGTCGCTTCTGGCCACGCTCAGGCCTGCTCTGCAAGCACGCCATGCATGGTCGGAGAGCGATCGTATTTCTTCGCGCAACCAGACAACCCGGCCCGCCAGCAGCCAGCGATCGTCTATGTTCATGGATGGGGCGGGAGCGGTGAGGGAGCTCTCAGAAACACCGGCATGGTCAATGGTTTCCTAGAACGCGGCTATGCTGTTATCGCACCAGACGGCGTACCACGTTCTGGCCGTAGTGGTCGAAGCTGGCGGTTCCATCCGATGTCAGAAGGGCAAGATGACGATATCGCATTTCTGACGCAAGTACGCGACGACGCAATCGAGCGTCTGAATTTGGATTCCTCACGCATACTTCTTGCCGGGTTCTCAATTGGTGGGTCGATGACCGCCTACACCGCCTGCGCAGCGCCAGACAGCTTTTCAGCCTATGCTCCGCTAGGAGGAAATTTCTGGCGCCCTCACCCGCAAGGCTGCTCTGGTCCGGTCCGGATGCTTCATACCCATGGCTGGAGCGACGGAACCGTTCCGCTTGAGGGTCGTGTCGTCAATGATCTGCTGGCGGATGATCCGAAAGCTTTTGCGCAAGGCGATATCTTTCATGCCCTGACAATCTGGCGCGCCGCAAACGGCTGCAGACACCTGAAGGCGGATCGCTTTGCAACAGACGGTATGTTCTGGCGACGGATATGGGATCGCTGTGTGGAGGGATCGGCCCTCGAACTCGCGCTTTTTCCCGGCGGTCATTCGGTTCCGCAAGAGTGGCCAGCGCTCGTCGTCGACTGGTTCGAGGGTCTTTGAAGCGGGCACCGGGCGCTATGCGGCCCTTTTAGCTTTCTTTGGTCTCCACGGCTGGGATTTATACCACGCAACCAGATACGCGATGGTAGCGATAATCGCTGCCCCCAGCAGGTTGACCCAAAGCATGGAGAAATGCGTCCGACCGACCACATCCAGCAGCGCGCCCAGCAGTCGCGCAAGAAACATCGAAGCTATAAACACAGCTAGCGATTGCTGCCCGACCTTCATGATTACAGCAACCAACGATTGCCACAGGGCGCCGAACGCTCCATTGGAGTCCCGGGCTCTCAGCCTTTCGCCCATGGGCCCGGCAGTTACCCAAGCTACGTAGGCGATGGCAAGGAAGTGGACATAGCGCAGTATTCCGAAGTCGGTTTTATTGAACAGGAAACTCCATTCCCTGCGCCAGTCGAGAAACCACGTGAACTCGTTGAACACGCGGTAGTATGCAAATGGCACCGAGATAATCACAATCGCAAGGGCCATCGCCACAAGAAGCCAGTTCACCGGTGGTGCCGGGATCCAACGCGACATCAGTGCAAATCCGGTGAAGAAGACAAGCTGCCAACCAAACGGATTGAAAAACCATTCACGATCCGACCAGGGCTCTGCCGGGAAGTTCAGGTTGAACAGGGACGCAGACAACCAGACAGCGACAACGGCAAATGCAGCCAGTGCCCGGTTTATGTCCGCAAGCGCGACAACGACGGGGAGCATTGCAAGTATGACCAGATACAGCGGTAATATGTCGAAGTAGTTTGGCACATAACTCAGCGTCATCAGGCCGATCAGGTTCTGCTGCGTGTTATCGAAAAACGGATAGAGGTTCAGTTGTCCAACATAGTCGCGCCCGTCTGGGATGACCGAGTTCATAGCGACCATCGCCGCCGCTACCGCCAAGAAAAGGCCGATATGCGCCCAGTAGACCTGCCAGACCCGATAGCTGACACGAAGCGTCCCCATCAGGTTGCCCTGTTCACGGAAAACCCGGCCAAAAGCAACAGCGCTGGCCATTCCCGAGCAAAACACGAAAATCTCAGTTGCGTCCGAGAACCCGAAACGGGCCGGGATCCATAGTGTCACCCAGTTGCCAGGAATGTGCGCGATCAGAATGATGAACATTGCGATACCCCGAAAGAAATCGAGGCGAATATCGCGCACGCTGGCGCTGGGCTGCGCCGCGCCAGCCTGCGCAGTAAGGGCGGGGGAATAAGGCGAGTCCGTCATAGCCATCAAGGAAACCCGAAATTACTCAGCTGCGGTGCGTGATGTCGCCAGTGCCCGCGCATCTGCTATCTGGGCCATACGCCGGGCGGCGAAACTGTCCTCGCGCCCATTGCGCAGCTTGGTCCTGCTCCGCAGCAGGGCTTCCGTTTCGGCAAGGCGACCAGATCGCAATCCGGCTTCAATGGTTAAACGTTCGAAGATATCACGTTGGGCATGGCTTCCCCCAACGCGCTGAAAGACAGGTTGAGCCTCTTTAAGATGTGAAAAGGCCGTGCCGTAGTCCGCCTCGCCGAATGCAGTCAGCCCACGTGCCGCGGAGACCCCGGGCGAGGCCATAACCCCTGCCATGTCATCCGAGGCCGCCGCAAGTCTTGCGACCGTCGCATTGAGCCGCGCAACCGCGTTTGTTCGCGTTTCTCCGATGAGGGCCAGCATGTAATGTAGATCGGCGAACGCCAGGCAACCGTCTTCCGTCCGAGTTTCGGCAAGATCCGCCAGCTCGGTCCAACGATCGCCGACATCGACGCCTTCGATCTCAAGGCGCATCAGCAGCGAACTCGCATTTGAGAAATCCCGGTAGTCGTCAGTTTTCTCATCCCGGATCTTGGTGTCGTAGAGCTCAAAAACTGTATCTGTTTCGCCCTTATCAAGATGCAGGAGCGCTTTATGCCACCAGACATGGAAGCGAAAGTTGTTGCAGTGCGACCATGCACCGGGGTTTGCATCGATCAGAGCGATCCCCCGGTCTGTATCACGGGTCATGTCATAAACGTGGGCGACCGCGTGAAGGCCCCAGGCATCATCCTTGGCATAGTCAAGCCCGCGCAGGCCCACACGCTCAGACTGAGCGTAATGCCCGTTTTCTTCCAGCGCGAAAGCGTGACACCCGAGTACGTAGCCGAACAAAGGATGTGCCGGTCCATAAGCAGGCAGAGACCTTTCGACCGAGCGCAACATACCCGCAATATCGCCCAGCATGAAACGAATACCGTGGGACAGCTTCAGGCTGATTGTATCGGCCGGGTCGAGGCGTAAAGCTGCCTCCATCCGCTGGATAGACAGCGTTGGTTTTCCGCTAAGCCAGTCATCAAGCGCTTGGCACCATAGTCTCTCGCGTTCGGTTGCACCGCCCAGCATCAAGGCGCGCAGGGCCTCGCTGCGGGTGCTCTCGGCAACGGCGACAAGTTCACGCCGACCAAGCATGAGGCAGGCAAATCCCTTCATGGCGTGCCCCATCGCGAAGTTCGGAGCCCGCGCCAATAGCGCGCCAAGGTGATCCCCGGTGGCCTGACCATGTGTCAGGACCCCAATAATGACGTTGTTCCACGCCTCCAATGCATCGCGATCATCAAGGCTCACTTCGCAAGCGCAAATGTCAGTCAGCATGATGTGTTCCTCGAACGACCGGACCTTCCACGTTGCGTTGAATGATAGAGGTGGCGTGGATCAACTGCGCATCACCACTGCGTTATGACCCAACTTGGTGAGGATCCGCTCAATTCAGCGTGAACGCTGTTGACGTCGAAGCCGGGCGAGAATGTCTGGAAGCACCTTTGTGTGCGCTCCGAACCGCGGTGGCGGCGATGCGTATTTTACAGGCGTTCGGGAAAATTTGAGCGGATTTCCAATAAGATCCTGCTCATTCTGTTCTACGTTCGGGTCTGCGATCTTGACAACTGAGTTGCGTGCGATGGCTTGCGGGGAGCCAAGAGCATCTGCCACCGAGTGAATAGGACCACACGGCACGCCAGATTCCTGTAGCAGTTTGACAATATCGTCCCTGAACTTGTCGGCAAATGTTTCAGTAACGGCTGAATTCAGTGCGTCCCTGTTCGCAATCCGCAGCGGATTTGTCCGGAACCGCGCATCATCGAGCAGGTCCAAGCGTGCGAACGCGCGGCAGAACGCCTTGAACTGAGAATCATTACCCACGGCAAGGATGACGTGCCCGTCGCGCGTAGGAAACACGCTATAGGGAACAATATTCGGATGCCCATTCCCGCGACGGATCGGCGAGCTTCCTGAAACAAGGTAATTAGTCCCTTCATTAATCAGCCAAGCCATCTGACTATCAACGAGGGAAAGGTCGATATGCTGCCCGTCTCCGGTTGCTTCACTGTGGCGGAGCGCAGCGAGAATGCCGACCGTGGCATACATCCCGCACATCACGTCGGCGATCCCAACGCCGACCTTCATCGGCGGTCCGTCTGGCTCGCCGGTGATAGACATGATCCCGCCATAACCCTGCGCCAGCAGATCGTATCCTGGGCGATCGCGATTTGGGCCGGTTTGGCCAAAGCCAGAGATCGAGCAATAAACAAGCCGAGGATTTATCGCTTTCAACGATGAAAAATCGAGGCCGTACTTCTTCAACCCTCCGGGCTTGTAGTTCTCAACGAGAATATGCGCTTCAGTCGCGAGGCTCTTTACAAGTGCCTGCCCTGCTTCGGTAGACAGGTCGGCCGCGACAGAGAACTTGTTGCGATTGGAGGAGACGAAATAGGCGCTCAGATCCGAGTTTCCGTCTTTTGTGTCGACAAATGGCGGCCCCCACGACCGCGTGTCATCGCCACCGGTTTTCGGGTTCTCGATCTTTATTACGGTTGCGCCCAGATCGCCCAACAATTGGGTGGCGGTCGGACCTGCAAGGATGCGCGACAGGTCCAAAACCAGCACACCATCAAGCGCGCCGGGTGTGGTGATCTGTTCAGAAGGAGCCGTCATATGCCGTCCTGTCGATCTGCACGGCGATCACGCTAAAGCAGTCCGCCTTTTGCGCCTCCGCCAGCGCATTTCGCAACTCCGCCTCCGAGGATGCCGTAAAGCCTTTGCCGCCAAAGGCCCGACCGACCGAGGCAATGTCAGGGCTCGCGAAATCAACACCGCTGTTTTCAAGCTGCCTCGCGCGTTGTTTCATCTCGATCAAAGCAAGAGATGCATCGACAAAGACAACGAATAGCGTCTTGAGGCCTTGTTCTGCCGCGGTCGCCAACTCGCCCACCACCATCAGAAACCCGGCATCACCGGAAAACGAGACAACGGTCCGCGCGGGCTCAACCATCTGCATGCCCATGGCAAGAGGCACCGCACAGCCCATGGTGCAAAAGCCAGACGACTGCGTCAGCGCGCGCGGAAATCCGCAAGTCCACATCTGGCTCAGAAGAATGCGGTGTGCACCGCTGTCTGCTGTGGCCAATGTGTCGTTCGGAAGGACATCCTGACAAACCGAAATCGCCTGCGCTGGCCCCCATGTATCACTTTTCGGGAACGCGCTGGTCAGCTCTGCTTTTGTCGTTGCCACCTCACCATCCTGCCAAGTGTCCTGTACCTCGTCCGGTAAGAGAGCTTGTGCGGTTGCCGCGACATCGCCGACGAAATTATGCGTCGCCTGATGCATGTAATGATGGTTCGGCGCGGCCGTGACATCGATGATCGTTTGCCGCCCGGGATCCCACGGGTTCTGCCAGCCGATGCGCATTTCTATCGGATCGTACCCCAAGGCCAGAACCACGTCGGCGTTCTTCACCATGGGGAGCAGGATCGCATCCGCCTTTGGCGACAGGCCCGCGCCACCGAGAGAGAGAGGATGATCCTCCGGTAGCACGCCCTTGGCCTTGTAAGTGGTGATTACCGGAGCACTGAGCTTCTCGGCGGCCAACAACACGGCATCCGCTCCTCCTTCTGCCAGCACGTCCAGACCCGCAATAATCAACGGTCGATTGGCGACCGCGAGTGCATCGCGAGCGGCCTCTAGTTCTGTTGCTGCTGGCACCATTGCCCGCGCTGCTGGCCGCAGCCGACCCTCGCCTGTACCAGGCGCGTCGGCGACGGAAATGGGCACATCAATGTGCACTGGACCCGGACGGCCCTCGGTCGCGATGGCCAGCGCCTTGTCAGTTATTACGTGAGCGGAACCCGCGCTCAGGGTAAAACTGGCCTTGGTGACTTCCTCGAACACTCTGCGCTGATCGAGCACCTGGTGGGTATATACTTGCGCTGTTTCGGCATCGACGCAGCCCGTAATCACGATCATTGGAACGCGATCCTGTCGGGCGTTCTCGACCACATTCACCGCATTCAATGCGCCGGGCCCCACCGTGGCCAGTAAGATCCCCGGTGTACCTGTGCGGTGATATGTGCCTTCTGCCATGAAGCCCGCCGCATTTTCATGGCGGCACAACACGAACTCTATCCCTGCTTTGCGCAAGGCATCCAACAGGGTCAGAACCTCCCCTCCCGGCATCCCGAAGGCCCACCTGCATCCTTCTTCATATAACCGTCTGGCCACCACATCGGCTGCGCGCATGTCACCCTCGCCACTATGTTCGGGAAAGCTATGGGACAGAAACCCGTGCTGGGCAACTTGCCCCACGGCAATGTCATCAGTGCTGCGGTGACAGCGCCTGCGCCGGTGAAGGCGTCTCGCGACTTGAAAACTCGGTATGAACTCAACGGAGAGGCTTTCCGCTTCACACAACGCTGGCCTAAGACCGAAATTTTCAGTTCCGCGTGAAGGATTTCAGTCCGCTCTAAATACCCCCGGTTCTTGCCTGAGCAATCATTCCCACAACCTGCGCCTATAGTGTTTCACGACCGGCAGCATCGGCGGCGGCTTTGTCCGCAAAGCAGTCATTCGCCCTACCTGAGATACAACTAAACCTGACAGGAACCGTCAGATGACCGCTAAGAGCCCAAAGCGGGTGTGTTGTTACAAATCCTTCGCGGTCGCTGCGATGTAATCGTCAAAGCCGCTGGATGCGTCGCAGAAATGAGAGTGGACGGCGGACGGTCTTGCCAGACATCGCAAAAGGCCGCCTAGAGCTTTGTGTCGCTACTATTGGAGAAGTTGAGCCCAAAATTTCTGGGCTTTGTTTGAACTTTGGCTAGCAGCCATTTGTTTTGGTCCGCAAGTGCTCCGCAAAGCTGTCAACTAAAGCAAGACGGGTCTGGCGCGGGGAGAGGTTAACCGGATGTTCAATCCGAAGGTCCCTGGCGCCAAAAACGCTGTGTATCGCTGCGTGGGGTAGCTTTAGTCTTTTTGCAAGGATCGAAACAGCATCCTCTGAACTCATTGCGTCTGTGGAGGGGGTGTTCTGACCAACAAACGTTCGCAATTCAAAACAAGTCAAACGGTCAAGCAACCCATCCGGCAGACTTTCGGTAGAATTGGCGGTGAGTATCCAACTGATCCCACTGAAGTCTATTTCGGCGCCAAGAAACTCGTCGTAAAGGTGCTCTGAGGTCGCGTTTTCCAAGAATGGCAAGAGACCATCAACCCAGCTGCCACGCGTTGGATCGACGGCGTGTTTGTCGATTTCGTCTAAGATAATGACGGGATTGCTCTGCCCTGCGCGGGCCATGATCTGAGCAGCCAGTGCAGGGTGACCTGTCGCATATCCAGGCGACGTGCCAAGTAACGTGCGTGGGTCGTTTTTGCCTGAAACAGACAAGATATGCGGTGTTAAACCGGCCGCAGATGCCATTTTCTGCGCCAAGCTTGTCTTTCCAACCCCGTTTGGCCCAACCAGTAATACAGGGGGAAGAGTAAATGCTTCAGACTCACAGAAATGTGCCAGGTACGCTCGGTTTGTGGCCCAACGAATTACAGCCTCGGCCATTGGTGCCCAAGCTTTAAGATGAGCCTCGTAGGTTTGTGGTTCCGGAGGCGAAACCTGAGACAATCCCTCCCACAACGGTCGCAAAGCTTGCAACTTGCGATCGCTCGCGGCCTCAGCATGAAGCGACGGCGTCCGACAGACGGCGTAACTACCAAATGTTTCACGCTTTTGGGCGTTGGGAGTGAAGCCTCGGTCTACCATTGGAGAGTTTCCTTTCAAGCACGGGGCCTTGCTCGTGTCGCAAGGCCCCTGGTTTTTTGTTTTATTTTTTTGCGAAGGCGATCGAGATGCGCTCCCCAACCTGCATTACCGGGGTACGCAATCTGTCATCGGCTTCGGTACGGATACCGACTGTGATCCCGCCACTGCCATCTGCCACGCCAACGATATGAAGCTCTCCGCGCGTCACGGGAACTGTCACCTTCTGCTGTTGCTTGCGCAGGGCGACCTCGTAGGACACATTGCCTGACACAATGGCTACCCGATCACCATCCTCGCTGTCGGTGTCGTAGAGCCAGACAGTCTGCATCACGACCGCTCCCCGGTTGACGTCGTCGATCAGAGCAATCTTGCTTGCGTCAGAGATCGGAAGATCTGCGATCTTTCTAAGCTGAGCAGGTTTGGAGGTCTCAGGGGCGATCAATGCCAGACTTGCATCGATCATTGATGGGTCAGTTACGTTGGGATCGATCTGAAAAACCTTGGCGTTGCTGTCGTCGCCTCTGGCAGCACGGTCAAAGCAGTGCGGCAGATTTGGGGAAAATGTCGCGAGTTCTGCCCCGTGCTGTGCTACCAGGAGTGAAAGTGCCCGTTCAACACCATTGCGATGTGTCGGTTGCTTCACCCACTGCTCATCTGTTGAGCAAAAATGGATATTCATACCTGACAGAGCCGCGCCGCCGGAGGGCTGACCGTAGGGAGAAAGCCCGGGTTCAAGGCTGAAATGAGCGTCATTGGGATAGCCGGTAGCCATTGAGAACTCGACGGCGCGCGGATCGTGGATGCGCGGGCTGCCAACAAAGACGACTTCGGGCGCGTCACTGGCCACGTAGCGCAGTTGATCGAGCACATCCGGAACAGCAACCTGCATGCTCGGCACATCAACTGGCACCTGGGCGTGCATGGAAACGGCCGCGACCAAGTGGGCTTTAAGGGCCTGCGCAGCCGGCTTAATAAACTTCTTCTTGTGACCAGAACTGCGCTGGAGAATAGCGCCGCGTTCGTCGCTAGGCATAGTGAGGCTGAAGATCTCGGACTGAGCCGGACCATCGAATAGTGTCAGGGTGTCGCCTGGCTCCAGCGCCATCATGGCAGAAGCAACTTGGCCGCCGACTGACTTTGCGATGGCCTCGGGATAGGCATCGCTCAGAACGAAGATCTGAGTATTTGCCAGGGCATTTGAGCTCGTTGCGACGGTGAGCGCGAGAGCGGCAGTGTGGGACAGAAGGGCAGCGCGGAACATAAATGATCTCCTATGGTATGTGTTTTATTGCCTACAAATTGCCTGAGCGTGTTTTTCAGAGCTACAGAACCAAAGGGGATCAAAGATTTGTTAGGCCGGAAG
>JASJAW010000053.1 GCA_030066795.1 Dinoroseobacter sp.
AGTGCAATCCAATTCAGGCTGGCCAGTTGCGGCACATAGAAGGCGCCAAGATCCATTGGAAGCGTGACTTGGGTTTGAGCGGTGAACAGAACATGGAAGGCAAACCACAATGCAAGCGCAGCGATTACGCCCACAACAGCAGCCATGACACCGGAAAGTGCTCCCGACAGTCGCGGCTGATTTGAGAGCCAGTCGATATATGGCCCAAGCGCGAAAATCCAAAGAAAGCAGGGAATGAAGGTGACCCAGAGTGTCACGAGGGCGGCGGCGACCCCAAGCCAAAGACCGCCTTCGCCAAATCCCGCGAGAAACCCTACGAACTCGGTTACCAAAATGAGCGGTCCGGGCGTTGTCTCGGCCAGACCCAGCGCGTCGATCATTTCAGCGGGGCTGAGCCAACCGTGCCGTTCGACCACTTCCTGTGTCATATAGGCCAGTACCGCATAAGCGCCGCCAAACGTCACAACCGCGAGTTTGGAGAAGAAAAGAGCGACTTGTGTGAGCAACGAGGCGCCCGTCAGCCAGAGAATTAAAACGGGTCCCCACCACAGCGCGAGGAAGCCGGCGATCAGACCTCGGTTCAATTTGGGAAGCCTCTTTTGCCTAATCGCACGTCCGCTTGCACGCAAAGCTCCGAAAAGCGCTGCCAGCACCAGAACCAGTGGAAAGGGCATCCCGAAGATGTAAAGCGCAACAAAGCTCAGCAGAGCAAGCGCGAGATCGGACCGCCGTTCGAGAGCACGGGCCGACAATCGAAAAAGCGCTTGCACAACGATTGCCACAACGGCCGCCTGCACGCCCAAAAAGAGAGCCTGCACCAAGGGAACTTCCCCGAAATACGCATAGGCCAGCGCAAGGGCCAGAATAACAAGCGCGCCCGGCAGCACGAATAATCCACCAGCGATCAGCCCACCGGGCACCCCTCGCAATCGCCAGCCGATCCATGTCGCAAGCTGCATTGCTTCGGGCCCCGGCAGGAGCATGCAGAACGACAGGCCGTTCGCGAATGTCTGTGCGCTCAGCCATGGTCGATTGTCTACTGTTTCCGTTTGCAGCATGGCGATCTGGGCGGCGGGCCCACCAAAGGACAGCACGCCAATGCGTCCAAACACACGGGCAATGTCAGACAGGGTGGGGAGCTTGTTCATACCTGTTGCCTAAGCGCTCTGGACGACAATTCAACAACTGATCACTTCCTGACTTTAGAACATGATCTGCGCGGTTTCGCGGGCTATCTTGGTACGAATGGCGCGCGCGTAATCGCGGTATCCACGGGCAGTTTCGACAAAACCACCCCGCGTGATGACAGACGAGCGGTAATAGTTGGTGATGGACAGCCCTAGGGACTCCACCGCGAGCCCGTTGATGGTGACGCCGCTGCGCTCGGCTCGATGGCGCGCCGTAAGCGGGTCAGAGCCTGCATTGTCCGGACCATCGCCGGAGATGTCGATCACCTTTCTCGCGCAGTTTGGCGCAGCCTCGATCCGCCTAAGTCCCTCGAAAATCGCGTCGCCCACGGCCGTATTAGACATCAGAAATGAGCGCGGCATAGCCCGCACCTCGGTTGCCAATGCGTCAAGGTCGCCGGCTGAGCGCATCTGTCGCCACGGGATTGAGAAGTCCTGCGCTCCTAAACCACTCCATTGCATGACTGCCAGAGCAATCTGTCCGCGCTGCATGGTGTCCCGGATTTCTCCATCTTCCAGCGCCCGGGCAATGCCTTCCGTCTGAAGCTGGTACTCGCCGGAGTCGACCGATTGCGAAACATCGATCATCAGCAATAGAGCGACAGTACAGGCAAATCCGGGTTTGGCGGCAATGAGAAGGAAAACGGACAGAAAAAGAGCGGCACGCATATATCCAACTCTGGCGTGCCGGGCGTCAAAGGCAAGTGCGCTCTGCTTCAAGTAACCAAGTGGCTGGAAAGTGCAGGCTTCTGTTGCCAGGTGCCTGCGAACCCCGCCTTACGCGGCTAGGCGCAAGGGCTTAAATTTCGGTATTAGGCACTGCTTACGCAGCGACTGCCACCGGAGCACGGTTGTCGTTTGCAACTGTACGTTTCGGACCGATAACGGTGGTACCTCACCGGGACAAAGCTAACACCTTTAGACGTTCGTCGATCCTGTTTCGGCCCCATCTGCCTGCAAACGACAGGGATTTGGTGGAGCCGCCGGGTACCGCCCCCGGGTCCGATCCGCTTATTACGAGCGCGTTTATGTCCATAGTCCCGAAGGACCCTCAATATATAAGAGGCCCGACGCTGCGATGCAATTGGCTGCGTTTTCGATCTGGACGCCTGCTGCACAGGGCGCTAGACCACGCATCTGAGGCCCGAGTGGCGGAATTGGTAGACGCAGGGGATTCAAAATCCCCCGATGGCAACATCTTGTCGGTTCGAGTCCGACCTCGGGTACCAGCCTCCGATCAGATTTGGCGCGAGCGCGAAAGAGCTTGGCTTGAGCGCGTAAATATGGATACGCCCGCCGACTTATCTTTTGGCGTGTCAGAAGAGCCGTAAGGCCAGAGACCGCGTTTCCAGATCCCTCACCGACTGCGGATCCGGAAACGTGAAGACGGTGGCGCGCAGATGCGTCTGCGGGCGTACCCGTGCGCCGCCGCATAATTCGCTCCGGCTAAGTTGCTGACCCAAACCAGCCCCCGACGGTATTTGCCCCAGTGACCAGCGCCTCGCCTTCCGGACCTCCCTGAAAAAACGGTGGGGTTGCGGGCAAAAGCAATGCCAAGAAAGGGAGTCTAAGACCATGCAGACCCTTCAAAACAAGGCCCATCAAACGACACTGGTTTTGCTCGAAGCCTTGTGCCGCGAGACCGACAACGTCCGCAAGAGCATGTTGCAATATCAGCCCGCGCAGGAGTTGCCCCGCGTCGTTTCGCTGCGCGATCTGGACCAGAGCTTGCCGACCCTCATTTAATTATTGCTGTTGGGCTGCACGCCATTGCTCCCAGTCTTCCGGAGTATCGAGATCCCGCAGCGCACGGTCATCAGGCAGGGGTACGAGATGGAGCCGGTCTGCGAACTGTTGGACTACGGCCTTTCCACCGTCATCTCCTGAGAGCTTTGAAAACGCAGCCCGCGTTTCCGGGCGAAACAGGATTGGATGGCCAGCCTTTCCCGACCTCGTTGCACCGCGCAGGATCAATGCTTTTGGGTGGGCGTCGCCAGCTGCAACCACCCGCGCGAGGTCTTCCGCGGTGATGTCGGGAAGATCTGCAAGCAGCAATAGAACCGACCCGGTGTCTTCAGGCAAAGCGTTTACGGCGCCGCGCAGAGTGCCCCCCATGCCTTCTGCGGCCGTCTCGATCGGCATCAACGCCAGATCGAGACCCTCAAGAGCTTTGAAGCGAGCATGCGGTCGCGGTGGCAACGCCACATGCACGGGCCATCCGAGACTTTGGGCCATGACAGACTGTCTGCGCAACAAAGGGCGACCGTCGACCACTTCCAGCAGCTTGTCGCGCCCGCGCATGCGCGTGGATTGCCCGGCCGCCAGTACGAGAACCCGATCTGTCATGCCGCAAGCATCGCAAGGCATACTGCGAAGTTCCAATAGATTTTTGAGCTGTTGGCGGCTTTTCCTTCAGGCCTCGAAAGGGGGGTCAGCCGCGCATGCGGGCGCCGTCGGCGTCGAAGACCGGGTCTGTCAGCAGGCGCGCGGCGCGTCTTTCACCAAGGATTTCGATCTCGGCCGTCATGTCAGGGGCAATCTCGTTGCGTGGGACAAAACCCAGCGCGATGGACTTCGCAGCATGGTGTGCATAGCCGCCAGAGGTACAGAAACCTGCAACAGCGCCATCGATCCATATTGGCTCATAGGCCACGACATCAGCGTCTGTTGCGTCCACCTCGAAAGCGCAGAGCTTGCGTGCCGGAGGGGTTGCGCGTTCGGCTTCGGTCGTTGCGCGGCCGATGAAATCACTGTTCTTGGCAAAGGAGATGAACCGATCCAGGCCGGTTTCTGCAGCTGAGTAGTCGGGCCGGTACTCGCGACCCCAGGCGCCAAAGAACTTCTCCAGCCGCAGGCTCATCATCGCGCGCATGCCGAACGGGCGGAGGCCCAGCGGTTGTCCGGCGTCCCAAAGTGTTTGGAAGAGGTGACGCACGGAGTCGGCATTGCAGTAAATCTCAAATCCCAGATCGCCGGTGTAGCTGACGCGTTGGACTATGCAGTTCGCCATGCCAAGCGTCATGCGTTGGACATCAAAGAACCGGAAGGACTCAGCGCTCACATCGGCCCGCGTGCAAGCGTCTAATAGCGCGCGGGCTTTGGGTCCGGCGATCTGGAAGCCGAGCCGTGTGTCAGAGATGTTTTCCAACATCACGCCCGGCTCCATATGCGTTTCAAACCACCGCATGTGGAAGGCTTGCGCACCGTAGGAGCCGATGAGTTGAAACTCGGTCTCGGACAGGCAGGAGATGGTGAAATCGCCATAGATTCGGCCCGACGGCGCGAGCATCGGGCTAAGCGCAAGGCGTCCCGGTTGTGGCACCCGGCCAGCCATGATCCGGTCGAGCCAGGCGCGCGCATTCGGGCCGGTCACGCGATATTTGCCGAAGTTCGACAATTCGTTGATTCCGACGCCGCCGCGCACACCGATGACTTCCGCCGCCGTGGGGGCAAACGCGTTCGAACGTCGGAAGCTCGGGGTTTCGTAGCGTGTCTCGCCTTTCGGCGCATAGTAGTTGACGACCTCCAGGCCGTACGCCTGACCCCAAACGGCGCCGATACCGTCCAACAGATCATAAACCGGTGAAGTCCGGAAAGGCCGTGCCGCGGGAAGTTCCTCGTTCGGATAGGAGACGGAAAATCGGTTCTGATAATTCTCGATGACCTTTGGGACCGTGTAGCCCGGCGTGGTCCAGCTTCCGAATCGAGCCACGTCCAGCGCTGCGGGATCGCGCTCGGTCTCGCCGCTGGTCATCCATTGGGCCAGGGTCAGGCCGACACCGCCGCCTTGCGAGAAGCCTGCCATTACGGCGCAAGCCGCCCAGTAGTTCCGCAGACCGGGCATCGGTCCGACCAGCGGGTTGCCATCCGGCGCAAAGGTGAACGGGCCGTGGATGACGGACTTTACGCCAGCCGTCTCGAGCACCGGGAAGCGGCGATAGGCGAAGGCGATGCTGTCCTCGATCTTGTCGAACTGGTCGTTCAGCAACTCGTGTCCGAAATCCCAGGGCGTGCCGTCCACCGCCCAGGGCTCGCATTTTTTCTCGTAGAACCCGATGCAGAGCCCACGGCCTTCCTGCCGCAGGTAGCTTTCGCCGCCGGGGTCGATCACATGCGGGAACTCGGTGGCGCGATTGTAAATCTCCGGAATGTCATCTGTCACAATATACTGGTGCGCCATGGGCAGGAGCGGGTGGTAAACACCGGCCATCGCGCCCACCTCGCGCGCCCAGAGCCCGGCGGCATTGACGACATGTTCGGCAATCAAGGTGCCTTTGTCGGTCACGACCTCCCATCCGTCTTTGTGCGGCGTCAGGCGTTCCACCTTTGTGTGGAGCTCTATCTCCGCGCCGCCCATGCGGGCGGCTTTGGCATAGGCGTGGGTTGTGCCGGCCGGGTCGAGATGCCCGTCCAGCGGGTCATAGAGACCGCCGACAATGCCATCGATATTGACCAGTTCGGCGCGGGCCTTGATCTCGTCGGGAGAGAGGATTTCCGTCTCCAGCCCCATGTACCGGTGCTTGGCGCGTTCTGCCTTAAGCATGTCGAAGCGGTCTTGCGTATCCGCGAGCGTGATGCCGCCCACGTGGTGCAACCCGCAGGACATCCCTGTGAGCTCCTCCAGCTCTTTGTAGAGACCTATGGTATAGCCCTGTAGTGCGGCCATGTTGGTGTCGCCGTTAAGCGTGTGAAATCCGCCTGCCGCATGCCATGTGGAACCTGAGGTCAGTTCGGCGCGTTCCAAAAGAACGACATCTGACCAGCCGAGTTTTGTCAGGTGATAGGCCACAGAACAGCCGACGACCCCGCCGCCGATAATGCACACGCGTGTCTGTGTTTTCATGGCACACCTCCGTTACAATCAGCGTCGGCGCAGCTTGTGTTTGCAGGCAAGTCCGTGACCGACATGCGCGGGTCGGTTTCAGTCGCTTGGTCGGGCACTTAAAGAAAAAGGGCGGGAGTGATCCCGCCCTTTCAGAATTTTGGATTGGTTGGCGATTACTCTGCCGGAGTTTCGATCTCCGTATGCGTTGTGGGCAGGCCGTGCTTGAGCCGCCGCCCGTCGCGATAGATCGCCTTGATCAGCGACAGCCCCATCAGCACCATCACGAAGCTGAAGGGCAGGGCCCCGATCACCATCGCGGTTTGAATGGCGCCAAGGCCACCGGCGATGATCAGTCCTCCGACCACCAGCGCCAGCGCGGCCCCCCAGAACAGGATATGCGGCCGGGCTTTCGGGCCTTCGTCGCCTGCGGCATTGATCGTGTTGATGATCAGAACCGCACTGTCCGCCGAGGTCACGAGATACGTCAGCAGCAGGATCACCACGAGGATCGACATCACATAGGCGAGCCCCTCGGACAGGATCACGGCCAGCATCGCAAAGAGCTGGTCCGATTGTCCTGCGCCGGTGATCGCACCATCTGCCACGCCCGTAAGCTCCAGATCGATGGCGGTGCCGCCAACCATGGCAAACCAGACAAAGCACATGATGGCCGGGATAATCATCGCGCCCAGCACATACTCGCGGATCGTCCGACCCTTCGAGATGCGCGCCAAGAAGACGCCCACGAAGGGAGCAAACGCGATCCACCAGGCCCAGTAGAAGATCGTCCAAGCACCCTGCCAGCCCGACAGTCTGTTTTCTGTTGCAACCGCATAGGTTGCTGCAATGTCAGCGGCGGGTAGCGACGCCGCAGAGGCGGGCAAGCCTTCGGTGAAGGAGGCGAGCGTGCCCCACGGACTGGTGGCTGAGTCGTAAATCGCTGTGAGGTCTTCAGCAGGCAGGGCCTGCACACTGGCCGGTACAGCGGCTGTGAAGGTTTCGATCGGGCTGCCGACCCAGACTGTGAAGAGGTTCCCAGGGATCGACATGAGGTAGTCCCACATGCCAAGGAACAGCGCCTGCAGACCGAAGAAGGTCGACCCGAAGATCAGGAAGAAGAAAAGTACGAAGAAGCTGAGGCCCATATTCAGGTTGGACAGCCACTTGATACCTTTTCCAACGCCCGACAGAGCGGACAGGGTTGAAGCTCCCATGATCACGAGCAGGGCCACGATGATGCCCATCTTCGAAGCAGTCTGAGAGCCATCTTCGGCGGTGGCGAAGAGCCAGTCCCCAAAGCCGATCCGCGACAAACCGGAGATGAACTGTTCAACCCCGAAGCCGAGCGTCTGGGACACCCCAAGCACAGTCGCGACCACAGCGACAACATCGACGGCATGGCCGACCGGGCCTGACAGCGACTTGCCAAAGATCGGGGTCAGTGCGGAGCGGATTGTCAGCGGGAGCCCGCGCCGGTAGCAGAAATATCCAAGCGCCAGCCCAACAATTGCATAGGACGCCCAGGCTGCAAGGCCCCAATGGGTGAAAGACCAGATATAGGCATCGCGAACGTTCCCCGCAGTTGATCCTTCGGTTTGTCCCATGATCGTCGCCGGGTTCGCACCCCAGTGATACATCGGTTCAGCGGTCGCAAATGTCAGCATCCCGATCCCGATACCCGCGCCGAACATCATGGAGAACCATGAGAAATTCGAAAACTCAGGGCGGTCATCGTCGTGGCCGAGCCGGAGGCGTCCTGCCGTTGGCCAAAGCGCCAGTGCGAAACACAGGATGACGAAGAACGCCATCACATAGACGTACCAGAAGTTAAACGTCGCCAAGATAATCGAGTTCAGCGAGCCAAGAACGCTGGCCGCCTGATCTGGAAACGCAATCGCCCAGATGATCAGGCCGCCCACAAGCAGCTTTGCTGTAATGGCGACGTCTTTGGTGAATCCGCGATAAAAACCGCTTTCGGCGGTCTTGATCGGCAGATCAGTCACCGGGGGTTTGACGGGCATTGGTATTCCTCCCTCTTCGGACCACAAACAGCGGCCCGGTCTCCGTTGAGCGCCCGGCTTCTTTGTCCGGAAACGCTATTTATCAGCAAACGTTAAGCGACTTGGCGTCAGAAAGCGAAACTTTTTGCGACCCATCGCATGCCTTTTACGGTCTGCTTGAAGCCCAGATGGCGGTTATTCAGCGGCAATCTTGATCACCGGTGTCATCTCCGACAGCACGTCCTCGCTCAGATGGCATTTGATCTGATGCCCGGTGGAGGAGGTGCGGATTGGCGGAACTTCTTTTTCGCAAAGCCCGCCCGCCACGCGATCTTTCCACCGGCACCGGGTCTGGAACGGACAGCCCTTGGGCGGGTTCATTGCAGACGGAATATCGCCTTCCAACACGATGTGTTCTTTCTCCACAGACGTATCGGCAATCGGAACCGCGGACAAAAGCGCCTCAGTATAGGGATGATAAGGCGGGGAGAACACCTCATCGGTCGTCCCGAGTTCGACGACATGACCAAGATACATCACCATGACCCGATCGCTCAGATAGCGGACGATCGACAAGTCGTGCGAGATGAAAAGGAGAGTCGTCTTGTTTTCGCGTTGGATTTCCATCAGCAAGTCGGTGACGGCAGCCTGTACAGATACATCGAGGGCGCTGACCGGTTCGTCTGCGACGACAATCTTGGCTTCGCCGGCGAAGGCACGCGCGATCCCGACGCGCTGTTTCTGCCCCCCGGAAAGCTGGCGCGGCATGCGGTCTGCAAAGGCGCGTGGAAGTTTGACCAGATCGAGCAACTTGAGCATGCGTTCGTGGCGTTCTTCCTCGGTATCGCCAACGCCAAAGATTTCCAGAGCGCGAATGATCTGGCGGCCGACCGTCATGGACGGGTTCAGCGTGTCGAACGGGTTCTGGAACACCATCTGGACATTTGAGACGGTGTTGGTTTCCCGGGCCTGAATTTCTGTCGACTGCACCTCGCGGTTGTCGATCAAAATGGTGCCGTCGGTCGCCGTCTCCAGCCCCATCAGAACCTTGGCAAGCGTGGACTTGCCGCACCCGGACTCACCCACAATGGCCAGCGTCTCACTTTCTCGGGCCTCGAAGCTCAGGGTCTCGTTGGCTTTCACGACTTTCTTGTCACCACCAAAGAGCGCGCTGGCCGCGACCTCATAGTATTTCTTCAGATTGTCGATCTTGAGCACGACATCGCCCGGCTCGGTATTGATCTGGCCACCTGCCGCCACGGGCGGGGCATCCCAGTCTATCTCCTCGAACTTTATGCAACGGGTGGCATGACGATCGTCGCCTGCAACGTCGAACATCGGAATATCCTTCGCGTTGCAGCGCCCTTCCTCAAAGTAGCCGCAGCGCGGGCCAAAATTACACCCGGGCGGGCGTTCATGGGGCAGGGGAAAATTGCCCGGAATGGCAATCAGCGGTCGCGCATTCTTATCAGCGCCCGGGAGCGGGATCGAGCGGAACAGCGCCTGCGTGTAAGGGTGCTGCATCTTGTCGAATACGTCCTGGATCGAGCCAGTTTCCACCGCTTCGCCGGAATACATCACGCAAAGCCGATCGCAGGTCTCCAGCACGAGGCCAAGATTGTGCGAGATGAACAGCATCGATGTGCCGTATTTCTTACCAAGGTCTTTAACGAGCTTCACGACGGCCGCTTCAACGGTCACATCGAGTGCGGTGGTCGGCTCGTCGAGGATCAGAAGCGAGGGCTTCGACATCAACGCCATCGCGATCACGATCCGCTGTTGCTGGCCGCCGGAAAGCTGATGCGGGAACGACTTCAGCATCCGTTCCGGGTCTGGCAGCCGCACATCTGTTACCACTTCCAGCGCGCGTTTGTAGGCTTCTTCCTCCGAGACGCCTTCATGGATCATCGGCACTTCCATCAGCTGCTTGCCGATCTTCATCGCGGGGTTCAGCGAAGCCATCGGTTCCTGATAGATCATGGCGATGTCCCGACCGCGGATCTTGCGCAGCTCCTCCGAGCTCATCGTGTTCAGGTCACGCCCTTTGAACTTTATCGTGCCGCCGACGATCCGGCCGTTGACCCCCAGATCCTGCATGACGCCCAGCGCCACCGTAGACTTGCCGCAGCCGGACTCACCGACCAGACCCATAGCCTCTCCGGGTTGTACCGAGCAGGAAAAATCCATGACCGCCGGGATTTCGCGCAATCGCGTGAAAAAGGAGATCGACAGGTTGTCAATCTCAAGGATCGGGCCGTCATAATCTGTGCTCATCCGATCAGTCCTTCATGCTTTCTTCACGCAGGCCATCGGCCAGAAGGTTGAGGCCCAGAACAAGGCTCATCAACGCCAACGCCGGTGGCAGGGCGGGGTGGACATAAACTGACAGCAACCGCCGCCCCTGGTTAATAGTCGACCCCCAGTCAGGGCTCTCGGGGCTAACGCCGAGCCCGAAGAAACCCAAAGTGCCAAGAAGGATCGTCGTGTAGCCAATGCGCAGGCAAAAATCGACGATCAGCGGGCCGCGCGCGTTGGGCAGGATCTCCCACAACATAATGTACCACGGCCCTTCGCCGCGGGTCTGGGCGGCTGCCACGTAGTCTCGTGTCTGGATGTCGAGTACGATTCCCCGCACGATACGAAAGACAGTGGGCGAGTTCACAAAGACCACGGAAACGAACACGATTAGCACGTTTGGCGGCATCGAGACGACACCCAATGGGTCAGCGTCAAATGCAAGCCCGATATAAAGCCAACCGCCAATCAGAACGGTGAGGGCGACATAGATATTCCGTTTCTGCGGTTGCGTGAAATAGCGCGAGTTCCAGAGCACCACCAGAAACAGGATCGGAAACAGGAACAGAACCGCAGCCATATAGACGGGTATCCCTGTTGCGACGATCTCAGGCGTGACCAGGAGGTAAAACAGCAGGATCACCGGAAAGGCGAGTACGAGGTTGGCCAGAAAGCTCAGCACCGTGTCGAGCTTGCCGCCGAAGTACCCCGCAGGCAGACCCAGAACAATGCCGACCATGAACGCGAACAGCGTCGCAGCCGGCGCGATTTTGAGCACCTCACGCGCGCCCATTACCATGCGGGAGAATACGTCTCGTGCGAGGTTGTCGCCCCCAAAAAGGTAATGCGTAAAGCCCTGTGTTCCGGGCGGTACGGGAGTGCCGGGGACCTTGTTCTTCATACCCGAGACCACCTGGATCGGGTCATGGGTAATGATCATGTCCGCGAAGATCGCAGTAAAGACCCAGAACATCACAAGCGCGAAGCCGATCATGCCAATCGTGCTGTCAAACAGCTTGCCGTAAAGGCCCAGTTTGCGTTTGTAGACAATGGACAAGGTGAACGTGGCAATCAGCGCGCCCCAGACCGGGACGAACTGCAGGAAGACTTTGGTGATAATTTCGAATGTCGTCATCGGTTCCATCTGACGTCTCCCTCACGCGATCCGAATACGGGGGTTAAGGAAGACGTAGCCGATATCCGAAATCAGCTGCGTTACGAGCACGACCGCTACGGCCACGATGGAGCAGGCGAGGAGCAATTCAATGTCATTGTTGGATGCTGCCTGGACCAGCGTCCAGCCAAAGCCTTTGTAATTGAACAGCGTCTCCACAATCACAACGCCGGTCAGCAACCACGGGAACTGCAGCATGATCACCGTAAACGGCGCGATCAGCGCGTTGCGCAACGCATGTTTAAGCACGATGTTGCGGAAACTCACGCCCTTGAGCCGCGCGGTGCGGATATATTGCGCGGTCATGACCTCTGCCAT